>NZ_CP009528.1:3618976-3923720 GCF_000970025.1 Methanosarcina barkeri MS
GAATTCACGTTATTGCAAATAAGGTTACAGATACTAACCGAGAAAAGCTTGTCAAACTGGCAGAGGATCTGAAACTTAGTATGATAGGTATGATCCCACTAGACCCAAAAATAGAGGAAATGGATATAAAAGGCATACCTCTCTTCCAAATTTCGGATGACTCGGTTGCTGCAGTAGAAATCGAAAATATTATAAAAAAACTGGGATTATAATCCCGTTTTCTTATTAAACCTGTGATATTGCAAAAACCGTTCAGGAAATAAGATATAGATTCTTTGCCCGTTTTAAGGGCTTGAAATGACATTCAAAATCATGTGAAATATGGAGCAGGATTTGCTTCTGCCCCTAATTATTCTTTCCATAAAGGGAAGAATCTGGAAGTAAAATCTGTATTATTTCTTTATTTAAGTAACTCATCAAAACGGAAAATTTACGGAAAAGGTGAGGTTTACATGGCAAAGAAAGCTAAATTATCAGAAATGACAGACATGTTCAAGGACATGGACATACTCTCCCTTGAAGGTGTAACTATTGAAGGGGACGTTGAGATTGAGCTCAATGGACTCGGAGGCGGCTTTGACCCGATGCTTGCTGCTCTTCTAGGACAGGAGAATGCAGTACTCGCACAGCACTTCGCAAGACTTGCTAGCATGTTTGGAGTACCTGTAGGCATTGGTGCCCCAGCTGGTGTTCCAGCAGCTGCTCCTGCAGTGTCCCCTGCTCTGGCAGCACCGAAACTTAAGGACCTCATTCCTGCCAAGTTCGATTTTGAAAACATTGCAGAATGGGCAAATCAGATTCAGGAAGTACCAATAGGCAACACATCTGCAGATGGTGGAAGCCGTGGAAAGAGGGTCATGCTTGGTGGAGAGAAAGCTCTGCCGTTCTTCCCGGATGCCGTAATGCCAAACAGGAATCAGGTTACAATTGATGTGTTTGACATGAGAATCGGGCTTGCAAAAGCCGTCAAGGTGAACTATGATGAAGTAATGGACAGCCCTGGAGAATGGGCAAAGAAGAACGTGGAGAAGTTCAACGCAGATATGATCACAATCCACCTGATCTCAACAGACCCATTGATTAAGGACACACCGGCAAAGGAAGCAGCAAAGACGGTGGAAGAAGTACTACAGGCTGTTGATGTACCAATCGCAATCGGCGGTTCAGGGAACCCACAGAAAGACCCGGAGGTTCTTGCAAAGGCAGCAGAAGTGGCAGAAGGAGAACGCTGCCTTATTGCATCTGCTAGCCTGAACCTTGACTACGCAAAGATTGCAGAAGCTGCATTAAAGTATGACCACGATGTTCTGTCATGGACTCAGCTTGATATGAACTCACAGAAGGAACTTAACAGGAAGCTCATGAAGCAGTGCAATGTCCCAAGAGACAGGATCATCATGGATCCAACAACTGCAGCACTTGGTTATGGTCTAGACTACGCATACACCAACATGGAGCGTATAAGACTTGCAGCACTTATGGGTGACGATGAACTGACCTTCCCAATGTCTTCTGGTACTACAAACGCATGGGGTGCCCGTGAGTCATGGATGGTGAGCTCACCACTGAAGGAAGATTCGGACTGGGGACCAAGAGAATACAGAGGACCTATATGGGAAATCATTACTGGACTGTCACTTGCAATTGCAGGAAACGATCTCTTCATGATGATGCACCCAACATCAGTTGCTGTACTGAAGCAGATTACCCAGACATTATTCGGTTCAATTGAGGCAGAGCCGGTTGACATTGCTAACTGGATCGGAGCGGAGGTGTGAAAAATGAAGATAAACAGCCCATTAGAAGCTTACAAATACCTCCCGCAGACCAACTGTGGAGAATGCGGTGAAGCAACATGTATGGCATTTGCTTCAAAGCTCATAGACAGGTCAGGAAAGACAACAGACTGCTCACCATTGATTAAAGAGAAGAAGTTTGCAAAGAAGCTTGCAGAACTTGACAGACTACTTGCACCTGAAATTAAAGAAGTGGAAGTCGGAGTGGGTGAAAGAGCAGTCAAGATCGGGGGCGACGATGTGCTTTACCGTCACAAATTGACTTTCTTCAATAAGACGAAGATGTTCTTCGATGTGACGGACACAATGGAAGAAGCCGCACTTGTTGAAAGAGTGAAGAATATTGCAAACTTCAAGAAGTTCTATGTCGGGAGACACCTGCTCCTTGACGGTGTGGCAATCAGGTCTGTATCAAACGATCCTGCAAAGTTCGCAGCAGCGGTTAAGAAAGTTGCAGAAGTTGGCATACCAATGATATTCTGTTCCTTTAACCCTGAAGTTCTTAAAGCAGGACTTGAAGCGGCAAAGGATGCAAACCCACTGCTCTACGCTGCAAACAAGGACAACTGGAAGGAAATAGGCGAACTAGCACTTGAATACAATGTGCCTGTGGTGGTTTCAGCTGTAAATGACCTTGATGCCCTCAAGACTCTTGCAAAAACATTTGCAGAGGCAGGTATTAAGAACATTGTACTTGACCCAGGAACTTGTCCAACAGGTAAAGGCATGAAGGAATCCTTCAGCAATTTCCTGAAGATCAGGAGAGCAGGCATTATGGGAGATACAGAGATCGCATACCCGATCATGGCTCTGCCGTTTACTGCATGGATGGCTGGAATTTCGGACCCTGTCAGCGCCTCGTACTGGGAAACTGCAATGGCTGCCGTATTTACTATCAGGTATGGCGATATTATGATTCTCCACAGTATGGAGCCATACGCCACCATTCCTGAGGTGCACATGGCCGAGACAATCTATACCGACCCGAGGACTCCTGTGGCTGTGGACTCAAAGATGTACAAGGTAGGAAACCCAACAGCGGATTCACCTGTACTCTTTACCACAAACTTTGCTCTGACTTATTATACAGTAGAGAGCGACCTTTCCTCAAACGGTATCGACTGCTGGCTTCTTGCAGTTAACACCGATGGTATTGGTGTAGAAGCATCTGTTGCCGGTGGCCAGCTGACTGCGGACAAAGTAAAGGATGCTTTTGATAAATCAGGCTTTGACCTCAAGAAGGATGTTACACACAACACTGTAATCACTCCGGGTCTGGCTGCACGTCTACAGGGTGACCTTGAGGACAAACTCAGTGCAAATATTCTTGTGGGCCCAATGGATTCAGGAAGACTGCCTGGATTTATGGAAAAGAACTGGCCTCCAAAGAAATAAGTAGAAAATAAATTTGAATATTAATATTCCGTGTCATAAAGACACGGAAATTTCTTTTTTAGGAGTTACGCAGTTGGCTCCTAGCATATTGTTTTTTCCAAACTTTCAAATATTTGAATTAATTTAACGTGTATTGGGGATTCCTTAAGTATTCTGTCACTGCCACTCTTCTAATTTTCATAGCACTTTCAAACCAGGATATTCCACTTTTGATTCTTTGTAATTCCAGTCTAAGAAAAGCTCTTAATGAGAACATTATATGTGCTCTTTGTGATTCTTCCTTTCTTGCCTGACATTTTTCGACACCACAGAACTGTTTTATTCCCCTATGATATTCCTCAATTTTCCATGACTTCTTTGCCAAATCTTCACGTTTTGCTTCATCCATCTCTTGCACATCTGTAACCCAGTGTTGCGTGTCTCCATTTTTTGAAACTATCCTAAACACCTTTACAAATCCATATGCTTTGAGGTGAACCACACGTCCTTTTGGAGGAATATCTACTGTTTCAAGTGGCACATTTCCCTTGTTGTCAGGATTTACCAAACGATTATTTTTCAATCTTGTAAGGAAATGCCACTCTTTCTGTCTAATGGCTTTAAGGTTTTTCACACTTGCATACCATGTATCAAATAAAACGAATTTGGGATTAAAACCACGTTCTTCGGCCTTGTCAAGCATATCACGGAAATGGTCATTCTTTGTTTTGTCGTCTACATCGATGTTATAAATTCGAAAATCGATAGGTATAACGGTTGTACCGTCAGTCCAAACTAAGGTAACCAGGCCTATTCCCTTTACAGTACGATGATGTTTTCCACTCCACATACGACGAACAAAAGCAATTTCTTCTGCGTATGGTTTATCTAATGTTGAATCATCAACAATTAGGTATCCTCCCTTAAGCTTGACATAACTTTTTACTTCCTCCCATAGTGCTTCCGTGTCTGGAGGTTGCCTTTGAAGGCAACGAGTAAAAGCATCATGAGAAGGAGCATTAGCTATGTCTGGATAACATCTAGCAGCTTCAGTACAGCTAAAAACGTTAGAAGCCGCAATGAGAAAATTAATGTAGTCAATGTCGGTACACTTAGGTGGATTTATGTCCATAACTCCGTACGTTTTTAGAGAAACACTAAGCCATAAGTATATTTATAAAGATATCAAGTTTTCGGCATTTTAACTGCGTAAGTCCTATTTTTTTTAAAAATTGTGAAATTATATGTTTAGTGTTTTTTTAGAGAGTTTCGTACTAAAGTAGCTTTGACTTTCAGAAAAACGAGACCTATGAAAATTAATTTTTAGTATTTCTGATACTTTTGAATCCAAGAAATATTTATATAAGACAAGTACAAATTTAATGAACATTTAAAATATAATTAGTAAATAATTTATAAATAAGTTACAAATAAATCATAACTTAGTCGATTAAAAAAGGACATATACTCTTTGCTAATTTTGCACTCAAATAATTGGGGGAGCCTGAATACTAAAAGGAAATTAGCAACTCCAGCTATTTTTAAATAGCATGAGTAAGCTTAACAGGTCAATTGCTTAAATATACTGCAGAAATTTTCCTTCCTGATATTTTCAAAATTATTCTTCCAGGAAGACTATTGTTCAAGAAGATTGTTACTACTCCAAGAAGACTATAAGTAAGGATTACAGATGAATTTTATTACATGCCCTAAATGCGGCAGAGAATGCTACAAGCTCTTTGACTCAGTTTGCAAGGACTGTTTTTTTGAGACTTTCAAACTGATTGAATTGCCCCATGTACTCCATGTAAGGATATGTTCAGCTTGCGGAGCACACTTTCATAGAGGCCGGTGGGAAGATGTTGGTAATATTGAAGATGTAGTGCTAAAGGCCGTAGAAGATACTCTTTTCATCCACAACGAAGCCGGAGATGTGGAAGTCTACCTTGAACCCAGAGAGATTACGCCTTATATGTATATGGTAAGAGCTGAAGTCGATGCAGTGGTCAGGGAAGAGCCTGTGCACGCAGAAGCTGAGACTGAGGTAAGGATTCAGCGAACAGCTTGCGATATGTGCAGCAGGGAGTCAGGAGGATATTTTGAAGCGATTATCCAGATCAGGGCAGCAGGCAGGTTTCCTACAGAAGAAGAGAAAAAACGCTCTATGGCTATCGCCAGAGAAGCCACGGAAAGCATGAGAAAAAAGGGTGACCGACTTGCGTTTATAAGTGAAGAAGTCGAGCAAAAGGGAGGAATAGACCTTTACATGGGTTCCATGAATGCCAGCAGGCAGATATGTAGGCTAATCACCTCAGAACTTGGAGGTAACTTTTCCGAATCTCCTACCCTTGTCGGAATGAAAGATGGGAAGAATCTTTACAGGATTACTTTTGCTGTACGCCTTCCCGAATTCAGACCAGGAGATGTGATAAAGTTCAGAGGAAAGATTATTCAGATAAAGAGTTCCGGAAAAAAGGTTAATGGAACTTCCCTTGAGGACGGCTCAAGATTTATCTCAACCCCTGAAGAGTTAAAAGGAGCAGAGAAAATAGGCAACATAGGAGATACGGTTTTAACAGTGCTGGTCTCAATCGAAGACAACGCAATTCTGGTTCTCGACCCTGAAACGTATGAGACTGTTGCCATAAAGAAACCGATGTCGTTCAATGCAGAAGCAGGAAGTGAAATTCCTGTCCTGAAAACCCCTTATGGGATCTTTGCACTGGCGCATTCTGAGATTCCGCAAGCAAAATAAATAGTCCATAAAGAGGAAACATGCAGAATATCCTTGTAATCGGATTTGATACCCGGAATGTTGTCTGCTCTGCAAGCCGTGCTGGCTATACAGTCTGCTCTATAGATGCTTTCTGTGATCTTGACCTTCGGGAATGCGCCTATGCATCAGCATTTCTCGAGTGCAGAACCATACAGGAATTACACCAGCTCGAAGCTTCCCGGATAAAGGCTCAGATGGCTGAGTTTGGACTTGAGTTTGATGCCCTTGTTCCGGGCTCGGGACTGGAAATGCTTAACCATAATGATTTCCCCTTCCCTGTACTCGCCAGCAGTCCGAATGCCATGCAGAAGGCCTCAGATAAACTTTATCTCTCAAAAAAGCTTGAAGCCCTTGGAATCCCTCATCCACGCTGCTATTCCCCGAAAGAACTGGACGCAATAGAATATCCAGTTATGATTAAGCCAGCTTCAGGTGGAGGAGGAATTTTCAACCGAATTGCCAGGAGCAAACAGGAGCTTTTAGCCATCCTTGAGGAGTTACAAGGACTTAATCCAGAGCTTACAGAAGAGACTATTGTTATTCAGGAGTTTCTGGAAGGAACACCTTCAAGTGTTTCCTTGCTTTCTACAAAGAACGAAGCTCTGTCAGTGGCTGTAAACGAACAGCTTATAGGAATAACCTGGCTTTCGCGGCTACCCTTTGCTTATTGTGGAAATATAACCCCTTTCAGGACAGATCAAGCTGAGGAAATGGAAGCCCTTGCTGAAGAACTGATGCTTGATTTCAAGCTCCTCGGCTCAAACGGAGTGGATTTCCTGACTTCAAAAAAAGGGCCTGTAGTACTTGAAATAAACCCGAGATTCCAGGGAAGTCTTGATACTGTCGAGAAGGCGATGAACATTAACCTTTTTGAAGCCCATGCTGGCTGTTTTAGAGGAGAACTTCCTGAGAAACCCGAAGCTAAAGGTTTTGCTGCACGAGGAGTTATCTACTCGGATCGAGAACTTTTTATAGATCAAAAGCTCATGGAGCTCATTCTAAGGGAAAAAGGCGCTGACATTCCCTTCCAGGGGACTGTTGTAGAGCCTGATGGGCCTCTTACTTCCCTTTTCGCGTGTACCTCTACCAGGGAAAAGGCAATTATATCGCTTGAAAAAGGGGCAAACAGGATAAGAGCTTTTATTGAAAACCAGCTGAAAAGAGAAGATACCTGAGATTTGCCAAGAATATATGAAAATTAAAAGTTAAGAATGTTAAGAATGTTCAATTTTTTATGGCTAAGAAATGTTTCCGGAAAAGGGGAATGTAAATTTTAATACTGGTATGTCCAATTCATACTGGCATTTGCGAGGTGAACATATTGGTTGATTTAAATGACAAGGTAATTAGAGGATACCTCCTGAGCCTTGTAGGGGAAGACGGGCTAAAAATGATTGAAAAAATGCCTGAAGGCGAGGTTACGGATGAAGAAATTGCGGCAAAGACCGATGTTCTTTTGAACACCGTGAGGAGAACGCTCTTCATATTAAACGAAAATAAATTTGCAATATGTCGCAGGGAGAGAGATTCAAACAGTGGGTGGTTGACATACCTATGGCGCCTGGATTTTTCTGACATAGAGCACCAGCTTATGAAGGAAAAGAAAAAATTGCTCCGTAACCTGAAGACTCGCCTTGAGTTTGAGGAGAATAATGTCTTCTATATGTGCCCTCAGGGTTGTGTTCGCCTTCTTTTTGACGAAGCTACAGAAACCGAATTTCTCTGCCCTATGTGTGGAGAAGACCTGGTCTTCTACGACAACTCCCATTTTATTGATGTACTGAGAAAACGTGTAGATGCTCTCAGTTCAGCGTAAGTGATCTACCTTGACTACCCGAGCCGAAGCAATAAAGCTGCTTGAGGAAAACGGATGTGCTCCAAATGTCATAGAACATTGCAAGGAAGTTGCATCACTCGCAGTCGAGATTGCAAATAAAGCAAAAGCATCAGGGCATAACGTAAACCCGGAACTGGTGGAAGTCGGGGCTCTTCTTCACGATTTAGGAAGGTGTAAAACACATAAAATCGCTCATGCAGTAGAAGGGTACAGGTTAGCCAGGATTGAGGGAATCGAGCCAGAGATTTCTGAAATAATAAAAAGGCATATAGGAGCAGGGATCTCAAAAGAAGAGGCACGGAGTTTAGGGCTTCCGGAGGACGATTATTTTCCACGAAGCCTTGAGGAAAAAATCGTTGCTCATGCCGATAACCTTGTTAAGGGAACGAAAAGGATTACTGTAGCTGAGAGAACTGCGCTCATGCGGAAGCAAGAGGTACCTGAAAATGTGATTCAGAGAATAAATAAACTTGCTGAAGAGGTCGAGAGACTTTTTCTTTAAATTTTGGATTTTTCGAGGTATAAGGAGGTTTGAATCTCCTGTAAACGAAAAGAAATGAAATTATTTTGCCAAATCTTCCTTCGAATTTAAATATAGACGCTTTCAATAAAAAAGAGAAGGAAAACTTATATATAGCGATATTAATAATGAGATAATGAAGTGCTAAATCCTGCTATTTAAGTTAAAAATACTTACCTCACTAAAACATTTTTTTTAGCGACATTTTCTCATTTTTAACTTATTATGAGGGTATGTTTATGGATAATGACAAATATTTAAAGGGCACAACTACCGTAGGAGTAGTTTGTACCGATGGTATCGTGCTCGCAAGTGAACAGAGAGCCACAATGGGGAATTTCATCGCAAGTAAAACTGCAAAGAAGGTTTACCAAGTCGACGACCTTGTAGCAATGACTACCGCCGGTTCGGTAGGGGATGCCCAACAGCTTGTGCGGCTCGTAAATGTGGAATCACAGCTCTATAAGATGCGTAGAAACGAGTCGATGACAATAAAAGGTATTGCAACTTTAATGTCAAACTTTTTAAATTCTAACCGTTACTATCCCATGATGGTCCAGCTCCTAATAGGAGGTGTTGACAAAAATGGGCCTGGGATCTACTCACTTGACGCTCTTGGAGGAAGTATTGAAGAGACAAGAATTTCGGCTACAGGCTCCGGTTCTCCCATGGCATATGGGGTACTTGAAGACCAGTATAGAGAAGATATGACTGTAAAAGAAGGCCTTGACCTTGCTATCCGGGCGATCCACAATGCGACTAAAAGAGATTCAGCGTCTGGAGAGAACATTGATGTAGTGGTGATTACTAAGGAGGCGTTCAGAAGGCTGGACCCTGAAGAAGTAAAATCCATAAGAGCTTCATTACCTAAATAACTTAAACTGTTGGTTTTTATTTTAACACTAAACTAACATCTTTTTCACCCTATCGTTTTTCCAATATCTATATACTTTTCCATTTTTTGACAAAAAGGAAGATTCTTGATGCCTATTGAAGATGTGCTATTAGACCTCAAACATAAAATTGAGAAAAATCTACCCGCGGGAGTTACAATCACCGACGTGGAATTTGAAGGGCCTCAGCTTGTGCTATATACCGAAGAGCCCCGCAAATTCGCGGACGACGGGAACATTATTCGCAACCTCGCAAAAGAACTCAGAACGCGGATTGCCATGCGCCCTGATCCCAGGGTACTTGCAACTGCTGAAGACTCTATTTCTATAATCGAAGAAGTTGTTCCAAAAGAATCCGTAATCTCAAGCTATTATTTTGACCCAGATTCCGGAGAAGTAATTATTGAAGCTGAAAAGCCTGGTCTTGTGATAGGAAAGCACGGAGCAACCCTCCGTGAGATCACAAAGCAGATTGGCTGGATTCCAAAGGTTGTGCGGACTCCCCCTATCAAATCCCGTACAGTAAAGAATGTAAGGGAATTTATGAGAAACAACCTCAAGGAAAGAAAAGAGATTCTTAAATCAGTGGGGAGGAAGATTCACAAAGAGTGTACCTCTAAAGATCAGTGGGTAAGGGTTACATCACTTGGGGGCTGCAAAGAAGTGGGGAGGAGTTGTTTCCTGCTCTCGACTCCTGAGTCCCGAATCCTGATCGACTGCGGAGTCAATGTAGGTTCGGACGAAAACATGACTCCTTACCTGTATGTTCCTGAAGTTTTTCCATTAAACCAGATCGATGCCGTGATAGTTACCCACGCTCACCTGGATCATCAGGGGCTTGTTCCTTTGCTTTTCAAATTCGGATATGAAGGGCCTGTCTACTGTACGCCCCCTACACGAGATTTGATGGTGCTGCTCCAGCTTGACTACATCGACGTGGCAGCAAAAGAAGGGAAAAAGATTCCCTATGAGTCAGGCATGGTAGCAAAGACTCTCAAACACACAATTCCCCTGGACTACGAGGAAGTAACGGATATCGCTCCTGATATCAAACTGACTTTCCATAATGCAGGCCATATTCTGGGGTCGGCTATTTCTCATTTCCATATTGGAGACGGGCTCCATAATGTCGTCTTTACGGGAGACTACAAATATGAGAAGACGCGGCTTTTTGATCCTGCTGTCAATAAGTTTCCGAGAGTCGAAACTGTTATCAGTGAAGCTACTTATGGGAATTCCAATGCTTTCCAGCCCTCACTTAAGGACGCCGAAAGGCACCTGCAGATGGTAGTTAAAAACACTGTGGAAAGGGGAGGAATTTGCATCATCCCGGCTTTTGCAGTAGGTCGAAGCCAGGAAGTTATGATAGTGCTTGAAGAGTCTATAAGAAAAGGGCTGATTCCTGAAGTTCCGGTCTATCTGGACGGAATGATCTGGGAAGCAACGGCAATTCATGCTACACATCCTGAGTACCTGAATAATGATCTGAGGAAACTGATCTTCCAGAAAGGCCAGAACCCCTTCCTGTCCGAATGCTTCAAGCCTGTTGATTCCCACGACATGCGCCAGAAGATAATTCAGAACCCTCACCCCTGTGTAATCATCTCGACATCGGGTATGATGAACGGAGGGCCGGTTATGGAGTATTTCAAAGCCTTTTCCGACGAACCACGTAATTCTCTGGTGTTTGTAGGGTACCAGGCCGATGGAACAATCGGACGTAGAATCCAGAAAGGATGGAAAGAAATTCCGATGACAGGAAAAGGCGGAAGTACTGAAACCCTGAAGTTAAACATGGAAGTTCAGGTAGTTGACGGTTTCTCAGGTCACTCCGATAGGAGACAGCTTATGGATTACATCAAGAGGATGCAGCCTCGTCCGGAAAGGGTATTTACTGAGCACGGGGACGAAAAAGCTTGCGTTGACCTGGCAAGTTCAATTTATAAGAAACTGAAAATTGAAACCAGGGCGCTTACAAACCTTGAAACCGTAAGGTTACTGTGACCCCATCCGGGGTCCAATTCTTTTTTGAAGAAGTGACTAAATTTTTTATACCCTGAACCCGTGAGCTGGCTCAAGGCTTAGAAGATGTTGCATTAGCTGTTTGTGATCTCCTACCACAAGGTCTGCCCTATCAAGCTGGGAAGGCTTCAGATATGTGGGAATCCCTATACAGTAGATTTCGGCTTTTTTTGCAGCTTCTACACCCAGAATAGCGTTTTCTATTACTATGCATTCTTCCCGCTGCACATTAAGGAGTTTAACGGCTTTAAGAAAAGGATCAGGGTCGGGCTTTGAATTTTTAACATCGTCTCCTGTAACCACAATATCAAATATGCCGGGGAAAAGCTGGTCAACTATCCCGTGAACAATAAGATGGTCAGAGCCAGAGACTACTGATAGCAGGAAACGCTTTTTAAGGACTTCAAGACACTCTCTCATTCCGTCGAAAGCTTTCAGCTTAAATACTCGTTTGAACTCCTTCCTGTATATTGAAGTGATAGTTTCAAAATCATATGCTTCTGGTTTTTGTCTGGCTTTTCGGATAAGCAAAGGAAGGCCGTTTTTGGGATTTGAACCTTCGATTGCATAAATATCCTGGTCCTGGATTTCCATACCCATTTCAATGAAAGCCTTTTTCCAGGCTGCTGCATGGAAGGGCATGGAGTCCACAAGAACGCCATCCATATCGAAAATTAATGCCTTTAACACAGTTTTGACTCCAGAATTAAAGCTTAGTGATTGGAATTAAAGTTCTAGGAAATAAGGTAACTAAGATTCCTGGAAATTAAAGTAAAAACGATTTTGAAGTCTTAAAGTTTTCCCGGAAAATCTCCGGCAGAACCGTAGTTTTAAATTGCTTCTTATATTTTTCAACTCATGTTATGAGTTAAATGACTTTTCATAACCTTGTCAGGTTTACCACGATTTCAAACAGCTGATTAAAGTTTCAAAACGTTTCTTATGGCTTATAACACATTTTTTATGAATTTACAAAGCTCTAGTGTATTAACATATAGTAGGAATTTAGCATGTTATATTGATTTTTCTTATTGATTTGGTATTTTTTTATGATTTTGTCATGCTATTACATTTTAATTTGCCTCTTTATCTGTACTTTCCAAAACACGAACACTGAATAAATTAATTCGAAGCTTTCTAAGCAAACAAAATTTAGGAAAAAATCTGAAGATCATAAATATAGAAATGTTTATATTTATTTAGAAAACATTATATTAAAAAGTTAAGCAAGAGCCTCTAAATTCCAGGACGATACCGAAACAGTTTTTAAGAGGGGAATTCTACTTAAAAGTAATAATATAAACAGTCTGATTTAATTTCAAGATCATAGTAGAAAGTTTTATCAAGGAAGTTTTATCAAAAACGAATATCATGACTACAGTGTTAGCCCCTGAAGTCAAGCATGGCATCAAAATAATAAAGAAAAGAAAATATGAAAATTGCCCTGACTTGGATAATCAGGAAAGCTTTGCTGAGGAAAATGGAACTTTCGGAAAAAAAAATTGTTTATATATATAAACATTTTGGCAGTTCCTCACCCTTCATCTTTGAGATTAAATGTTAAAGGAAAGTAAAAGAGTGGATATATTAGAGTTATGGGTGACATATTTAAACTTGATAAACAATTTAAGAGTATTATTTAAAAAGTCCGAAACATTTAAGTTCGGCAGAGTGCCAACTTATTAAAGATAACGGATGAAAATCTTTGATAGGTTCTGAAGGTTATCGCATAACTCCACTCAGAGTATTAAAAGATATGTGACCCCCGATGTAAAGGGTGGGGAGTCAAATGTAACAATCAAACACAAATCCAGTCGAGGGGATAGAATTGCAGTCAATAGTACAGGAAGCAATGAAATTCAGTGAAAAAGAGAAAGAATATCGGAAGAATTCTTCCTCTGATGACGACTTTGAAGATTTTGGGCAACCGCGAATCATGATTGTTGGATGCGGAGGCGCCGGAAACAACACTGTAAACCGTCTATATAATATGGGAATCGAAGGTGCGGAAACAGTCTGTATTAATACCGATAAACAGCACCTTGACAATGTCAGAGCTGACAAGAAGATCCTAGTGGGAAAAACTCTCACGCGTGGGCTGGGAGCAGGCGGTTACCCCGAGACAGGAAAGAAAGCTGCAGAACTTGCAAGGGGCACACTTGAAGAAGTGTTAAAGGATGTTGACCTGGTCTTCATCACTGCAGGGTTAGGTGGAGGTACCGGAACAGGAGTTGCACCTGTAGTTGCCGAAGTAGCAAAAGAGCAGGGAGCAATCGTTGTAGGAATGGTCTCCAGCCCCTTCAGAGTTGAAAGAGCTAGGATATACAAAGCGGAAGAAGGCCTTGAAGATCTGCGCAGGGCAGCTGATACCGTAATTGTCCTTGATAATAACAGGCTGCTTAATTACGTGCCAAACCTCCCTATAGATCAGGCTTTTTCTGTAATGGACCAGCTAATTGCCGAGACCGTAAAGGGGATTACAGAGACTATCACAGTGCCATCCCTAATAAACCTTGACTACGCCGATATAAGAACTATCATGAGCTGTGGTGGGGTTGCAGTTATGCTTGTAGGTGAGTCTAAAAGCCAGGACAAGAGCACTGAAGTGGTACGGGCTGCCCTAAATCACCCCCTACTTGATGTTGACTACAAGGGCGCAACCGGAAGCCTTGTCCATGTAACTGGTGGGCCTGACCTGAGCCTTAAGGAAGCTGAGGAGGTCGCATCCATGCTTACTTATGAACTATCTCCAAGTGCAAATGTCATATGGGGCGCAAGGATCAGGGAGGACTATGAAGGTAAGGTCAGAGTAATGGCCATCATGACAGGTGTGCAGTCTGCCCAGATCCTGGGCCCTCAGGCAGAATCAGGAATTCTGGAGACCAGAGCCGAAGCTGACTCTATGAAGGAAAGAAGATTCGGAAGAATGACAGCAGACCGATTAAGAAATTCCCCAGGGTCTTTTAGAAAGAAGCATGATGAGTCAATCATTGATTTTATAAATTAAATTAGGCTCAGGTAAAAGCCCGGATTATCAAAGCTGAAAGCTTAGGGCTTTTCATCCCCTTTATATTTTTTGCCGATGCGTTTCAAACAGATACTCTTTTTTATTAGCGCTTCTATCTAAAAAACATGAAAATTTTGATTGCAACAGGGCGGCTTGCGGAAAATACCGTCAGGAAAGCAATCGGGGAAAAAGCCGAGATCCTCGTAGCCGATATTGATATTGCTGCCTTTATCACCCCTCGAAAACTGATTAAAACGTTTCAGGAAGCTGAACTTTTAAAAGTTTATGACCTTATTCTGCTTCCAGGACTTGTAGCAGGAGATTTTTCAAAAGCTTCTGAAGAATTGGGGTGTAAAATCCGGCTTGGACCAAAGCACGCCTATGACCTTGGCTTTGTACTTTCTTTTGCCGGAAAAATCGAGTTTTCCGAAAAAGTTCCGGCCTGCGAACTCCTTGCTGATGTTCGAAAAGAGATGGCTCTCGAGTTAATAAAGAAAAAGGAAGAAGAAGCCTCCTCCCCCTTGACACTCAGAGGTGTAAAACTCGGAGGAAGGGCTCGCATGAAAGTTATGGGAGAAATTGTAGGGGCCCTGGAGATGGATGCTCTTACACTCCAGACAAAAATCGAAGCTTTTATCGCCCGTGGAGCAGATATAATCGACCTTGGGGCTACCCTTAATACCCTGCCAGAGCAGGCTAAAAGAGCCGTATCCCTTGCAAAAACCATTACAGAGACTCCAGTAAGCATAGATACCCTTGACCCTGAACTGATAAAAGAAGGAGTAGAAGCAGGAGTAGACCTTGTACTGAGTCTCAACAGCACGAATCTTGAGACTGCAGGTCCGATCGTTGCCAGGGCAGGAATTGCAGCTGTTATAATTCCGGATGAGGAAAGAAGTCTGGAAAGCCTTATCAGGAACGTTGAAGCTGCCCGCAGGCTTGGAATTGAAAAAATTATAGCCGATCCCGTGCTTGACCCGGTGGGCCACAATATAACTGAATCCATCGTACGCTTTCATGAATTTCATAGGATGTACCCTGAGGTTCCCGTGTTCTTCGGAGTTGGCAATGTCACCGAGCTTATGGATGTGGATACCATAGGAGTCAATGCTACACTCTGCGGAATAGGATCAGATGTCGGAGCAAGCATCCTTTTTACCCCTGAATTCAGTGACAAGGCGCAGGGTTCAATTATAGAATTGAAAAGGGCTTCCGAGATGATGTTGCTTTCCGGTATAAGAGAAAGCTCACCAAAAGACCTCGGACTTGATCTCCTCTGCATTAAAGAAAAACGCAGGCGTCCAGATTTTCCTCTCCCTGAAAATGCGACTCAAGCCAGACTTTCGAAAGGTTGGCGTGTAGATCCTGCAGGCCCTATCCGTATTCGTACAGTACCGGACAGAATAAATGGAAATGGAGGATTGATTGTAGCCGAACACGAGAAAGCTTCAGTTGTGGGGAAAAATGCCAGGGAAGTTATGGACACGCTGCTTGAACGGAAATTGGTCTCCCGCCTGGACCATGCCGCATATCTGGGAAGAGAACTGGAGAAAGCCGAACTTTCCCTGAAGTTTAATAGAAGTTATGCCCAGGACGATGTGTTCTGAGTGCAAAAACACAGACAAAACAAAGAAGTGAAAAAATGAGACTCGAAGATGAAGATAAACAGGTAATTTTTGAGATAGTGGCATCCCGCTATTTCACAACACAGAGCTGGAAATGGGTAAACTTGAGGACGGATATTAACAAAATTTTCAAAGCATTTGATGAGCTGAATGAACAGTATGCTTCCTACTCTTACGTAAGCAGGGACTGGTATGTGGAAAATATGGGGTCCAAGTATATTCACATGTGCAGCACCTGGGAAGAACTTAAAAATCTTGTTGCGTTCCTGAACACCCACGGAAGTGCCTTTAATTTCCTTGTAAACACGGGAAATCGGAAATCTTTCTGCATTGTAAGCGATACAAGGGAGCTAAGTGAAGCTCAGGCAAATGCAATTAAAGAAGTTCAAAAACTCGGGTACAATACGTTTATATTCCTGGCCACAGTCCCGGATGAGATCGAATTCCAGCTACTGCAGGTAAGGGGAGTTAACTGAGATTTCCAGACCTGTTTAACTTTGGACTGTCTATTTTCTGGTTTGACCGGAAAAATATAGATAGTAATTTTTGTCCTTTTAACTCTCTCATCCCACATTCCGCAAAGATACACAGATGTAGAATTTATTCACCTAATTGCCCAAAATGATCAATTAAAGGACGGAATAATTTTTAATTTATTGCTAATCTATTGCTGTATTGAGACAATCGATGATATTTTTGTGTACAGCTGCGGAAAGTAGGTACCATATTTCCTATTTTTAATTTTCAAGGTCCAGCACTTGCCTGATTATTCCAAATACTATGTTTAGAAAAGCAAGGTTGAGTTTTGGAACTAGTTTTAAAAGTAACATTTTTATTTTTACTCAACATGCCGTTTGAAAAGGGACATAACACAACGTTTTCCTTTAGGCGTATAAAAGAATGGTGATTAAAAAATAATACAAGTTTCGAGTCGTGGAAAAGATATAAATAGTATAAGATAATACAACGGTTACCGGCTTCCTAAATTTAAAATATAGTAAATAAAACCAAGGTAAAAAGATGAGACAGACAACAATATATAGAAAAAGTAGAATTGGAAAATCTACTACCACGCAAAATATGGTTGCGGTCCTTTCTACCATGGGCAACAAAATCTTGCTTGTAGGATGTGACCCGAAAGCAGATTCCACCAGAGAGATGCCTGGTGACCTGAACCAGATCGCACTTGATACTCTGAAAAGTGAAGGAGATGAAGGAGTTCACCTTGAGACTGCTGTGCAACCGGACTTTAGCAACATAGAATGTGTGGAATCCAGAGAGCCTGAACCAGGTGTAGGATGCGCAGGCCGAGGAATTATCACTTCAACCGGGCTGATCGACAAGGATCAGTTTAACGACATGGTAAAGAATTCTGTTTTCTTTAGTTCTTCCTAGGAACCCGGAAACTTATTACCTTATTGGTGTGGTATATAAATATTTAAAAAATACAATTTACAAATAGAACTGCTTTTTTTTGTCAGAAATTTGTCGATATCTTTATATATATAGGAACTTAACTGAAAAAACATAGATCGGAACTTAACTGAAAAAACGTAGGATGAACCTGTTAAACTGTAGAATTCACAGGGCTTATCTCCCAGCAAACTCTTATTGTCGCAGTTCCATTTCTTTAGATTGTCCAAACAACATGCTATACATTTGTGTCTTGTTTGGATTTCAGATTGGAAATATATACCATCAGGAAAAAGAGAAAATTATTATAAAAATAATTTAGAAATTCTCGCTCGGAAAAAGGGCAAAAAGACTTATATAAAAAAGCAACTGATTACGCTTTTGTCAAAATCAGGCTTTAACAATTCAAAATTCAATTTGCATTAATTTATTATCAGAAAATTGCGAGCCGGATTAAATGATAGATTCAGGACTCATGAACATTTATAAGTTAGTATTAGAGCTGACTTTGCTGATCATGACTACCTATCACTACTATAATTCCTATGATGTGCATAAGCATACTCTTTGCGACGAGGAGTACGTCACGAATTGCCATGTACTGCCCTTTCCATTTGAGGTAATTCCATATGAAGCGCATCAGTAATAATGCAGATCAAATAATAGACTTAAGACTTATTTTTGAAGTTCTTGTTATGAGGTAAATCGTAATAGTGTAGACATACACACTCTGACTCATAATACAAGAATCAAAAAAGCCTGAAAATCTAGTTTAAGTTATCTGCCAGTATAGAAATAATACTTTGGATTTTAGGTTTGCTGGGGAATGGCAATTATATAGGTTTAACACCTTTAAAAGGTCTTAACTCCCCACAAACTGCACAAAACCATAAAGATAATTGCTTACACTTTCGTTGAAATTAATCTTTAACCAATTTATCTGTCAAAAATGTGATGAGAGAAGTGATCGGCTAAATGGAGATTATAACCAAAAATAAGGTGGTCAAGGCAACATTAGAAAGCCTTCTTAGCCTGGCCGTAATGTCGCTAACACCGGCAATAGCAGCTGCCAGTGAGGCGAATCTTAAAATTCCGAATTTAAGCCAAGAGCAAAACCATTTGCTGCTCTTGGGCATCGTAGTCTGTATATTAGGTATGCTGTTTGGCCTTTACCAGTTTATGAAGGTGAAAAAAATCAGGGCTCATCAGTCCATGCTGGATGTGGCCGACACAATCTACGAGACCTGTAAAACTTATCTTATCCAGCAGGGCAAACTGCTGTGCATATTATTTGTTTTCATCGGCTTATGTATAGCCTTTTACTTTGGCTTCCTTCAGAAAATGCCTCTGAGCGGAGTAATGCTTATCATGGCCTGGACCATTTTAGGGATACTGGGCTCTTACACGGTTGCCTGGTACGGAATTCGTATGAATACCCTGGCCAACAGCAGAACCGCATTCGTTTCCCTGGAAAAAAAGCCCCTGAAACTATTAAACATCGCTCTCGATGCTGGGATGAGCATAGGCGTGCTTCTGGTCTGCGTTGAGCTAATAATGATGTTAATTATACTGCTGTTTGTTCCAAGGGACCTGGCTGGAGCAAGCTTTATAGGCTTTGCAATCGGTGAGTCTCTAGGGGCCAGCGCCTTACGTATTGCAGGTGGAATATTCACCAAGATCGCCGATATCGGCTCCGACCTGATGAAAATAGTTTTTGGGATAAAGGAGGATGATCCGCGTAATCCCGGTGTTATTGCCGACTGTACTGGAGATAATGCAGGCGATAGCGTAGGGCCAACCGCAGATGGATTCGAAACTTATGGTGTAACCGGAGTTGCCCTTGTTTCCTTCATAGTTCTGGCTGTACAGCCTGACCTGACTGGCATCCTGCTTACCTGGATTTTTGTCATGCGTATACTCATGATTATTACATCTGTAGCCTCTTTTTACATCAATAAAACACTTAGCCAGGCAAGATTCAGTAGCAAAGACGATTTTGATTTTGAACAACCTCTGACCAGTCTAATATGGATTACCTCTATTTTTTCTATAATTGGAACCTTTGCTGTAAGCTATTACATCCTGGGACCTAAATCCGGAGTGCCTGCCGAGTTGGAGAATCTCTGGCTTGTACTCTCAATAATAATAAGCTGCGGTACCCTGGGAGCGGCTTTAATTCCCGAATTTACAAAAGTCTTTACCAGTCCAAATTCCAAGCACGTAGCTGAAGTTGTCAAAGCTTCCCGAGAAGGTGGCCCGTCTCTTAACATTCTTTCCGGACTGGTTGCAGGTAACTTCAGTTCATTCTGGATCGGTATGGTCTTCTTCTTGCTAATGTTCGTTGCCTACTATGCCAGCGGATATGGCTTGAGTGAGATAATGATTTATCCGTCCATATTCGCATTCGGACTAGTGGCTTTCGGGATGCTGGGCATGGGCCCCGTTACCATAGCAGTTGACAGTTACGGACCTGTAACTGATAACGCTCAATCTATTTACGAGCTGTCGCTTATAGAAACCATACCTAAAGTAAAAGAACAGATCCAGAAAGAATTCAATTTCAAACCGGATTTCGATACAGCCAAACATTATCTTGAAGCAAATGATGGGGCAGGAAATACCTTTAAGGCCACAGCCAAACCGGTTTTAATAGGTACAGCTGTGGTTGGTGCTACAACGATGATTTTCTCCTTGATTCTTGTTATTAGAGATGTTCTCGGGGTACAACCTGAAGAAATCCTGACCCTGCTTAATCCCTATACCATCTTTGGATTATTAGCAGGCGGCTGTGTAATTTACTGGTTTACGGGAGCATCAATTCAGTCCGTAACTACCGGAGCCTACCGGGCAGTTGAATATATCAAGGGAAATATTCAGCTTGATGAAAACGCCAGCCAGAAGGCATCCACGGAAAAGTCAAAAGAAGTAGTAAAGATCTGTACCCAATATGCGCAGCAGGGTATGTTCAATATTTTTATTACCATATTTTCCTTTACTCTGGCATTTTCCTGTCTATCGGCTCCAATATCCAGAAATGATTCGGTGGCGCTTTTTATCTCCTATCTGATTTCCATTGCGGTATTCGGACTGTTCCAGGCTGTGTTTATGGCAAATGCCGGTGGGTGCTGGGATAATTCTAAAAAAGTTGTGGAAGTTGACCTTCAGGAGAAAGGTACCGATTTACATGAAGCCACTGTGGTAGGCGACACTGTAGGCGATCCTTTTAAAGACACTTCATCAGTCGCCCTCAATCCAATCATCAAGTTTACCACGCTGTTTGGCCTGTTGGCCATGGAAATAGCGATTTCGGAGTCCTTCCGAAACGTGGCTCCCTATGCAGGTGGCTTATTCCTGTTGATTGGTCTGTACTTTGTCTGGCGTTCATTCTATAAAATGAGAATCCCGACAAAAGAGTAACAAAGTAGCTATTAGCTGCTAATCAAAATGTGAGATCAAGCCTTACAACATTAGATGTTGTGAGGCTTCTCCTGAACAGTGATTTCACGAAGCAGCAAATCTTATTTTCAAACTTTTTTAAGTATGAAGAAGTTTCATTTTTGAGAAGATACTTATTTGGTAATCCTAGGCACCCATTGGTTTAATTTTGAAAGTGTGTTCATATTAATCATAAAAATGTATTATATTAATCTTAAAAATGTATTATATTAATCTTAAAAATGTATTATATTAATCTTAAAAATGTATTATATTAATCTTAAAAATGTATTATATTAATCTTAAAAATGAAATGTCATTGAACCTATGTTTTAATTTATTTTTTCGAAAAATAATTTCTGCAAAACCAAATTTCTGTAAAGACTGGTTTCTGTCAGAAAGTTCCGTTGATTTTTTTCTCTTCGATGGCAAGGCAAAAAAAGTTATGGAGTGACAAAAAGGAATTGTGGAACCTGAGAAATTAAATAAATAGAACTGTAATTCTAAAGAAATAATGGACTAAAAAGCTAAGAAGTAAGAAAAAATTTTAGAAATATATAAAAAAGTTTGATTGTGAACATGTCTGTAAAAAAAGTTTGATTGTAGTTATATCTGAAAAAAGTTTGATTGATAGATATCAAATTGATAAGTAGAAGTAGTGTGAGCGGGTTGGGGAGTGGGGGGTCATATGGGGAGTGGGGGGTATGGTATGTGAAAAAAGTTTCCCGCTCACATTACACATTACCCCTATTCAAACTGATTATATAAATAGCTATGCATTCTATCCGATTTATTATAATAAAAATGTTATAGTAAAGTATAAATTAGGGATTAACAATCAGATTTGATTTTTCTTATGCATATTTGTGTAACGGATATAAAAACTCTTTCAAGAGCTAAAAAACCATTAAAAATTGGCTCCAGGTATTTTAACCTCTGGGAAGCGGTTTTTTGAACGCCACTGCGGACAAGAAATTACGGACAAGAAACTATAATACCTGGCTAAGGGTTTTTATTGCTATGGAACTTCACAGGCTTTTGATTTACGGAGCAGCTTTTACTATAATGGGACTCTCGAATGCTGTTATCCCTATCCTTCCGGAGCTTGCGAATCTGAGTAATAATTCCTCTGGCGGGTTCGCCTTAAGCCTGTTATTTTCCGCCTACTTTCTCGGAGCCCTGGGAACAATGCTACCTTTTGGGATTCTTGCAGACAGGTTCGGTAATTTTAAGTTCATAGCACTAGGTATCATTCTTACAGTAATTTCAGGGTTGACAATTCTGCTTTCCAAAAACCTCTGGATTCTTTTGATTGCAAGGTTTATAGAAGGTTCTGCCTGCGGAGCCTTTTTACCGGCTTCCTTTGCCATATTATCCAAACTCAATAATCCAGGACGCTATCTAGGAGAGTTGACTTTTCTTTTCAATGCTGGCCTGGCCACAGGGGCATTTCTCTCTGGGTTGCTGGCAGACACCTACCTGAAAGGAGCGATCCTGGTCTTTACAATCCTCACTTTCCTTTTGACCATCTACCTGTTTTCCAGGCACAGAAGACTGGCTGACCCTGAAATCTCAGAGAAAGCAAGTGCATTGAAAAACTCTGACCTTTTTAGAAAGCCTTACAGAGAAACTAAGAAACTCCTCAGCCGCAGCAATATTGGGCTCTGGCTCAGTTCTTTTCTGCTTAACGGAGCCATCGGAGTGCTTGTAGCCTACTATCCTGACTACAGCCTGGGCACTATAACAAAAACTCAACTTGGGATCTCGATTTCCAGCCTTTATGTCTGTGCAATGATTACCTCTTTGTTTGGAGGACATTTCAAAGTAAAGGAAAAAACCTTAATACGAATTGGACTGGGGTTTTCAGCCCTTGGTGCTCTCTCTGCAATAAAATATCCCTTGCTGGGATTTTCAAGCCTTGGAGGAGGATCAGGAGTTGCAACTGTAGGTTTTGCACTCGCTGTTGCCAGAATGAATACTGACAGAGGCCTTGCAATGGGGTTTTTCAACACGACTATATATGCAGGGCTTTCTTTTGCCCCAATTATTGCAGGAATTTTTATAGATTTTGTGAGTTTTGAAAAGCTGTTTATAGCAAACGGGTGCATCCTTGCAGTTGGTATCATATTGAAGAGTTAAAGATTCCTCTGATAGAGGGATTTAACCAGGTTTTACTTCAATAAGTTTCCTTTGACTGAATAGCAGAGGATATTGCGTAAGATATTTATCCCACGGAATTTTCTGATATTCAGGAAGAGGTTTTAGAAATAAGAGTACTCTTTAGAAACAGTAACCGTTTTTAAAATAAAATTACTTTCTAGAATAATAGTAGGTCTCAAGATAAGAGTAATTTTTAAAAGTAAACGGCTTTAGAAACCAGGGAATAATAAACATTGAATGAAATATCAGCATAGGGCTGAGTACATATAATTATAATTGGAAAATCTATGAACTTCAAAAAACTAACACTTTATTCTTCAGTTTTTGCGCTCCAGGGGCTTTCAAACGCAGTAATCCCTATTCTTCCGGAACTTGCTGGAGGAGATAGCGGAAGTGTTGCAGTATCAAGCCTTATCTTTTCCGGATACTTTATGGGGGCTTTTCTTTCTCTTGTGCCCCTAGGAATTCTGGCAGACAGGATCGGGAACCTGAAGGTAATCAGATTTGGAATGCTCCTTACTGCTTTATCAGGTTTTGTTATTACATTTTCGGACATTCCATTGATTCTTGGGATTTTCAGGTTTTTGGAAGGAGTAGGTTGCGGGGCTTTTTTTCCTGCAGCTTTTTCCATACTTGCAGAATGGGAAGACAGCCAGCAAAGCCTTGGGGAGTTTAACTTCCTGTTAAATGCTGGGTTAGCTGCAGGCGTTTTCTTTTCAGGAGTGCTTGCTGGATTTGGAATTAAAACTGCAATAGCTAGCTTCACTTTCCTTGCAGGGCTTTCCTGCATTCTCCTTATCTCATACGGAAAAGAATTTACGCACTCAGAAAGCAAAATTCCTGCAAAAAGTCAGCAGGATACTTCTTTGCTTCCCGAATTAAAAAGTTACCTGATAAACGCCAGGAAAACCATGTTTCAAACCGATTTGGGAAAGATCTGGGGAATTTCGGTACTTCTTTATGGAACCACAGGTCTGTTAAATGCGAACTATGCGGATTACAGTGCTAGCTTTCTGTCAAAACCCGAACTCGGGCTGGCAATTTCAGTTTCTTATCTGGCTGCAATGCTTAGTTCCCTGATTGCAGGCAGGGCAGATTTCAATTATAAAAATATAGTAAGGACAGGAATAATCCTTGCAGCAGCAGGTATCTTTCTCTCGGTGAAACTGCCTTTACTGGCTTTCTTCCTTATAGGAGCAGGAGGAGGAGCCGCAGTTGTAGGGCTTATTACGGCTGTTTCCAGAACCAACTCAAGCGGCTTTGCAATGGGACTTTTCAATACCGGCATTTATGCAGGGCTCGGGCTGGGCCCGGTTCTTGGGAGCTTCTTCCTTGGGCCTTTAGGTTACGAGACCCTATTTTTTGGAAGTGCAGTTGCGCTGCTTTCAGTGTTCTTTGTAAAACTTGAATAAAAATACCCAATCCTGAACAAACACTCGAAGTATAAATGCAAAAATATAACAAAAATTGATTTCAGATAACTCCAGAACTCCACATAAGTTTTAAAAAGCACAAAAACCCTATGCTATAAATAAAATATAACATTTGAAAATCCGGTGATTAATTGAAAGTAAAGTCAAGAGTCCAGCTAAGGAAGAATATCAAGAACAAAATGTTGAAAGATCTTGTGTCCACTTTTGGCGAAGAGCTGTCATATCTGGAAGACAAAACCCTGGAAAAAATTACCCTTGAGGAATACTCCCTCATTCTGGTAGATGGCAAGCCTTTACTTTTTGAAATAGAAGGACATCTTTTTCCTACTGTCCGCGGAGCTCTTGAGATGGAACTTCAAAAGCGTGTTGTAACCGTGGATAAAGGAGCTATCCGTTTTGTTTCAAACGGCGCGGATATCATGGCTCCTGGAGTTGTAGCAGCTGACCCCGAAATAAAAGAAGGAGATCTCGTAATCATAGTGGAAGAGACTCATCAAAAACCTCTTGCAATTGGAAAAGCTATTATGGGAGGCCCGGAAATGGTCGAAGCTACTTCAGGCAAAGCCATAAAGTCTATAACCCATGTAGGAGACAATCTCTGGAACACGGAATTCTGATAGTCCTCATAAATCTACTTTCATTGAAAAAAACCTGTGGGCAGGAAACGCGACCTCCCTTAAATAGAATGAAAATCCGGATCAGCTTTATAATAGCAAAATTAATTAATATAGATTTCAATATAGGACATTGCGATTCGAATTTTAAAAAATATAATAGGTGCGCATAAATGGCAAAACTCATCGACAAGCTCCTTGGCAGCAATGTAAAAAGTCAAACCAGTCCCGAGGATTACACCGAGATTGATCTCAGCAAATATGAAGAAGTTCTCGAGGACGAGCCTGCAGAAACTTATGTGAAGATCGCAGAAGTCTCGAATATCAACCAGGTATCTCAGCTCAAGCAGGAAATTTATAACGGAAACATCTTGCTAGTAGATATTTCAAACATTAGAGGCGATGACCTGCTCAGAGATAGAGTTTTAAAAGAGCTGAAAGACGTTATTATCGATGTCCATGGGGATATCGCAGGGGTCAAAGGAAATACCGTAATTGTAACCCCTACAGGCATTAAAATAGACAGATCCAAGATTTCTGGTGGAAAATATTGAATCAGGATTTTTTAAAACAGGAAAGGTTTGAAACAAAAATTTGCTGTCCTCTATGCCAGGCAGATCTGGTGATGACCTGGCAGAGAGATAACATTCCCTATTTCGGGGAGATCATGTATATCAGTGCAAGGTGTCAGTGCAGTTTCCGCTTTGCAGATACCATGATTCTCTCGGTTAAGGAGCCCATGCGCTATGAGATGCCAGTTGAAACCAGTGAAGACCTGGATGCAAGGGTCATCCGTTCAACCTCAGGTACAATCCGCATCCCGGAAATGGGAGTTACCATCGAACCTGGATCAGTTTCGGAGTCATATGTAACGAATATTGAAGGCGTACTGCAACGGGTCCGGGATGTTCTTCTGACCACGAGCAGATGGGCACAGGGAGACGAAGAGAAATCCTCACGCAGCGAGGAGCTCCTTTGTATGCTTGAAGATGTGATTGAGGGCAAGAGAAAAATTACGGTCATAGTCGAAGATCCTCTTGGAAACAGTGCGATAATTTCAAAGAAGGTAAAGACTACTAGACTCTCCGAAAAAGAAGCCGAGAAGCTAAACACCGGCATGGTCGTGTTCGATGTTAACAAATCCGAGCTCGTAAACGATGTCTCAGACAATGTTAAGCCCCTCGGAGATTAATTCTTTTTTCCGGTTTTTCGCAGCCTGATAAATTCCGAGGGCATACTTCCAATATAGTTATTAACTTCTATTTCATAAAGACAGGCATACTGATGGCTATGAAAGTAATTTCACATCAGGATGCCACGTTCTCACGGTTCCATATCTCAAAATGTCACTCACTCAAAATATGACTTCCCGGAAAACCTTATATTAGAATTTCCGGAGAGAAAGAAAACCGGGTCAATTTAAAAAATTATTTAATTAGTTTAATAAGTTGTTTGATCAATTTGAAAGTTTGTTTGGTCAATTTAAGAGTTTAAGAATTATGTCAGATTGCTATAATACGGTGAAGGTATGGCAGAAAGCGAAAAAGAAGCAGCACTCCCCCCAAAAGAGGAATTCAGCGAATGGTATAACGAACTCCTTTGGATGGCCGAAATAATGGATGTCCGCTATCCTGTAAAAGGATTATATGTCTGGTATCCTTTCGGCTTTGCAATCCGAAGAAACACCTATAAAATTATAAGAGAAATTCTTGACAACAGTGGACACCAGGAAGCTCTCTTCCCTCTCCTTATTCCCGAAAATGAGTTCATGAAAGAAGCCGAGCATATTAAAGGCTTTGAAGATGAGGTATACTGGGTAACCCATGGTGGTAAAGATCCTCTTGACATCCCTCTGGCCCTTCGCCCAACAAGTGAGACTGCCATTTATCCTATGTACAAAATGTGGGTCAGGTCCCATGCGGATTTTCCTATCAAAATCTATCAGATAGTTAATACCTTCCGTTACGAGACAAAACATACCCGTCCCTTGATAAGGCTTAGAGAGATTACTTCCTTTAAAGAGGCTCATACAGTCCATGCTACCTGGGAAGATGCGGAAGCTCAGGTTAAGGAAGCTATTGGACTATATACTGAAATATACCGCAGGCTTGGAGTTCCTGTGCTTCACTCAAGGAGACCTGATTGGGATAAATTCCCGGGCGCAGATTATACCGATGCTCTTGATGCAATTATGCCTGACGGAAGGACCCTTCAGATTGGTACCGTCCATCATTTGGGAGATAACTTTGCAAAAACCTTTGACATTAAGTATGAAACCCCTGACGGTGAACAGCGTTATGCTTATCAGACCTGTTACGGGATTTCCGAAAGGTCAATCGCAGCTACGATTTCCATTCATGGAGACGATAAAGGGCTTGTTTTGCCCCCGGAAATAGCACCTGTACAGGTTGTAATTATCCCTATTATCTTCAAGAAAGGAGCCGAGGAGGTACTCGCAGCCTGCAAGGATGTCAAGGAACGCCTGACTAAAGCCGGAATCAGAGTCGAAATCGATGCAAGTGACCTTCGTCCCGGAGCAAAGTACTACAAGTGGGAAATGAAAGGTGTACCCCTCAGACTTGAAATCGGGCCCAGAGACCTTCAGAATAATGTCGCTGTAGCTGTCAGGAGAGATACCGGAGAAAAAGAACAGATTCCGCTCCCTGAGATCGAAACTGGCGTAAGCTCAAAGTTTGAGGCGATCCACGAACACCTGTATCAAAAAGCGAAAGTCGAACTTGAAAACCGCATATTTGAATGTACTGAACTTGAAGAAGTGAAGAAAAAAATTCAGGATGGAGTTGCAACAATTCCCTGGTGCGGAAAGAGAGAATGCGGACTTGCTATGGAAAACGTGATCGGTGCAGGAATTCTTGGAATTCCTCTGGAGCAAAAAAGAGGCAAAAAAGAAAAGTGCCCTATATGCGGGGAAGAAACCGAAACCCGTGTTTACGTGGCAAGAACATATTAAAACAAAAAACTGCTATGGCACAAGCGGAAAGCCGATCTAGCAAAAATTGGAAAGCAAATTATTAAGTGCCTGCTCCGGCTTTCATCTTTCTCTTTTTATTTTATGCATGTTATTATTTGAGTCTTTACAGCCTGAACCTGAAAACAAACTATCAGGAATTAGTTATATATAAAAACGTACTCAATTGATCTTGAATAAATGATCAGTAGAGATCAAGTGACTGAGCCTGAAAAGAAAGAGAAATAAAGTAAACTTAACTTGAGTAATATTAAATTATATTTGTGTATGGATAAATATTAAATAGTAAGTTGAAGAATTCTCTTTGGATTTCAGAAAGAATTAACACTTTGGATTTCAGAAAGAATTAACACTTTGGATTTCAGAAAGAATTAACACTTTGGATTTCAGAAAGAATTAACACTTTGGATTTCAGAAAGAATTAACACTTTTCAAAAATGCTTGCCTGCAAGCCTTTTAAAAAAAGGTTAAGCGAAAACGTCATTATCAACGTAATAAACTGGCACAATGATTTCCTCAAGCCTTTTAAAAAAAGTGTTGAGTGAAAAAGCGTGGTCAAGCAACGCTTGCATGAAGGAGATATGATATGGCCTGGATAGAACCGGAAGTGACCAGAAAACCCAGAAAACCGATGTTTTTATGTGTGCTTTCCAATACCAAAACCGCACATATTCCCAAGCTTTCAGCTGCAGGAAAAACGGCTGAACTTACGGACTATACGCCTGCAGGAGATGCGGAACTTATGGACACGGGAAATATTATCAGTGTACCCGTTCTTCCCATGACTCCTCCCTATGACACTCCTACTCCTGCAATTATGACCCGTTCGGCGTTGAAACTTACGGATGCTCCCTATAATTTCATAAATTCTGGTCTTATTGTAACTCCGGAGGTCCCATGCATTGACCTCAAAGCAAAGCCTGGAGAAGATATCAGGGAACCAGTTGCAGTCAATGATGTACAGGGAATCTATGAGCGGGCAAAGTTCCTGGGCAGGAGACTCAGAAACCAGGTGGATCACGTAGTCATTGGAGAAAGCATTCCAGGCGGCACAACAACCGCAATGGGAGTTTTAATGGCGCTAGGATACAACGGAAATGTCAGCAGCAGTGCTAATGAAAATCCCCTTGAGCTGAAGAAACAGGTCATTGAAGAAGGTTTAAAAGCATCAGGCCTGACCTTTGGCTGCCTGAAAGATGATCCCATGAAAGCTATTACCTGCATGGGAGATCCGATGATGCCAGCTGTTGTAGGTCTTGTTGCAGGTTTTCAGGACACTGATGTCAGTGTTGTGCTTGCTGGAGGGACTCAGATGGCAGCAGTGTATGCACTGATAAAACACCTGGGTTTCAATACGGAAAAGCTGGCAATTGCTACTACCCGGTATGTTGTGGAAGATAAATCCGCGAACTTTATTGAACTTACCAGAACACTTGAAGTACCCGCAGTCTACGTTGCAGACCCTGGTTTTGGGAAGTCCGAACTCAAAGGGCTTCACAGGTATGAGACTGGCACGATCAAGGAGGGTGCAGGGGCTGGTGGGGCAATGTATCTTGCGGGCCTTTATGGGATCTCTCAGGATGAATTCAGGTCCGAAGTAGAAAACGTTTGCAAACTGCTCAAAGCAGGACATTGAAAAAACAAAAACAGCTTTTGGACTGGGTTTACCAAAATGAATCTCCTTAAACAATCTTCTTAACTCAACTTTTTTCATTATTTTTATGGTTATTCTTAGGAAGTACTGAAGAAATATATATGAAATTTACAGTCAAAGAAGAGTGATAATTACTTCAAAAAACAAGATAGAGCACAAAATGTATAACGCTGTTCAAAAAACAATAATTAGTATAAAAAGAAATAAGGAGTTGTTACATCTCACAAAAATTAGTAATAATAACTAAAAATTAGAAAAGAGAATTTGAGAGATATTGAAGCTCTTAAAAAGCTAATTTTTCCAGCTTTTAAAATTAAACTCCTTTTTTCAGTTTAGGTTTTTATTACATGTTCAGACGTCTTCATGAGGTTTGAAGGCGAAGATGTCATATCTATAGATGTCGGTTTCTGAATGTGGAAGATATTTACTCCCCCTGATAAGTATGCTTCCGAAATCATACTTCCACAGTTTCGGCAATAATAGAAGACATTAGAACCCATGACTTGACGTTTTAGTGTTGTTTGGCATACGCTGCAAAACATAGAAATACTTTCATTTTTCATGCAGGGTCCTCATCCGTAAATCATGATAGAATCGAGCCTTGCGGTACCTACTTTTGTCCAATACTTACAAACACTGCAATACTCTATCTTTCCATCAGAACTCATTTTCAGTTTAGCATGACATTTTGGGCATATTTTTAGCCGTTTCGTAACTAATCCCCCTTGGATTCCATTTTTTAAACTGCAAGATCAGGCGGCCAAAAGATCGAAAAGATATCCTAACAGTCGCAACGGACCTGAAAGAATCTCCATCAGTACTGGAAAACTACTGCCCCTAACCTTGAAGTTACATTTAAAAGCCGTTTTTGACCTTTAACTGACAACACATAATCCCCCGGACAGGCTCCAGATAAAGGCATTTTAAGCTAAACAATTGGACCGCTTAAAAATCATACCTGTCCGACCTCGCTGCAAAATACTACAACAAGCTATCAAATATATTATTCCTGATAGGATATAAGTTTTAGCTCAAAATGAATTATTTTTTATATGATCAAGGGGAAAAAGGCTACCTTTTAGTAAGATTATACTTCCTCAAATGTGTACTGTAAAATGAAGATGGAAGTAAATACGAAAGCGACGGCATGCCTTATTGATAGGCACTCACGGCAGATGTTAGACAGCTATTAGATAGGTATTTCAGTTTAACTCTATTAGTCAGCGTATACCGGATGTCAATTAATGAACATCAGTTTAATAAGCATCAGCTAAGTTACAGTAATTATATCAATATCGATGTAATGGGTAAAGTATGCTTGCGTTAATATAGCAGGTGTTAGAGAATATTTATTGAGTAGTATTAGTTGAATATTATATAAAACAGGAAATTAAATAAATATATTAATTAACGGTTGCAAAGAACAAGAAGTAGATAATTAAAAAAATGATAATGTGGTATATATTATTAAATATTAATGCATTGAATATGATCCAAATGAACGGATTGGAAGACAATATTTCTAACCAGATGGTACTATTCTGAATTAACAAATACTTGCTTCGTCAGATTTCTCAGCGTATAAATGGTTGTTGAAACCTCTCAAAGCGAAATATATAAATAATATTATCGCTTTAGGAGTGTTCGCGATGAGGTAGGTAAAACGACCACATCCGATTGTATGAGCCGCTTTAACTCAGTTGGTAGAGTGTCTGGCTGTTAACCAGAATGTCGTAGGTTCGAGCCCTGCAAGCGGCGTAAATTTTTGCATTTCTTATTTCTTATACTATTCTTTTCAGAATAGATACGACATATGCAAAAACTTAATTATTTAAGATATACTATAAACTACTAACAACATTATAGAATCAATAAGGGCCTGTAGCTCAGTCAGGTTAGAGCGCTCGGCTCATAACCGAGCGGTCACCGGTTCAAATCCGGTCAGGCCCATAAACTATATATCTAAAGAATATCTTGTATAAGAAGATTTAAGAGTAAAATAATAACTTTTCTATCGAAAAGCCGCTTTAACTCAGTTGGTAGAGTGTCTGGCTGTTAACCAGAATGTCGTAGGTTCGAGCCCTGCAAGCGGCGTAAAATTTTTGCATTTTTAATCTTCAATATAATCTTCAATAATTACTGTTTTCTGGTTATTTTTACGTTTTGCCCTTTGAATATGGGATTTTGGAACTTATTCTACTCGCTCCTGCTTTTGGTTTTTACTTTGCCCACATCCTTCTGCCTATGTTGTCTGAACTCGCTCAGCTTTTTTCATCTAAATTCGCCTAATTTGTATTCTCTAAACTCGTCTTAGAATTCATCTTATCTTAGCCTGCTAGTAGATAAATTTTTAAATTTTCTGGGTACACAGTTTATTGTCAAATGGTACACAGTCTATTGTCAAATGGTACACAGTCTATTGTCAAATGGTACACAGTCTATTGTCAAATTCATTTTTACAAATCCCCTGGTGAGTCAGAAGTTTCAGCAGAATGTCAATAAATGTGATTCTGGAATGATCTGTCAACACTCAGTGGAAAAAATTATAAATTTCCAGAAATGGATAAGGTAGTAAGAAGAATTATAGATAATACATAAATACACTTTAACAGTATTATTACCATCCAACTAATTACGATTCAAAAACTGAGGTTTATACAATGGTTTCGATTAAAAAAGAGGATGTAATCATACCTCTGGATGTCCCAAAAGCAATGCGTGAAACATACGTGAATAATTATATGGAAATGACCCGAGGAACTGGCAAACTGATGCTTTTTGCAGGCGATCAGAAGGTAGAACATCTGAACGATGATTTTTACGGCGAAGGAGTCCCTGAGGACGATGCTGATCCCGAACACCTTTTCAGAATAGCATCCCAGTCAAAAATCGGAGTTTTTGCAACCCAGCTTGGGCTTATTTCCCGCTACGGCATGGACTATAGAGACATACCATATCTTGTAAAGGTAAACTCCAAAACCAATCTTGTTGGAACAGCGCAGACTGATCCTTTTAGCAACTTATGGTATGATGTTGACCAGGTAGTTGAGTTTAAGGAAAACAGCGGGCTTAATATTCTTGGCGTAGGATATACAATCTATCTCGGCAGCGAATTCGAAGCTGAAATGCTTGTTCAGGCGGCTCAAGTAATTTACGATGCTCATCAGCATGGAATGTTATCCGTGCTCTGGATTTACCCACGCGGCGAAGCTGTAAAAGATGAAAAGGACCCACACCTTATTGCAGGAGCAACAGGAGTCGGAGCCTGCCTTGGTACGGACTTTGTAAAAGTCAATTACCCGAAAAAAGAAGGAGCAAAGTCTGCCGAGGTTTTTAAGGAAGCTATCAAAGCCGCAGGGCGTACTAAGGTCGTTTGCGCAGGCGGTTCCAGTGACGAAGCTGAAGCTTTCCTGAAAAAGCTTCACGATCAGATTCATGTTTCTGGAGCACAGGGGAATGCAACCGGAAGAAACATTCACCAGAAGTCTCTTGATGAAGCTGTCCGAATGTGTAATGCTGTCTATGCAATAACGGTTGAAGACGCAAGCGTCGCAGATGCCCTTAAGATCTATAAGGGTAAATAATAAAGCCTGCAGAAAAGCCTGCAGAAGATCAATACAAATTTTCAAAGACGGTATTGATAATAGGTTTGGCATTAAAGGTCGTGAAAATATGCAAATTCCGGATCATAAAACAAAGATCGTCTGCACCATAGGTCCTGCTTCTTCTTCCGAGGAAATGATCAGGAAACTTGTGCTTGCTGGCATGAACGTGGCAAGGATCAATTTTTCCCACGGAAATTTCGAAAGCCATGGTGAAGTAATCCGGAGAGTCCGCAAGGTTGCAGAGAAGCTTGACAGGACAGTTGCGATTCTCGCCGACCTGCCAGGCCCTAAGATCCGTATAGGCGAACTGGAAAAAGAACCGATTATGCTCCATAAAGGAAACTCTGTGACCCTTACGAGTGCCGAAACTACTGGAAATGAAACACGCATTCCTGTAAGCTACAAGCAACTTCCGGAAAGCGTGATTCCAGGGAGCCTTATTTACTTAAGTGACGGGTTTATCCAGCTTCGCTGCCTGGAAATTTCGGGAACAGATGTGCGTTGTGAGGTTCTTGTCGGAGGGCAGCTCTATTCTCATAAAGGGCTAAATCTACCAGGAGCAAAGATCTTGGTTGATCCCATAACGGGAAAGGATCTTAATATTCTTGAGTTTGCCCTTAGTGAAGGGATCGACACTTTCAGTATTTCTTTCATAGAAAGTGCGGAAGATATTCATAATGTCCGGAATTTTGCTGCAGCTAGAGGAAAGTCTGTATATATTGTTTCTAAAATTGAACGCAGGCAAGCTGTAGAAAATATTCAGGAAATTTTAAAAGAAACCGATGCGCTTATGATTGCCAGAGGGGACCTTGGGGTTGAAATTCCGATTCAGGAAGTTCCTTCAGTCCAGAAGGAACTTATCCATAGTGCAAAACTTCTTGGAATTCCGGTAATTACAGCCACTCAAATGCTGGCTTCAATGACTGATAATGTAAGGCCTACCCGCGCAGAGGCAACCGATGTTGCCAACGCAATCCTTGACGGCACTGATGCGGTTATGCTTTCGGAAGAGACGGCAGTTGGTAATTATCCTGTGGAAGCTGTTGAAATGATGGCAAAAATTGCAAAAACCACAGAAGACTGGCGTTCCAGGACAAAATGGGGACTTGATACTATTATCAAGGGCATAACGGCAAGAGAGATGCCAGTGGATGAGGTAATAACCCTCCAGGTGCATGAAGCCCTGCAAAAACTGCCGGTTGCAGCCGTACTGACCCCCACAAGAAGCGGAGCAACACCCCGCAGGATCTCACGCTTCAAGCCCGATACCTGGATCCTTGCTTTCAGCCGCGTCCCGAGAACCTGCGGCTTTCTCTCTTTATCCTATGGTGTTTATCCTGTTGCTGTAAATGAAAATATTGAAAGCTGGGAAAAAGAGACTACTGAGAAAGCCAAAGAACTTGGATTTGTAAAAAGTGGAGACATTGTTGTTTTCACCCAGGGCCCGTCTTCAGGAAAACCTGGAGGCACAAATATGCTTAAAATTCTCACCCTTGAGTGAAAAAGACGACATGTCCATTTGTGATAGACGACTCTAGTTTAAACCCGATTTCCTATATGAGATTCAGTATACTTGGTTTTATGAGATAAGTATCAGGAAAAGTTCTTATCTCAACAAATTTCAAATCAGTATGTTGAAGCCGATATGTTTAGATATCAAGTACGTGATTTTTACGATCAGAATGTTGAAGCCGATATGTTTAGATATGAAGTGCATGATTTCTACTGTAGAATGTTTAAGTCGACATGTTTAGATATCAGGTGCATGATCTCTACTGTCAGAAAAATTAACTTTATGTGATGAGGTTTCATTAATGAAACAAAAGGACCCAGCAACAAAAAACCAGAGATATCTGGCTGTTTTTTTGGCATTAACAATGCTTTTGTCAGCCGGTGCGATCTTCTTTTCAGGTAACTTAAATAAAGATAAGAGTGATAATGCTTCTTCTTCCGGAAATATAGAGGAAAATAATACGATCGCTTTTTCTCAAATTCCTGGCAGGCAGGTCCACCATGAATTCAACTCCATTGCCGACGGGTTAAACATGTCCCCTGAAGGGGTAGTAAGTGCCTCATATATAGACCTGCAGAAAACGACAGGAACTCCATTTGAACAAGTCTTTGGGAATAAAACAATGATGTACTCTCTATATGGGACAGACGTAACCAAACGTTATGGGGCACGTTATGCTGATGGTGAAGGGTTCGAACTCCACCAGATTCCGGAGCGGAAAATGTTAATGCCCTGGGGAGCAGTTCAGTATGATAACTACAGTCTCCTTGCAAGGACAAACAATACTTATGATATTTGGAATGTAGCCGGAAGCCCTGTGATCCTTGGTTCTCGCCAGAGCGTGCAAGATGTGATTGACGTGCTGGAAGAAAATACAACTGCTTCAACCGAATACAATAGCCTCCTGACCCAGGCGAATCCTGAAGGAAGCCTCTACCAGGAATTGGCCACAAAGACGAATAATTCCACTATGCCGGCCGATCAGATATACATGGATCTCAGGAAACTGGATAACGGCAGTTACAGTCAGACATCCCTTTACCTTAATCCCGAATCCAACTTCACTGAAAAGATTAAGGCTCTTCAGGCAAACTCTACCGAACGCGGAGTAACCTACAATGTAACTACCTCAGGAAACATTACCAAAATGATGATTACTTCCAACTTTAGAAGCTTACTTAATGAAACAGAAATGCTTTCACAGTAAGCTCCTAAATTTTTTCTTTTTTAATGTCTTAATTTTAAATGTTCATTCTCAATATTATTTCCGATGCTTGACTCTGTTTATGTTTAGATTTTGCATCCCTAATGTTTCGATTTGACATCCTTCTTTTATTTCATTTCATATTATATTTATTCAGATTTTTATTTCATTCTCCTTTTGCTACTCCAGCTAAAAGAATAATCATCTATTTCTACCTGTCAGACAATCTTCTAAATAAGCAGTAATACTAGGGAGTGATACTATTGAGATTTCTAGACAGATTATTCAAAAAGAAAATTGAGGGCAAGACCGCAGAGGAATGGTATAGGCTCGCGACCAACGAAACTGATCCTGAAAAAAAGATTGAGTATTTCGATAAGGTCCTAAAGCTGAAACCTGATTTTGCAGGAGTCTGGAATCTCAGAGGACTTGAATATATAATTCTCAGACGGTACGAAGAAGCTATTGCCTCGTTTGACAAAGCCCTTGAGATCCGACCTACCTACCCGGAAGCAAGGTACAATAAAGAAGATGCAGAAACCGAATTAAGAAAGATAAAGGTATCCGAAGCAAAAGCCGAACAGAGAGGAGGAAAAGCAATCACAGAAGAGACAGAAACGTAAAGGAGGAAACTTAAATTTTGAGTATTCCTCTTCCTCACTTGCCATTTACTAAATAAATCTGATTATTACGTTTTTTCCTCATAAAGATTAATTTTTACTTTTTTTCCTCATAAAGATTGATTTTTACTTTTTTTCCTTCAAAATACATTTATTTCTACTTATTTCATGTACCTATTCTTCGTATATCTGGTTTTTCATACAGCTTATTCTTTCCTCCGCATCTCCATTCCAATTATTTCTTTCCACGGTTTAGCGCCTGGAGTCCAAGTTTTACAGGGCCTGGGAGTTTCCCGCATTGCATGACCTTCATCTGCTCAGGGGAAATAAGTTTGAAAGCTGCATTCATGAGCATATCGGATTTCATAATCCCATCCATAAGCTTCCTTGCCTGTACCGATGTTTCCAGTGCGGATCCGAACTGAGCTCGCCAGCGATGGTCATATTCTTCAAGCCTGCAATTCCCGGCTGCAAATTCGGCGGCTGTTTCTCCTGCTATTTTTCCCGCAATCATTGCAGGAGGAATTCCACCTCCGTTTGTTGCAAAAATATGACCTGCTGCGTCTCCTACAATCAGCGTGTTTTCAGTTGCGGTTCTTTCAGGAGCGCCATTTACAGGGATAATGCCCGCAATAATATTCATGATTATGCAGTTTTTTATTTTTGGTCCTGCAAGCGGATGGTTACGCATAAAACGGTGCAGGTATTCTTTTGCAGAGACCCGATTTTCAGCCATACCACTTCGGATTCCGATTCCAATATTTGCCCGGTCCTGACCTTCGGGAAAAATCCAGGCATAGCCGCCGGGCACAAAATCTTTTCCGAAATACATTTCCAGGGAAGAGGGATCAATATCCACATTCCTTATCTGGTATTCGAGAGCAACCGAGGTTTCTCTTGATCCAGACTTAAGAGCAAGCCCTTTTGATTTTGCTACCAGGGAATTAGGACCGTCAGCTCCGATAATCGCTTTCGCTTTAATTCTGTATTTCCCAAAGACTCCTGAAGTTTCAACAGTTGTTCCTTCAATTTTCGTTACACGAGTTTTAATCATCAGTTCAGCTCCTGCTCTTGCTGCCTGCTCGGCAAGAAACTGGTCATACCTGCACCGGTCAAGGACTGCACCCCTGACAGCGAATTCTTTTATGTTGCAATTTGGAGTGAAAATACGCTGATTATCAATACGCTGCAGTACACAGGAATCAGGGTAATTTTTCAGCGTATCCGGAAGCATTGCCTCACGGAGCAAGGCCTGGACTTCCGAAGCATCGGGAAGGAAACCAGCGCACTGAATAGGGCTCCCTATTTCTCTTTTTTTATCAAGAAGAAGTACCGAGGCGCCGTTCTTTGCAGCATACATGGCGGCTGTAGAACCTGCAGGGCCTGCACCCACAACGACTACATCATAAGAAGCTTCAGGGATCATAAAAGGGTCTTCCTGTCATTTATTTTAGCTTTGCAATTTATGGGGAATTGTTTATTAATCCTTTCCCGAAGCTCGCGAACAATGTCAATTAATTATGCCATATACCGGAATAATGGAAAGTTATAAATACAAATACATAGTACAACGGTTACCGGCTTCCTGTGCCGAGGAGCAAATTAAGGAGCAAGGAAAAAATGAGACAGATAGCAATATACGGAAAAGGTGGAATTGGAAAATCCACCACTACTCAGAATCTGACCGCGTCCCTCTCGACCATGGGCAACAAAATTATGCTTGTAGGATGTGACCCGAAAGCAGATTCTACTAGAATGCTGCTTGGTGGCCTGAACCAGAAGACCGTACTTGACACTCTTAGAAGTGAAGGCGATGAAGGAGTTGATCTTGATGTTGTTATGCAGCGGGGATTTGGCGATATAAAATGTGTGGAATCAGGAGGGCCTGAACCAGGTGTAGGATGTGCAGGCAGGGGAATTATCACTTCTATCGGGCTACTTGAAAACCTAGGAGCATATACCGATGATCTTGATTATGTATTCTACGACGTACTTGGTGACGTTGTGTGTGGTGGATTTGCTATGCCTATCCGCGAAGGAAAAGCAAAAGAGATTTACATAGTTGCCAGTGGAGAATTGATGGCTATCTATGCTGCAAATAACATATGTAAAGGACTTGCTAAGTTTGCCAAAGGGGGAGCCCGTCTGGGAGGTATCATCTGCAACAGTAGAAATGTCGACGGAGAGCGTGAACTCCTCGACGCTTTTGCAAAAAAACTTGGAAGTCATTTAATTCACTTCATACCCAGGGACAACATTGTCCAGAGAGCAGAAATTAACAGGAAGACTGTAATTGATTTTGACCCCGAATCCAACCAGGCAAAAGAATACCTGACTCTTGCCCACAACGTCCAGAACAACGACAAACTTGTCGTTCCAACTCCGCTCCCAATGGAAGAGTTAGAAGCAATGATGGTTGAATTCGGAATTGTTGATCTGTGATGATTGGATTTAAAACTATATAACTATAATTTGAGAGTTGAGAGGAGTTAAAAACTATGCAGATGATACGTGCAATCATCAGGCCAGGCATGGAAACTAAAGTTATCGAGTGCCTTGAAAAAGAGGGATGCATTTCCCTTACAAAAATGGAAGTCTTTGGTAGAGGGAAGCAGAAAGGTATCCATATAGCAGACATCAGCTATGATGAACTGCAGAAGACCATGCTTCTAATGGTGGTAGAAGACGAACATAAAGACAGGGCTATAAAGACTATAATGGAGTCCGCCAGGACCGGAAAATACGGAGATGGTAGGATCTTCGTAACCCCTGTGGAAGAAGCCTATACCATAAGAACTGGAAAACCAGGACTTTAAAGCCGGATTTTCGGAGGAAAATCCTATGAAAGAGATTACTGCGATAATTAGGATGAACAAAGCCCAGAGAACTAAAGATGTCCTGCTTGAATGCGGCTTTCCTTCATTTACCGTAAGAAGGGTTATGGGCCGCGGGAAACAAAGAGGGCTTTGCCATGAATTTAATCCCCCTCTGCCAGATCCGGAAAAAGAAGCTGAGACCTGTATTCGCTTCATCCCAAAACGAATGTTCACAATCGTTGTGGATGACGAAAATGTAAGTGAAGTGGTCCAGAAAATCATAGAAGTTAACCAGACCGGAAATGCAGGAGATGGAAAGATTTTCGTTTCAGACGTTACTGAAGCAATCCGTATCCGGACTGGAGAAAGCGGAGAGGCGACAGTAAATAAGGAGCTGGTATAATGGGAGCAGAAATAGATTCAAGAATTGAAGACGAACAAAAGCTTGTCGATGATATGTTAAAAGTGCTCCCGGAAAAAGCTGCGAGAAACAGAAGAAAACACATAGTTGTCAGGAATTGTTCCACTGAACAACACATCGAAGCCGACGACAAGGTAATTCCTGGCATCCTTACAAACCGCGGATGCGCTTTTGCAGGTACCAAGGGTGTGGTTTTCGGGCCGATTAAGGATATGGTACACCTCGTTCACGGTCCTATAGGCTGTGCATTCTATACCTGGGGCACCAGACGAAACTTTGCAAAGGCAGAAGAGGGTGGAGATAACTTCATGAATTACTGCGTATGCACTGACATGAAGGAAACCGATATTGTCTTTGGAGGAGAAAAAAAGCTCAAAAAAGCTATTGACGAAGTTGTGAAAATTTTCCACCCTGAAGCTATCACTATCTGCGCAACCTGTCCTGTAGGGCTTATCGGAGATGACATTGAATCCGTTGCCAGAGAAGCTGAAAAGGAGCATGGGATCAAGGTAATTCCCGCCCGTTGCGAAGGATATAGAGGAGTTAGCCAGTCGGCAGGCCACCACATCGCAAGCAACGCCCTGATGGAGCACCTCATTGGGACTGAAGAAATTAAAAGTCCAACACCTTTTGATATAAACGTCTTTGGAGAGTACAATATTGGAGGAGATCTCTGGGAAGTCAAACCAATTTTTGAAAAAATTGGGTACAGGATTGTCTCAAGTTTAACCGGAGACGGTTCATTCCACAGGATCTCACAGGCTCATCAGGCAAAACTAAGTATTCTGCTTTGCCACCGTTCCATTAACTATACTAACCGGATGATGGAAGAAAAATACGGTGTTCCCTGGCTGAAAGTAAATTACATTGGTACGAAAGGAACTGAAAAATCCCTGCGGAAAATGGCAGAGTTCTTTGACGACCCGGAACTTACCCGGAAGACAGAAGAAGTCATTGCTGAAGAAAAAGCAAAATATGCAGAAGATATCGAAAAATACAGGAAAAAACTCAAGGGAAAAACTGCCTTCATCTATGCCGGAGGTTCTAGATCGCATCACTATATAAATCTCTTTGAGGAACTTGGCATGAAAGTGATTGCTGCAGGCTATCAATTTGCTCACAGAGACGACTATGAAGGCAGGCAAATAATTCCTCAGATCAAAGAAAAGGCTCTTGGATCAATTCTTGAAGATGTGCACTACGAAAGGGATGAAAACGTCAAACCCACAGTCAGTCCTGAAAGGATTGAAGAACTGAAAACGAAAATTGGACTCATGGACTATAAAGGCCTTTTCCCGGATGCGGAAGACGGAACCATTGTTATTGATGATCTTAATCACCATGAGACTGAAGTCCTTGTAAAGACCCTTAAGCCGGATATTTTCTGCTCTGGAATCAAGGATAAATACTGGGCTCAGAAACTTGGAGTCCCGTCAAGACAGATCCATTCGTACGATTACAGTGGAAGGTATACAGGCTTTTCCGGAGTTTTGAACTTTGCAAGGGACATTGATATGGCTCTGCACAGCCCAACCTGGAAGTTCATACGCCCACCCTGGAAAGCAGAAGATGTAGAATAAGAGGGAGAAAAATGTTAGACTATACCCCATGTGAAGAAGTAACCAGAGAAGCAGTAACCATTAACCCTGCAAAAACCTGCCAACCAATAGGCGCAGTCTATGCAGCTCTTGGTGTACACAACTGCATGCCGCACAGTCACGGATCCCAGGGATGCCTCTCCTATCTGCGTATGTGCTTAAGCAGGCACTACCGAGAAGCTGCCCTGGCAACTACCAGCAGTTTTTCGGAAGGAACTGCCGTATTCGGAGGCGCTGCAAACCTTAAGGAAGCCCTCGTAAACCTGACTACAATATACAAACCTGAAGTAATCGCCATCCATACTACTTGCGTCGCAGAAACAATAGGTGACGACGTAGGGGTCATCTTAGAAGATGTAGAGGCCGAAGAACTCATAGATCCTTCTATTAAGATCTGTGCAGCTTCTACTCCTAGTTACGTGGGCACCCATATTACCGGCTATGACAATATGGTAAAGTCCTTTGTAACCACCTTTACTAAAAAGAGCAAACCAAACGGGAAACTAAACATAATCCCCGGTTTTGTAGAACCTGGGGACATACGGGAAATAAAACGCATACTCTCAATAATGGGAATTTCCAGCATTGTGTTTCCCGATACGACTGATGTCTTTGATGCTCCTCTGACCGGCGAACCTGGAATGTATCCAAAAGGTGGGACTCCTATAGGAGATATAGAGGATTCTGCAAACTCAGTTGGAACTATTGCTCTCTGCAGGATGGCAGGAGGCTCAGCTGCAAAGATCCTTGAAGGCCGCTACAAAGTCCCGGCAAAAATAGGGCCTACTCCCATAGGAATCAGGAATACCGACCGTTTCGTAATGAACGCGGCAAAACTTGCTAATGTAGCAATTCCTCCCGAGCTTGAAGATGAAAGAGGAAGGCTTGTGGATATGATGACCGATGCACATCCACACTATCACGGAAAAAAGGTAGCTATTTACGGAGATCCTGATATCCTTACAGGCTTGACCAGTCTTGTGATGGAAATGGGCATGGAGCCTGTTGTAGTACTTACAGGAACCAAGAGTTCGGAGTTTGAAAAAGAAGTAGAAGGACTCATAGGTCCGGAGCACCCCGAAGCTGATGTAATTTCCGGAGGTGACATGTTTACCCTTCACCAGATAATCAAGAGAAAACCTGTTGATCTTCTTATAGGCAACACCTATGGGAAATTCATATCAAGGGCAGAGGATGTACCCCTGGTCAGGGTAGGGTTCCCGATTATGGACAGGGCAAACCTGCATTACTTCCCAATCATGGGATACGCAGGAGCTGCAAGACTTGTAGAGCGTATAGGAAATACCCTTCTTGACAGGAAAGACAGGGATGCTCCAGACTGGTTGCTTGAAACCATCCAGTAAATCATATTTTCAAAAAATTAACAGAATAACTGGTAAACTGCCGCTGCAAACCTGAAAACCAAAGCAGAGGGGAGTGAAGGAAATGAAGGAGAAAATTGGAATAGTGGATACTCTCGAAGAAAGGAAGCCATATATTACCAGAAAACAAGAAAAAGGGCAGGAAATTCCTCTTGCCTGTGATAATAACTCTCTTGCAGGAGCTATCAGCCAGCGAGCCTGTGTTTATTCGGGAGCCAGGGTTGTCTTAAACCCTGTAACCGATGCTGTTCACCTGGTCCACGGCCCAATCGGCTGTGCAGGCTATACCTGGGACATAAGAGGTGCAAAGTCCAGCGGGATTGAAACAAACCGCACCAGCTTTAGCACGGATATGAAAGAGATCGATGTAGTCTTCGGAGGAGAGAAAAAGCTTTCAAATGCTATTGATGAACTGGTGGAGCTCTACCACCCTCCTGTTATTTTCGTTTATTCCACGTGCATAGTTGGAATCATTGGAGATGATCTGGAGTCCGTGTGCAAGACTGCAAGCCAGAAACACAACATCCATGTAATTCCTGTAAAATCCGAAGGCTTCAAAGGCAATAAGTCCGACGGATACAAAGCTGCCTGTGACGCCTTAAAAAGGTTGATCAAAAGACCTTCCGAAGATGAAATTAAGAAGAAAGGCCCCAGAGTTCCTGAAACCATAAAGCCGAAGATTAACATTTTAGGGGACTTTAACGTAGCCGGAGATGTCTGGCTCGTAAAGCCTCTCTTTGAGCAGATGGGAATTGAGGTTATAGTCTCAATGACAGGAGACTCAACTGCAAAAGCCATATCAAGAGCAGCTGAAGCTGACCTTAACCTTGTCCAGTGCAGTGGGTCCATGACCTATCTTGCAAAGTGGATGCAAGCGGAATATGGAATTCCCTACTTAAACGCAAGTTTCTTCGGAATTGAAGATATCTCCTTAGCCTTGCGAAGAACTGCGGATTACTTTGGTTCCGAGGAGATAAAAAAGCGGGCAGAACAAATCCTGGAAACTGAAATAAACCGTATAATGCCTGAAATTTCCAGGGTCAGGGAAAAGGTCAAAGGAAAGAAGGCCGCCATTTACATGGGTGGACCTGCAAAAGCTCTCACGCTTATCAAAGGTTTTGACGAACTTGGTATGGAAGTCGTTATTATCGGAACCCAGACCGGGAAAAAAGAGGATTACGAGCAGATCAGTTATTCGGTCAGGGATGGGACGGTTATTGTTGACGATGCAAACCCCCTTGAACTTGCCGAACTGCTCATTAGACAGAAAGCTGACCTGATGGTTGCAGGCGTAAAGGAGAGATTTATTGCATACAAACTTGGAATTGCTTTCTGTGACTTCAACCACGACAGGGTGGTGGAGTTCGAAGGTTTTGATGGCTTTGTAAACTTTGCACGAGAAGTGGACGCTTCCATCAGCAGCCCTGTCTGGAAAGCTGTCAGACAGCGGATCCTGATACCCGAAATAGTGGGATCAGAACAGAAATTAGGTAAAATAGAGAAAGCAGCAGTAAAAGACATGACTTCTGGAGAAAATTACGCAAAAGAGTGTAAAGGCATACTCCTGAAACCTGAACTTTTGCACCAGAAATCCGAGGCTGCAGTTGAGAGTCAGGTATGAGGAGGCATTGAGATGACGAAAAGAAACTATGCAACTGTGAACCCCTGTGTTATGTGCCAGCCTATGGGAAGTGCCCTTGCTTTCAAGGGAATTGAGAATACTATGGTTCTTTACCACGGTTCTCAGGGCTGCAGCACCTATATGCGTCTGCTTCTTGCCCACCACTTCAGGGAACCTGTGGATATCGCATCAAGCTCGCTAAGTGAAAAAGGAGCAGTATACGGAGGCAGGGAAAACCTGAAAAAAGGATTGAGAAACGTGATTAACAGGTACAATCCGAAAGTAATCGGAGTTGCTACGACCTGCCTTGCCGAAACAATTGGGGACGATGTACCTGCAATTATCCGTGAGTTTAAAGAAGAACAAGAGATCGGAGACGACCCTGAAAAAGATATTATAATTATTCCGGTTTCAACTCCTAGCTATGGGGAAAGCCACGTAAGCGGATATATAAAAGCTTTAGACGCAGTTGTCAGGAAATTTACGGAAAAAACTGAAGAAGAAAAAACCGTAAAAATTCCAAATGGAAAGCTTAACGTCATCCCTGTTGAAAGTCTATCCCCTGCTGATGTACGTGAACTCAAAGAGATCTTTGATGTTATGGCTGGAGATTATATTTTCCTGCCTGATATTTCCGAAACTTTTGACGCTCCGCTGAGAGAAGATCTCCCAAAAATTGCACCGGGTGGTACCCCACTTTCCGAAATTGCTGACATGCCAAACAGTCGAGCAAGCCTGGGCCTGGGTACGGTTAGTAAGAACTTAGCAGTTAAATATCTGGAAGAATCATATGGCGTGCACGGATACGATGTTCCAATCCCAATAGGGCTTTCAAATACTGACATTTTCTTCACTGAGCTGGTAAAGATTATTGGATGTCCCATACCTGAAAAATATCAGAAAGAAAGAGGTAGGCTCCTCGATGCTATGGTTGACGTGCACAAGTACCTGTACGGGGTAAAAGCCGCTGTTTATGGAGATCCTGATTTTGTATTTAGCCTCACAACCTTCATGCTGGAACTCGGGATAAACCCGGTTCTGATAGCTACAGGAAGTAAAAGCAGGGACTTTGAAACAAAAATCCGGCAAATAGTTGAAAAAACAAACCCGGAACTCGAACCTGTGGTTCTGAATGGAATTGACTTTGACACTTTTAACGATGCAGTCAGCCAATGTAATCCAGAAATCCTTATAGGAAATTCCAACGGGAGATACATTGCAAAATCCCGGAACATCCCTCTTGTAAGGGTCGGCCTACCAATACATGACAGAGTCGGTGCACAGCGCATCCTTAATATAGGTTATAGAGGGGCTATGGAATTGCTGGACAGAATCACCAATACGATCCTGGAAGCTACCGATACTTTCACTGCTCCAAGACAGGCAGAACCGGCAGCATATACCGAAAAGAGAAGCGAAGAAGAGTGTGTTGAAGGACTGCGATGAGTGGAAAAAACGGCGATTCTATAGTCAAGAACTAAAATTTCTTCGCAACTTAAACTTTTTCATAATTTAAGTTTATTCACCAATCTTAAGTGAAAGATTAATCACAGAAAGCGTGGAAAACACAGAATAAAGAAAATAGGGGTATAATTCTTCCGTGCTTTCCGTGCCTTTCGTAGTTATAAAGTAAAATGCAAATACTTAAGTTAAGGACTATAATTATTGCAGCGGTTCTCTGCTTTGGTTTCTTTTCTCGCAGTTTTTTCTGAAGCGTGAACGACTACTACGCTAAACACTTAATGGCTTTTCATCTTTTTTCTAGGTTAAATCAATAACCTGCGGATAAGACCAGATTTTCAAATTTGTTACAATCCTTTGAAAACGTTTTCATTACTGAGGTCTTAAGATATCAAATGAGCCTATCCAAAAACATTATCTAATCCACTATGGACAGCAACACTAAAACTGCCATTTTGACATTATGACGGTTTTTGGATAGACTCAATATTAAATTTAATTGCAGAAAATTTTTCATCTGCAAGTTCGGTATTTTTGGAAAAAAGAAGAGCTAAATCTCCTTCATTTTAATGGCGAGATACAGCCCGTAAACTTCAACAAAACGACAAATTTAAATTTTTTAGATTTTAGATGTTAAAACAATTTGACTCAGTGCATGCACAATACAGTAAGTTCCCGTCTTTCGAACTCTCTAATTGATTACACCAGTATAGGCAGATTTGGATAATTTATAGATAAATAAGTCCATATTTATTAGTTATTAACTTAAATAAGACTTTTATACATTAATATTGAGTAATGTTTTCTTTTATACTTATTTTTGAATATGGGTTAAGACATGTACTCAAATAAATAATTTATGGCCAAATCATTAAACAGTAAAAATATTGGAAAATAATCCAGACTCAAAATCCGCTTGAAAATTGCATTGTTAGAGAGAGTGGACATAAAACTTATAAGGAGTTAAGAAAGAGAAGTTTATGGAGTTTGAAAGTACTTGCCAGGGAACTCAAACCCCACAAAACATGCCCTATGAGGCAGTTATCATGTTTAGCTGTGCGAATATTTAAGCTTGCCTGATTCTGCCTCCTAGGGTAATAAGGAGGATAAATATGAAACGTAATAGAATTGGAATAAGTATACTTGTTTTGGTAATGCTGATTGGTATGGCGTTGATACCGGCCGCAGGTGCACAGAAAGAGGATAATTATTCTGTAACTGCTGAGGAAGCTTTTAAACATGCTAATGCAAACATGATAAGTTTTATAGCAGCTAATACACCAGGCTTTGAAAATTGGACAGGGGCGTCTATTAATCCCAAACCAATTGAGCTTTATGACATAAACGGTAAAAAATTATTTTATCAATTCTCAGTATATAAAGAAAATAAATTAACAGGTACAATCGACGTTTGTGCCGATAAAACGTTGGGACCTTCTATCTACGATATTAAATTTGATCCTAAACCTTATAAATCGGCGGAAGTCATGAAAAAATCAATAGAAATAGCCAAAAGTGAGTATTCAGATGGAAAAATTAAATCAACCAATTTGGTTGTATACAGCTATCCGAGTATAGGTGCAATGACCATAGTAAAAGACAAGACTACTGGAGTTGAACATCGGATATTTGTAGATGCATACACCCTTGAAGAGGTCGAAGATAAACCAGCAACTGAAACCGAACCTGGAGTTTGGTCAATGTATGACCAGATTTTGAAGTCTGGAAAGGAAAACAATTTAAAAGAATGGCAAAAAAGTGATGAACTTGCCAAATCTACAGAACAAGCAGCAACTAATAAAGGAGTTAATATTAATGCTGCAGTTACTGAAGAAAATATTAAAAAACTCAGTAGTGATGCAATAGTTCTAGGTTCATTTACAGGTAAAATACTTGATATTAACGGTATTGGGCAAGAACGAGATGTTTTTTGTGGTCCAGCATGTATTCGAATGGTTTGTAAGTACTATAATAAACCGACCCCCATTCCTACGCAAGATCAAATTTATAGGGGTGATGGACTGTGGAGTTGGAATCCTGCTTCCATATACACGTCTGGGCTCTCAGCTGGTGATATTGTAAAATGGGCTACATATCGATGGGGGAAGACGGGAACTATAGCTACTAGCTTTTCTAATAGTGTCGCTATATCAGAAATTGAAAACAATAGACCATTCTTCAGTATGATTCCAGGTCATTTTCGACTTTGTAGAGGATATATAGCTCAAAATGGGTATACATATTTGCGTCTTAATGATCCACTGCCTGTTGGTTCGACATATGGTAATGCCGGATTACTTGAACGCACATACGGCAGTTCAGAATCTACACGCATATATGTAAGGTAATAATTCCTCAGAGGAGTTCGATAAACTTCTGGTTTTCAACGGTTGCTTATGAACCTATATAACAACCAGCCAAAGACTGGGGTTTATCGAAACCTCCTTATTTATAGGGTATAGGTATAAACAAAATCCAGGAGAGAGTCGCTGATGTTGTTGCTTTTTAATGAGTCCATAAGTTGGGATTTAAAATGGAAGAAATAACATATGATAAAATATATCGAGAGCATACTCTCCTAAAAATTTTTGGAATAGCTTCACTTACGATTTTAATATTGGCTGGTGTAGCATGTACGGCTCCATTTGCATATGTGACAAATATGGGGGATTATAATCTGAGAGGTTATTATTACGATACGAATTATAATGGTACTCTCCCGACTCCTAATGTCGCTGTAATTGACACAGCAACTAACAATGTTACAGCCAGAGTGCCTCTCGGCGATGGGTGGCCTGTAGGAGTTGCAGTCAGCCCTGCAGGAACAAAGGTATATGTGGTGGACTCACCTATGGACGTCTCCAATGTTTATGTAATTGACACGGCCACAAATATGGTTAGTGCCAAAGTGAATATCGGAAGTAGCTATCCTTCGGAAATTACAGTTAACCCTGCAGGAACAAGAATTTATGTGACGAAACAGCATGATTACACCGATATCTCTGTAATTAACACAGCGACAAACACCTTAATGGCACCGATTATTGTGGGGCCGAGTACTTACAATGTTGCATTTACACCGGATGGAAAAAAAATCTATGCTGTAAACAGTCGAAACAACACTATTTATGTAATTGATGCGGCTACAAACAAAGTTACAGCCAATGTATCTGTAGGAGACAGTCCTTATGAAGTTCTAGTCACACCGGACGGAAAAAAGGTATACGTATCTAACTATAACAGCAGCACTGTGTCTGTAATTGACACAGCCACGGATAATGTTACAGCGACAGTGCCTGTAGGAGACTCGCCTCATCGTGTTGCAGCTACTTCTGATGGAAATAAAGTATATGTAGCTAACAACAATACTGTCTCTGTAATTGATACAGCCACGGATACTGTAATAGCCACCGTGCCTGTAGGAACTTTTTCTCGTGAAATTGTAATCAGTCCAGATGGAAGTAAGGTATATTTAGGAAACTTTTACAATAAAAGTGTCACTGTAATTAATACAAAAACAAACACCGTTACAGCCAGAGTGCCTGTAGGAGAATGGCCCATGGGAATTGCAGTCACACCGGACGGAAAAAAGGTATATGTGGCAAACGCTGACAGCGACAATGTCTCTGTAATTGACACAACCACAAATAACGTTACGGCTACTGTGAATGCAGGAATCTATCCTACCGGAGTTGTAATTGTTCCTTTTATGGATTCTAATATGACTGCACAAAGCACAGGGGCAACCTCCAATACAACTGAAGGTATAGGAGTTGAAGAACCTAACTTATCATCACCTGAAGAAAAAAAAGCCGTAAAATTCAGTGGTTCAAACAATAATAGTTTTGAGTCTGATAACGGTAATAGCCCAAGTGAAAATGACTCGAGCAAAGATAACTCTACTCCAGGCTTTAGTTTATTGGGAGGCTTGATCTGTCTTTATGGAATGTGGAAGTTCAGGAAGAAGTAATACAGGGCTTGGAGTACCAGACCACTGAATGGCATAATGTTTTTTTGCTTCTACCTTGCTTCGCCTCTTTAGGAAAAAAGAAGGGCTAATCCCTGTCAACTTTAACAAAACAGCAAATTTAAAATTTTATATTTCAGAGGTTAAAACAATTTTTCAACATCCTTCTTTAACCCTGAACCCCCATATTCTACCTTTTAATTTTTTACATAATTTACCTTGGTCAGCCAGTTGTAGTAACCTATTTTTGTAAGTATTGGGTTGCACCCTACTTTCTCGGCAACCTCGGTTGCAGTGCAGGTAGCTTCAGCCATACATTCATCTACAGCTTTTAAAAATTCATCATTCTCAAACTATTTTGCAAACCAAGAGTCGTCCTATGTTCTTGGTTTTGTTTTCTTCCACTATCTTTTTCCAGAAACTCACATACGTTTTGTTCGTCCATTTCTATCTTGGGTACATTCAGGTCTTTCATCATACTATCATTTACTTTATCGCATTGCTCAGCTACACGAGCTAACCATCGCTTTACACTAGCAGATTCTACCTCTAAAACATCGGCAATGGCTTCAATGCTCATTCCTTTCATAGACATTTTCAGAGATAAATCAATAGTTTGCTCATCTTTACGGTTTGCTCATCTTTACGAAGATCGTGATAAAAGGTACCTGTTAATCATTGAATACTTTGCCACATTGATGGCAAACATATCTTCTTGTTTTCTTTCCACGACTTATGTAAGTTCCATTTCCAGTAATATTGCCTTGGTTAGTAAAACCATAGAGCTTGCAGTTTTTGTTCGGACAAGCAACGTCAAAGAATTGTGGTTTTGGACCTCGTTTTCCCATAAACATATGATGTTAAAATATATAATACCAATCGGATACAAATTGACCATCTATAAATCCAGAACCAGATAAATTCCCCTGACAAACGGAGGCCCAGCGTATTATGATACAAGAAGGTTCTCACTAGCTATTTGGATGAGTTCTCCTCTTGCATCATTTTCTTTTGTTCCTTTTATGCCTTCAATAGATTCATTGATTAGCTAGTGTTCTGGCAACTTAATTACGATACACAACGTAGACAATTTCTCATCAGCATAAAGTGATTTTATGATACACAACGTAACAGTTTCTCATCAGCATAAAATGATTTTGAGTTTAGTCAGGGGATTCATAATAAAATGGTTGAGATACTAGATGGCAGAATGACTCAGGAAGCAAACGTGCTTTAGCCACTGGTAGCTCACAGTGCTATAATGGCTCTTACAGAAAGTAGTCCAAACACCAGGAAACCTATGATATAAAACACGGTTGTTTCTATAGTCGGTTTTTCAGCATTCTCTATTTTTATTTCCTCATCCTTAGAGACGGTTTTGTTCAACTTGTTTTTTAACCAATTTAAAGTAAAAATAACTACTACCGCCATTCCTATTATCTCAGGAATAAAAGTGCGTTCAAGACTAAAACCTTGTGACAAGTTAAGTGTAAAAGATTCTTTGAATAGCATTAATAAGAATGCGATTCCATTAGAAATGTCGTCTTTCGGAAAACTCCATCCAAGTAGAGGCCAGAATAAGGTTTTTGGAGTATTCCACATCTGATCTTCCATAAGATGGAAAAAAGAACCTGACGCAAGGGTAATAATTACTATATCGTTTCTTTTATTATAGAAATATAAACCTATTAGGAAGAGAGTAATAGAAAATAATAATGTATGGCTTATCATGCGTCCATTTGAAATTGTTGATGCAAAGACAATCAGTCCTAATGGTTTATCTATCAAATCAGGCAGAAGAGCTCCAATAACGAGATACCTTTTGTCTATGATAGTTTTTAACTGTGGTGCAATATATGAGAATACAAAAAATATTCCAAGTGTAATACCAATATGTCCAAAGAGCAGCATGGTAACACAAAGAAATCCTTACTAAATATATAAAAATGTTCGCATTGAATAAAATAATCAGTTAATTATAGTCACGAGGCTAAATAATGCAACTGCTCAAATGAGATACAATGAGATTTTTGCTGCAACAATTACAGGCGTGACTATAAATGATAAAAAAATAACAGATAATACTGAGATTATTCTGAATTAATATTGTAACTATTTATCCTATCTAAAACAACATCATTAGCCATCTTTATTAAGAGTCAATAGACAAATTCCTGTAAATTGCTTTTTTAGGAATGGTAGCGATTGACTGTGTTTTTTCATTGGTCATAAACTATTTCTCTGATACCTTATATTCGTTAGAATCAATATCAATAGACATATTTAGATAGGTTAAATAGTTACATAATACTTGTTATTGTGACTAAACTTACTCTATAGGATTTATTTTTTATACAGATTTAGTCTCTTTTTACAGCTTTCATAATCGCTGCCCCTTCCTGGCTCTCAACCTCTACTGCGAAGCCAACGTTTTCGAAAAGCTCTTGCCATCCGGCTTCCGAGAGTTGAGGCCCGTGGTGGTGGTGTTCTGCAAGCGGTTCAACTGCTATCAACAGGCCGCCATTTTTAAGCACTCTCTTGATCTCGAACAGAGCAAATTTAATGTCTTCCAGGTGGTGAAGCATTAAAAAGCAGGTAGCCACATCCATTGAACCAGCTTCAAAAGGAAGGGCATAGGCGCTTCCGGTTTTGAATATCACATTCGACACGCCAAGGACATCAGCATTCATCTGCGACTGGCCTGTAAGAGAATCATGAAGATCAATTCCATAAACCTTCGAATCAGGATTGTTTCTTGCAAGCTCTATGGTAAGGCTTCCAAAGCCGCTTCCGATATCGAGAATCGTTTCTCCTTTTATGTCAGGAAGCACAGAAGGAAGCACTTTTGATCGAACGCGTACCATGTGGTCTTCAGGAAACGTTGCTCTCTTTGCTTTTTCTGCATCTATTTTCATAAAAGGCAGGATAGCATAGACTTTTGATCCGTTGATTGCCATAAGTCCTCTTACGTAAATTCTGTCAGTTTCGGTTACGATACGTTCAACAATCGAAACTCCGACATCCCTGCAAAAACGCATATTCCATTCTTCCCTGTTCTCAGGGAACTGAATATTCAGGGGAGTATGGACTATGATATAATGAGAATACTCCGGCTTGAAATAATCTGACATGGATTCAGGTTCATTCAGGCAAATTTCACTGATACTGTCTCTGAAAAGGGAAAGAATTTGCAGAGAAGTCTCATCAGCCTCGCTTTTTACACTTCCAATTTCTCCGAACATATCTCTAAATTTGCTTTTACTAAATAAAAGCTCTCTGACAGGAATATTTGAAAACAGGAAAAGGAACTCACACCAGATAACCAGAATTCCTATTTTTAAAATACAGTAACAAGATAGGGAATCGAAAAACTGAAAATAGATTCCTTAATTGGAGAAAGACCCAATTTACTTTAGCGTTTTTTTGGATGAGACTGCTTTAATATTCAATGGCAATATAGGCAGATTTAAATATCAAGAAACCGGATACAAGATACCTATTGGTGGTCGTGATGAAATACATAATTGCAATGATAAGGCCGGAAAGGCTCGATGCAGTCAAACGAGAACTTCAAAAACTTGAAGTAAATAGACTGACTGTATCATCGGTTGCCGGCTATGGTGCGCAAAAGGGGCATTTAGAAATTTACAGGGCAACTGAACACGAAGCAAATCTTCTTGAAAAAGTTAAGATTGAAATTGCAGTGGAAGATCAGTTTCTGCAATCGGTTATTGAAGCCATAAAAACCGGAGCAAAAGGCAAGGACGGTTACATCGGAAGCGGCAAGATATTTGTGCTTCCTTTAGAGAATGTAATGCGGATTCGGACAAACGAAACCGGACCAGATGCTCTATGAGGGAATGAGTATGGCTATTGAAGCAGCAGACACTGTATGGGTACTAATCTCGTCTGCACTTGTATTGTTAATGCTTCCCGGACTTGCACTGTTCTATGGTGGGCTTGTCCAGCGTAAAAACGTTCTGAGCAGCATGATGCATTCATTTGTTGCGATGGGCGTCATGGCTCTGGAATGGGTATTGATAGGTTACTCGCTTGCATTTGCAGATGGCAACTGGTTTGTAGGCGGCCTTGGACATGTATTCCTGAAAGGGATAGATGTATATTCAGTGACTGGCACAATTCCGACTTATGCATATGTTGCGTTTCAGGGAATGTTTGCAATAATTACACCTGCTCTGATTTCAGGTGCAATTGTAGGACGTGTGAAGTTTAAATCTTATATTGCATTCATTGCACTATGGGGACTTATCGTATATGCACCTGTCTGCCACTGGGTCTGGGGCGGTGGGTTCCTAACTGGGGAAGCTCTTGATTTTGCAGGCGGTACAGTTGTGCACATAACTTCAGGTATCTCCTCACTTGCAATTTTGACATACCTTGGCAAAAGACGCGGTTTTGGAGTAGATCCACTAAAACCACATAATGTTACTTTGACGCTTCTTGGAACCGGCCTTCTCTGGTTCGGATGGTTCGGGTTTAACGCAGGTTCTTCACTTGCTGCAAACGAGATTGCATCCCTTGCATTCATTACAACGCTTGTAGCTCCAGCAGCTGCAGGATTTGTCTGGATGGCCCTTGAATGGCATCACTTAGGGTATCCAACTGCTCTGGGATTTGCAACAGGGATTCTAGCCGGACTTGTCGCAATAACTCCAAGTGCAGGCTTTGTCACACCAATGGCAGCAATTCCTATAGGTGCGATCACAAGTTTCGTATGCTACAACGCTGTAGGACTCAAAGAAAGACTTGGATATGATGACTCGCTGGATGCCTTTGGAGTACATGGTGTAGGTGGAATAGTAGGTGCACTTCTAGTAGGCGTATTTGCAAGTGTAGGAGGAACTGGCCTCTTGCTTGGAAATTCCAGCCAAATGTTAATCCAGCTTCAAGGCGTTGTCGTCACAATTGTTTATGCAGCTGCCGGGACTCTCCTTATTGGATTCATACTTAACAAGACTATAGGGCTTAAAGTCAGCGAAAGTGAAGAAAACATAGGACTTGACAAAACACAGCATGGCGAAGTTGCATATAACATTTGAGTACAGACTGTGAGTACAGGCAAAAATTTACTGTACTTTTTTAATTTTTCCGTGATCTTGAACATTAGGAAAAAATCTATACAAGCATACAATCAAGAGTAAGACCCTAAAGATGAAAGTAAAGGAATGCAAAAACAAGACATGAATTCAAAAACATGATTTTTGAAGAAAACTCAGTTTCATGGATGGAGTAGTGTTTACATGAAACTGCCGTTTTCTTTTGTTATCATCCCAGATAGTTTGTCATCATCCCATACATTTTTGTTTTGAATTACTTGTTTTCTTGCTTTTCCGCAATGATAAATCCCATCTTTAATCGTGATGATAAATCCCGTATTTAATCATGATTTCTCGCAGAATTACATGAAAATTCAATTTTGTGTAATCTGAAATGGAAATTTATATGTACAAGAAACTAGGAAAAAGGTAAGATCTTTGAGATTTCCTAGTTATTGTATAAATATAGATGGGATGATATTATGTTAAATACCGGCTCTACAGGCTTTATGCTGCTTGCGACAAGTCTTGTAATGCTAATGACTCCTGGTCTGGCATTCTTCTACGGAGGACTTTCCTGTAAGCGGAATATTTTAGGAATTATGATGCAAAGCTTTGTTTCGATGGGAGTAACAACTGTTTTATGGTTTTTTATCGGATATTCTCTATGCTTCAGTGGAGGAGAAGGCGCAATCATAGGAAACCTGGACAAAATGTTTTTACACGGAATTACCCCGACTACAATAATCAAAGGTATGGGGTTCCCGGAAATTGTATTCGTGGCTTACCAGATGATGTTTGCAATTATAACCCCGGCTCTGATTACGGGAGCATTTGCAAACCGGGTTACTTTTAAAGCTTATCTTATTTTCCTTGTTCTCTGGCAGCTTTTTGTTTACTATCCTTTTGTCCATATGGTCTGGGGAGGCGGTCTGCTTGCACAGATGGGAGTTCTTGATTTCGCAGGCGGAATCGTTGTCCATGCTACAGCCGGCTTTGCAGCTCTTGCTTCGGTCTTTTACGTAGGCTCAAGAAAGTATAATAAAATAACAAAACCAAACAATGTTCCGTTAATGGCTATCGGAACTGCTCTTCTGTGGTTTGGATGGTACGGCTTTAACGCCGGAAGCGAACTCAATGTAGATGGGATTACTTCACTTGCGTTCTTGAACAGTGACATTGCAGCCTCTTTTGCAGCAATAACCTGGATGACAATGGAATGGTATAAGGAAGGAAAACCAAAGTTCGTAGGGCTTATGACAGGAGCAGTTGCAGGCCTTGCAACAATTACTCCGGCAGCAGGTCTTGTTTCTTTACCCGTGGCTGCACTAATGGGAATCCTCGGATCAGTTGTCTGCTACTTTGCCGTACATCTTAAAAACAAAATGGAATGGGACGATGCTCTTGATGTATGGGGTGTCCATGGAATTGGGGGCGTTACCGGCACAATTCTACTTGGAGTCTTTGCCTCGACGGCTATAAACCCGGTAGGAGCTGACGGACTGCTTTACGGCGGCACAGCATTTTTTATTAAAGAAGTTGTGGTTGTTGCAGCTACTTCAGTCTATGCATTTGTGTTTACCTACATTATGTTGATGCTAATAAACACAGTAACTCCGGTCAAAGTTACGGACGAAGAACAGCTTATAGGCCTGGATATTTCTATGCACGGAGAATGTGCCTACGACACTATTCACTGAGAAAAACAGGTTATTCAATTAACGAAAAAGTTAGGGGCCCTCCCAATTATTTTTTCTTTTTTTTCAGCCCCTTATTATTACTTTGAATAGTTGTTATTCAGAATAGTTTTTTCAGAATATTTCTTTTCTTAGAACAATTTTTTCTTAGAACAGTTGTTTCCTTAGAACAATTTTTTCTTAGAATAGTTGTTTCCTTAGAACAATTTTTTCTTAGAACAGTTGTTTCCTTAGCATTGTTATAGCTAGAATCAGCGAGAAAAACAATGTCATTATGAAAATGATCACAAACGCATGGGGGTTATTCTCGAAAGGGACGTCAACATTCATTCCAAAAAAGCTTGCAACCATTGTTGGGACTGACAGAACGATTGTTACTGAAGTCAGGAATTTCATGACAATGTTTAAATTGTTGGAAATAACCGAGGCATACGCATCCATTGTTCCGGTCAGGATATTGCTATAAATATTTGCCATTTCAATCGCCTGCTTATTTTCTACAATAACATCTTCGAGAAGGTCCGTATCGTCAGGATACATCTTAACAGGAGTGGACCTCAGGATTTTCTCAAGGACTATTTCATTGCTTTTTAAAGATGTAGAGAAATATACAAGGCTTTTTTCCAGCTCAAGAAGCTGGATTAATTCCTTATTTTTCAGGGATTTATGCAATTTGGATTCGATTTTATCACTTGCTTTATCGATATGCCTGAGATATTGAAGATATAACTTTGAGTTTCGATACAGGATCTGTAAAAGAAAACGTGTTTTTTTGAACGTATAAAAGGATTTTATTCTCTGGTCGATAAAACTTTTAATAACGTAATTCTCCTGAAGAGAGACCGTTACGATGTTTTTGCCAGTAATTATAATCCCAAGGGGAATTGTATAAAAAATTCCTCCGTCCTGCAAGTTAGCACTCGGTACAGGTATATCTATTAATACAACAGTACAGCCTTCATCAACCTCAATTCTGGAACGTTCCTCTTCATCAAGTGCAGCTTTAAGATGTTCAGCAGGAATATTCAGGTCTTTTGAAATGAAAAGAATTTCCTGCTCGTTTGGATTTACAAGATTAATCCATGCGCCGTCTTCAACCTGGTCAAGAGTTGTCAGTCCGGAATCTGTCGATTTAAATATCTGAAGCATGGATGTTCCTCTCCCTGTTGGCAGTATAGAATACATTCACTCAAAATGAGAATAGAATTTACAGGGCTTCAAGCAGAACGCTTATCTATAAATATATTTTCATAATAAATATTTTTTGTGTGTTTGTTAATGTACTAAACTTTCTCTTCTCTTTGTTTTCCTGTTTATCCTAATTTCTTATTCGAAAATGCCTGCAAGGATAATTAAATTTGAAAACTAATCAGGCAGGGTTTAATTCAAATTGTTTTGAAATAGGAAATTTTATATAGGTTGCTTCAAACATGTTTGAAATAAGGAATATTGAGGTGAATACGATGAAAATCGAAATACTTGGTACAGGATGTTCAAAATGCAATAAAACAAAAGAAATGGTAGAGAAAGCTGTAAAGGAAACAGGTATAGATGCTGAAATTGTCAAGGTAGAGGATTTCGATAAAATTCTGGGATACGGAGTCATGGTCACTCCTGCTCTTGTAATTGACGGAGATGTTAAAGTCGCGGGTAAAGTTCCAAGCGTCGATAATATCAAAAAATGGATCAAAAAATAAACCTGTCGAAATGGACTAATGAATCAAAAATAAACCTGTCTAAATGGACTGAAGCATTAGCCCGGAACTAAAAACTAAAATAATAGTTTCTTTAGGAGAAATCCAGGATTACAGTTACATTGAGAGAAATCCAGGATACAGTTACTTTAAGATAAATCCAAGGTCAGTGTGAAAAACATGCCAGAAGAAACAAAATGTGCATGCGGCTCGGCAAATGTGGCAATTTTCCCATGTGTAGGAGCAGCAAATGTTGGCCAGCTCTCAAACAGAATCGCAATAGAGCTCGAAAAGCAGGGCATAGGAAATCTTATGTGCACTGTCGGGATCGGTGCAAGAGCTCCGGGACTTATGAAGTCTGCCGAAGCTTCTGATCGTATTATCGCAATTGACGGTTGTCCTGTAAACTGTGCCAGCAAGACCCTTGAACTTGCAGGGTTTAAAGTTGATAGACAGATTGTAATCTCCAAACTTGGGATCAAGAAAAGCAAGGAAAAAGATCTCAAAGACCAGGAAGTAGCAGATACTCTTGGAAAAGTCATGGAAATCCTTCAATCCGAGTGATCTCACATTTTAATCTTTTATATTTTAATTTGAAGTCCTTCCCTTTAAATCTACAAAAATCGCTCTTTAAAAAAAATTGATGAGAGAAATTTCAGCTTGTTTACAGGGTTTTTTAACCATTTTATAGAGAGTTTTTGTCACTAAAACTTGTTGGTATTAATTTAGTCATTTTAACCGGTTTTAATGGCCGATTTATCTTTTTATTCAAGGAAAAGAGCCAGCAAGGCTTTGAAGGGAATTATAGAGTGAAAAAAGTAAAAGTAAATTGCAATATATCTGAAAATAGACTCACTTGCAGCAGTCGCATCTGCTACACGAAGGAAGAAGATTCTTGTTGCTGCTTTCTACTTCCCAGCATCCAAAACAGAGCTTTATTGTGCCAAGTTTCCTGTGATTTGCTCTAAGAAGTGAGGTTTCATCCTTTCCGCAAATAGAACATTTAACCATACTTGAAACCCTCAGTTAGTGCATTTACAACTCAGTTTTTAACGTTTGAGCTTTAAATTTAACGTTTGAGCTTTAAATTATTGTTTTCGTACCAGTATTGAACGTCGGTGTGACAATATCTCTCGGTGTGACAATGTCTCAATCTAATTTCACTCTAATTCAGGTATTATTATAAATATTTACTTAGAGCGACAAATTTATATTTTGTAATAATCATATAAATATATATTGATATAATATAGCATAATATGAGAATCACAAAAAAAGTGTGAATAACTGGAAGAAGGAACTCAAAATGGTCGATATATTTTACCCTCTTCAATGGATTGCAGACAAATTGACATACGAGGTTTTCGGGATTGCACCCGATACGCACCTTGCAGCAAGTGTTAACTTCATTATTTACGATGTGATGAAAATTTTCTTGCTGCTTGCAATGATGATTTTTTTCATTTCTTACCTCAGGACCTATATTACTCCGGAAAGAACCCGTAGAGTACTTGGAAATAAAAAAGGGATTAAATATCACATTCTTGCATCTCTTCTCGGGACAGTAACTCCTTTTTGCTCGTGTTCATCCGTTCCGATTTTCATTGGGTTTGTAGAGGCAGGCATACCTCTTGGAATTACTTTTTCATTCTTGATAACCTCACCTCTTGTAAATGAAGCTGCAGTTGCTGCTCTCTGGGCAACGCTCGGCCTTAAAGCAACATTAATCTATATAGTATCAGGAATTATACTGGGAGTTCTTGGAGGTATTCTAATTGGCTTCCTTAAGCTGGAGAGATACGTAGAGGATTTTGTTTATAAGATAAAAGTGGGACAGCAGACTGCAAACCCCGAAGAGTTAACAGTAAAAGAACGAGTAAATACTGCCTTTGAAAACGTAAAAGACATCGTGGGAAGAGTATGGATCTATGTAATTATAGGCGTTAGCATAGGAGGTATTTTCCACGGATATGCACCTGAGGGAATTTTAGAGAAATATGCAGGCAAGGATAACCTGCTTGCAGTGCCGATTGCCGTTCTGATTGGAGTTCCGCTGTACTCAAATGTTATGGCAATGATTCCTATCGTAGAAAGCCTGATTGGGAAAGGTCTTCCCATAGGAACTTCTCTTGCGTTTCTCATGTCCGTTACAGCTGTTTCACTGCCTGAAATGGTTATTCTTAAAAAGGTGCTGAAAAAAGAGCTAATAGCAATCTTTGTCTCAATCGTGGCAGTTTCGATAATTCTCACAGGATATCTATTCAATATACTGCTATAACCAATATAAGCTCCTTTCTTCCTATCTTTTTACTTTATTTTTTAATTAAGAAGCATTTCTGAAATAAGCTATCAAGTTCTTCTCTATATTCGTAGTATAATTGTACCTATACTACAGTACAATTATCCCTTATATTACAGTGCAATTATCCCTTATATTACAGTGCAATTATCCCTTTTATTACAGTGCAATAATCTCTTTCCGTATATAATGCAATTCATTTAAAAAACATATTCCAACTATTATAAGAATTATAAGAAAATTAATATATTAGAGATATCAAGATTAATATAAATATAAAGATAAAATCACTTTCTTTAAATATCACCTTGTTATATAAATTATTGTAATAATTTGATATTATTATTTGTCGTTTATTTTGATGTTTTAATTTAAAACTGTGATTTTCACAGGTTACTCAATAAATGAGTCTCAGGAGCAATACAAAAGTAAATTAAAATCAGTATGTTTAAATATAGCTTTGTTCATGCTAATTTATACTACTTAAGTAGTACTGGGATTATTTGGTAGTATCTATTGACACTCAGTAATATTTATAACGAGGATGTAAACAAGAAAAAAACAATATTTGGGGGCTATTTTGTCCATTATTCTCGTTAGTAATATAAAAGTAAAAAGAAAATCACTATCTTTAAATATGCCTTTGTAATAATAAGAATTGGCAACATGTCGAATTTATATCGATGTTATTCGCATATTATTATTTCTTGTAATTTTGATATAAGAATACTATAATATTTGTGGAATATTAGTCCATATTCTTATATACTCAGGAATTGCGCAGTTGGACTGGGAAATCAATATATTAAGTTATTCGAGTATATAGAAAATAGGTTATAAAAACGTCCAAAATATTGGATTCTATTTTTCAGCTGCATAAGTTCCAGCATTATAAGTTGAGAATAACAGATCGGAGGATTAATAGATCGGAGGATACGCTGTATGATAGAAAACACCGTTATGCTATTAATTATAGTACCCCTACTGTTTTCGTTATTATTTATAGCCCTTCCCAAATCGCTATACAAGTATCTGGCTTGGGCTTTTTTCATAATTGGAATAGCTTTATCCGTTAGTTTAGTATTAGGTGGTACTGGAGTAGTCCCGGTTGAGGGACCAAATTTTGCAATGTATGAAAACATTGTCCTTGTACTCGAAGTACTGGTAATACTATATATTCTTGCTGTGTCAGCAAAATATAAAAACTGGCCTACACTTGGACTTGGAATAATTTCAGCAGCCTTATTTGCTTACACTTATGCCAATGTTCCAGGTGCTGAAAGTGCTTCTTTTAATATTGATCAACTGTCTCAGCTCATGATATTGATTGTGAATATAGTCGGTACTGCGATTATTTTATTCGCAACTGGATACATGGATCAGTATGAAGAGCACAGGCATCTTAATAGACAAAGGACATTTTACTTTACAATGAGCTTCTTCCTGGCAGCCATGAATGGTCTGGTAATGTCTGACACACTAGGATGGCTGTATCTTTTCTGGGAACTAACAACTCTGTGTTCATTCGTGTTGATCTCATATAACATGGATGAAGAAGGAATAAACAACGGTTTCAGGGCTCTGTCCTTAAACCTTGTCGGCGGAGTTGCTATGTCCATAGGCATAATTCTGCTTGCAACTAAATATGATATAAATTCCCTTACTGGGATTGCAACTTACGCTGGAACTGATGCAGTAGCGCTGGCCGCTTTAGCCCTTCCTGTTGCTTTACTCTGTATTGGAGGCTTTGCGAAATCTGCTCAGATGCCCTTCCATAGCTGGCTCTTGGGTGCAATGGTAGCTCCAACTCCTGTTTCTGCTTTACTGCACTCAAGCACGATGGTAAATGCTGGTGTGTTTTTAATTGTCAAGCTTGTACCAGCTTTTGCTAATACATCCCTCGGAACAGCTATTGCAGTTTACGGTAGCTTCACCTTCGTTATCTGCTCAGCTTTAGCCTTATCTCAAAGAAACGCCAAAAGAGTGCTTGCTTATTCAACTATTGCAAATCTAGGATTAATTATCGCAAGCGCCGGGATAGGCACACCTCTGGCTGTAGCTGCTTCGATGATGCTTATTCTGTTCCACGCTATATCAAAAGGTCTCTTATTCCTGTGCACAGGTGAAATTGAGCACACCATAGGAAGCAGAGATATAGAGGACATGTCAGGATTAATAAAGAAGGCTCCTCTTCTCACCTCCATTGCAGCTCTGGGAATGATATCCATGCTATTACCTCCTTTCGGAGTATTGCTTACAAAATGGGTATCAATGGAAGCTGCTTCAAACAACCCTGTTGTGATAATATTCATAGTACTTGGAAGTGCACTCACCACAGTTTATTACTCTAAATGGCTTGGAACAATCTTATCATCCAGCATGGATAAAAACGCAGTTCCCCATAAAAAACTGGAAACATATTTCCCACTATCGGTTCTTGCGTTATCCATTATAGGTACAAGTATCTTTATATTTTCAATATACAACTACTTCGTCGGACCTCAGGTCGAAATTCTACTAGGAAATGTTCCTAATATTACAGGACCAGTTGGACAATTTACCTCTGAAATAGGAGCATTTGATTATGCAGCAGTATTCGTAGTGCTCGCTCTGGCTATTCTGATCTACCTCGCTACCAAGAACACCACAACTCGTAAAGTTAACTTCTATATGTGCGGGGAAAACAACCTTGAAAAAGACGGGTTAATGTTCAGAAATGGAGTTTGCGATTACGAAAAATGCAGTGTCTCCAACATCTATCTTCAGAATATTTTTGGAGAAAGTAAACTTACAACATTTGGATATGCAATTTCCATAATTCTGATTGTAATTGCATTAGCAGGAGGAGTAGGATTATGAATGATATTCTAACAATTATTCTTGTCTTAATTGGTGCTCCTATCCTCGGCTGTTTAGCCTCAGGAATAGACAGGAAACTCACTGCAAGATTGCAGGGTAGAGTAGGTCCTCCTCTTTTGCAGCCATACTATGATGTTAGGAAGCTCCTTAGCAAAGACAACATAGTTGTAAATCCATCTCAAAACTTTTACGTAATTGTGTACCTCGCCTTTATCATTTTGAGCCTTTTGATGTTAGTTTTCAAACAAGACTTCTTGATGATAATATTCGTCTACACAGTAGCTTCGGTAGCTCTAGTTGTAGGAGGAATGAGCACCGGTTCTCCGTATGCTAGAATAGGAAGTTCAAGGGAAATAATGGCTATACTGTCCTATGAACCAGTTTTAATTTTATATGCTCTTGCAATCTACTTGCTTACCGGCACTTTCAAGTTATCAGCTCTGTTAGATGCATCATCCCCTCTGCTAATGTATACGCCTCTTATATTCATAGCAATGATAGTTGTTTTGAATATAAAATTGAAAAAATCACCCTTTGACTACTCAACCTCTCACCATGGTCATCAGGAACTGATTAAAGGTATGACGACTGAATATGGAGGGCCAGGATTTGCCACCATTGAGATCGCACACTTTTATGAATACGTGTTCTTAACTGGACTCATATTCTTATTCTGGGCATCAGCCCCAGTAATAGGTGTGCTTATAGGTATCATTGCTTACTTGCTTGTAATTGTTATAGATAACATTACTGCAAGAGTGTACTGGCAGTGGATGCTCAAACTGAGTTGGACAATCCTGCTAGTAATTTCGCTTGTGAACATAGCATTCCTGTACGTTAGTGGAGTCAAATTAATTTAAAAAGAGGGACACTTATGAGTTTGGCAAAATCCCCATGGATTATACATGTTAACTGTAACAGTTGCAACGGTTGTGATATTGAAGTAGTGGCCTGTCTTACTCCCCTATATGATGCTGAAAGATTTGGCGTTATAAACATTGGTACTCCCAAGCAAGCTGATATAATGGTGGTTACAGGCTCAGTGAATTATAAGAATGTAAATGTGCTTAAAAACCTTTATAACCAGATTCCTGATCCAAAAGTAGTTTTAGCTGTAGGTGCCTGTGCATCTACAGGTGGGATATTCCATGATTGCTACAATGTGGTAGGTGGCGTGGATCAGGTCATACCAGTAGATGCATATGTTCCTGGATGTTGCCCAAGACCTGAAGCCATACTTGACGGAGTAGTAGCAGCACTTTCAATACTTGAAAATAAGAAGAAAGGGAACATCAAAGGAAAAGAAGTAAAATTGAAAGGAAACGAGGTGCCATCAAATGCTTGATAATGTGATTCAAAATATAACAGAAATAAAAAGCAGTGACGAACTGCTAAAAACTGTTGAAGGTTTAAAAAGCGATGGCTATCGATATTCTACGATGATATGCCTGAAAGCTGACGAAGGCCATGAATTGATATATATCTTTGAGAAAGATAACAAATTAAAGAATCTAAGGTACTTTGTAAAACCAGGTGAGAAACCCAAGAGCATGTCAGGCATTTATTTATGTGCTCTTTTGATCGAGAACGAGTACCAGGATCTTTTCGGATTGACTTTCGAAGGTTTAGCAATAGATTATAAGGGTCACCTTTACCTGACACCAAACAGTCCAAAAGCTCCCTTAGCCTAAAGCAATTTGAGAGGAGAATCACATGACAACCATAATACCATTTGGTCCTCAGCATCCCGTTTTACCTGAACCAGTGTCATTAAAACTTGAAATTGACAACGATGTTGTTGTTGGAGTACTTCCATCATTGGGCTACGTTCACAGAGGGCTTGAAACATTTATAAACACAAAGGACTTTAACCAAACCACTTATGTTTGTGAGAGGATATGCGGAATATGCAGTGCTCTCCATGGTATAACTTATACACGGGCAGTCGAAAAATTATTTGACACTGAAATCCCTGAAAGAGCACAGTATATAAGAGTAATAGTTGGTGAACTGAATAGACTTCACAGTCACCTCCTCTGGCTTGGCCTGTTTGCCGATGGTTTTGGGTTTGAAAGCCTCTTTTACGAATGCTGGAAGTACAGAGAAGAAGTACTGGATGTAGCGGAAAGAATCTGCGGAAACAGAGTCATACATTCAATATCCAAAGTCGGAGGAGTTACCAAAGATCTGACTAAAGAACATATTGATATGCTTTTGAAAATGTGTGATTCGCTGGAACCTGAAATCAAAAATGTTGAAAAAGTTTTCGTAAACAATTACACAGTTAAGCAAAGACTTGTGGGATTAGCCACAATGTCAAAGCAAGTCGCATACGAAGCTGGAACAGCTGGCCCTACACTTAGAGGAAGTGGGAACGCTATCGACGTGCGGGAGACAGCAGACTGGGATATTTATAAGGATCTCGGTTTTAAAACGGCTGTTGAAAAGGATGGAGATTGTTACGCCAGAACTAAAGTAAGAATCACTGAGCTATTAAATTCTCTGACTATTATAAGAAATGCAATCTCCAAGATGCCTGATGGTGAGATTGAAACACGTATTAAAGGCTTCCCTACTGGAGAAGCGATTATGAGAACAGAGCAGCCCAGAGGTGAAGTTGTATACTATGTGAAAGGTAATGGTACCAAAAAACTGGAAAGACTTAAAGTAAGGACACCTACCTTTGCAAACATACCTTCACTGTTACTTATGTTACCGGGCGTCAAACTCGCTGATGTGCCTATAGTTGTACTTACTATAGATCCCTGCGTTAGCTGCACTGAAAGATGAAGAAGAGGGTGATATGATGGGTATGTTAAACCTTGTACTAACAAATATTTCTCGTAAACCTGCTACCAGACTTTACCCCTTCGAGATAAGGGAACCTTTTAAGGAGTTCAAAGGAAGAATTGTTTTTAACCCTGAAAACTGTATTCTCTGCGGGCTATGTCAAAAGAAATGTCCACCTGACGCAATAACAGTTACTAAGGCCAATAAAACATGGGAACTCAATGTATTTAGATGCATTATGTGCACTGAATGCGTTAAGGGCTGCCCAAAAGGTTGCCTATCAGTCTCCAACGAAAGAGCAAAGACTGGTGCTAAGGAATTTATTAAGATAGCAGTTCCAATAGTAGACAAGCCAAAAGCTCCAAAAGCAGCACCTTCAAAATAAGAATTAATTTTTAAATTAATTCCTTTTTGATACTGCTTTTTAATTTTTTAAATTTTTACTTGAAAAACAATACTGAATGTTCTCCGGTCGAAATTTGGCAGTTAAGGAAATCCCTTAGTGGATTTCCCAAAAGCCATTCAGGCAGAAAAGCATTTTTCTCTTGACTTCTGTATTCTCTTGACTTCTGTATTCTCTTGACTTCTGTATTCTCTTGACTTCTATTTTAAATGAGGAAAAATAACTAACGGATGAGACAAACTACGGTAAGTGTGAATACATTCGGTCAAATGAGAATTTAAAAAAATATGCTCCGTGTTTTACTTCTTAAGAAAAATCCAGAAAATATATTATAAAGCCAGAGAATTTAGTTAAGCATTCCAGAGAATTTAGTTAAACTTTTATTCTTTCCTCTTACATGTTAATAATGAAAAAAAGGCAAAAATGAACCGGAGATGAGCTGGCTGACGAGTAAAATTCCTTTTTCCAATACAGGGCCGGAAACTAATTTTGATAAACAATGGGCTTTTGAGATTGCTTACTTTACTCAGCATATAGGGACTGATCTCAGGAACCTTGGGGATCTTCTGAATTCAAGGGATTATGTTGAGTCACGTTTCCTGGTCTCAGAAATGAAGCAGAGAGCAGAGTATGAAAAAACTGTTCAGCCCGATTTCAGGACTTCGGAAGGCCTTCTAAAAGCCCGCAAGTTGTTCAACAGCTTTCTGGACGAGTGTGTTAATTTTGCCGAGCTTCTGAGGATCACAACAATACAAGAAGAAACCGGGTGTGAAGAAGTACTGGATAAGCCCGAACAGATCAGGAACTCGATCGAGCGGATGAGCCTTCTTAAAGAAATGTTAACTGATGAGCTTTGTTTTCACGGCTGGTATTACTGAACAAGCGGTATCTGAACATTTTCCCAGTCTTGTAATCAATACATAAGCTGTATTAATCACTGCTATACCAATCACTGCTTAGATCTGTGTATTAATCACTACTTTCACCAATCACTGCTTAGATCTGTGTATTAATCACTACTTCCACCAATAACTGCTTATACCTGTGTATTAATCACTAATTAGACCTGTATGTAATTGTCTACCTATAAACGGTTTTCCCAAAAATCGATAGCATCTGGCTCAGGGGGCTTTTCGGGAGGATAGAAAGCTTTATTATTAAAAACCTCATTAGGAGGGTTGCAAAGGGTTATATACAGGAATGGGTAACAGGGTAGCTATTCAAGTTAAAGGTTATCTAACCTAATATTATTCAATTAATAATTCCGTCTGCCTGTATCACAGGGAATAACTCAAAAAAGCGTCCGGAACTTATCCAAGAAAATCGAATTTTTGCTGTATAAGTTTTATGTATCTCGGTTGTGAATTTCCCTGGTCCTTAGGCATCTTCTCGCATTCCCGGGGAATATTAACCATTTATACAGCGTGTTTACCTGTTTTTAGCTGGTATCATGTACTGGTTTCAATAAATGGCCTCTTCCGCAAAGGATACTGACGGGTATGCGGCAGAGTATGTAAGCAGCAGACCTGCAAATTGAGCGATCTGTAAAAAAATGTTAATATTAGAGTGAGTACATGGAAAAATTAGCAAAATTTAAGGCATTGGGGCTTTCAGACAGTATGTTAAAAGCCCTTAAAAAGAAAGGGTTTGAAGAACCAACCCCAATTCAGGAAAAAGTCATCCCGCTTTTTATGAAAGGAGAATGTGATATTATAGGGCAGGCTCAGACCGGAACCGGGAAAACAACGGCTTTCGGAGCCCCCATTATAGAAAAAATTCCGGAGAAATCAGGAAAGGTACAGGCGATAGTCCTGACCCCGACTCGAGAATTAGCAATCCAGGTCTCAGAAGAACTTAACTCTCTGAAAGGAGACAAAAAGCTACATATTGTCCCGATTTATGGGGGACAGTCCATGACCCAGCAACTCAGAATGCTGAAAAGCGGAGTTGATATTGTCGTGGGAACTCCAGGAAGAGTCATCGATCACCTTGAGCGAAAGAGTTTGAACCTTAAGGACATCGCGTATTTCGTACTGGACGAAGCTGATGAAATGCTCAATATGGGCTTTATTGATGATATTAAGGAAATATTAAAGGCAACCGGGCCTGATAAGAGAATGCTTTTCTTTTCAGCTACAATGCCAAAGCCTATCCTTGGCATCATCAAGAAACACATGAAGAACTATGAACATGTTGCAATTAAGAAAGAAGATCTTGATGTAAACCTAACTGAGCAGATTTATTTTGAAGTCAAGGAAAGCGACAAATTTGAAGCCCTGTGCAGGATTATCGATATTGAAGACGAATTCTACGGGCTTGTGTTCTGCAGAACAAAAACCGATACCGCGCAACTTGCCCAGAAGCTTGGAGACAGGGGATATGCAGCCGATGCACTGCACGGCGATCTTTCCCAGCGTGAAAGGGAAAAGATACTGAACAGGTTCAGAAAACAAAAGATAAATATCCTCGTAGCAACCGACGTTGCAGCTCGAGGTATCGATATCATGGACCTGACCCATGTAATTAACTATTCCCTTCCGCAAGACCCTGAGTCCTACGTACACAGGATCGGAAGAACCGGCCGGGCAGGAAAGCAGGGAACTGCAATTACTTTCGTTACATCCACGGAATACAGGCGGCTCACTTACATAAAAAAGACCTCAAAGTCCGAAATGAAAAGAGGCAGAATTCCCGAGATAAAAGATGTAATAAAAGCCAAAAGGGCAAGAGTAAAAACCGAACTTGAAGAGACTATAAAAACTGAAGACTACGGCGACTGCCTTGAGATGAGTGAAAAACTCCTTGAAGAATACCCGGCCGAGAAAATCCTGGCTGCCCTCCTGAAGTATTCTTTCAAAGAGATGTTCGACGAAAGCATGTACACAGAGATCTCTGGAAGTTCATATGTCGACCGGAAAGGCAAAACCAGGCTTTTCATCGCAATGGGAAAAGCTGACGGCATGACCCCTGAGAAGCTGTGCGAGTTTATACAGGAAGAAACCGGAGAACACGACCTGAAAGTCAGAGATGCAGAAATTTTCCCGCACTTCTCCTTCGTAACCGTACCTTTTGCTCAGGCTTCAGCCCTGCTTGAAATTTTCAAAGACAAAAAGAGAGGGCGAAAGCCCTTTATAGAGCTTGCCCAGAAATCAAAGAAAAGAAGCTCAAAGAGTTCGGATGACTATCGCGGTGGCACTCGCAATGGATCTCGGAATTATTCGCGAAATGATTCCTGGAATGGCTCTCGCAATACGAACAGCAAAAGTTATACAAGAGATACACGAACTGCGAAGAAAAAATATTCTTCGTACTAATTCCATTTCTTTTTAAGGAATTCAGGGGCTACAAAGCTTCAGTAATTTAGATAAATTCTGAAAGATTCTGAAAGCATTAATTTTACCCCCCTAATCCTTTATTCAAACCTCGGGTTTTTTACTCAGACCTTTAGTTTATTTTTCGGATTTACGTTGAAATCAAAATCAATAGACTAAATATTGATAGACTGAATAACTACTGATATTCTTAGGTAGAATTCTTATTTTCCCAAAAAGGTCTTTATTCCTATTAGAATAACAAATATACCAAAAGCCTTTCTTAGCACATCCATTGGGAGCGTATTTGCGAATTGTGCTCCGAATTTAGCACCAATAACCATAGCAATACAAATGATTATACCCGCATATAAATCGGTGTTTCCCCTTTTATAGTATTCAAGAAAAGCAAGTATGCCAACAGGTGGAAGCAGTGCGACTAGAGAAGTTCCCTGGGCTTTTATTTGAGAAAATCCCTGTAAAACAACTAGTGCAGGAATAATTATAACCCCACCACCAATCCCAAAGAGTCCACTTAAAATACCTGCTACAGCACCAATCAGTAAATAAATTATTAAATCTTCCATAAACAGTTACCATCCAAAGATATTTATAAAGACCGTTTTTTAGATTCCTTTTTCGTCACAAAAACAGATGTAGAATCAGTATTAATATCATTTCATTAATAAAAAAATTTTCTTGTTGTCAGAAAGATAGAGTTCATAAGCTAATTGGTGTAATTTTAATCCTGTAGTAGAAAAATAAGAAAGAATAAGGATAGAATAAAAACTCGAAAAACGATTATTTGATGCAATAAAAACCAGCCTGCATATAAGAGTACCAGAATAATTCCACGGTTCTGAAGCCTGCTTCCCTTAAGAGTTCAAGGTGTTCTTCAACAGTTATTGGAAAATATTCTGTATCAAAACGCTTCAGATGCTCCTTTATTTCTTCATCAGTTCTGCCATGGGCTAACTGAAAATTGCGCCAGTACCTTTTCCCTGCAAGAATTCCTTCTTCTGTTAGCGGTCTGATATTTTCAAATGTAATATAAACTCCGCCTTCTTTTAGAAGATTATAACACATACCAGTGGCCTTGACCCTTTCTTCACGGCTAAGATAGTGATGGCACTGTATCGCAGTTATAATGTCCGGTTTTTCCTCCAAATCCTGAGAGAATTCCTGAGTAGAAGAAGCTTTCAGGAGTTCCAGCCGGTCAGCAGGGCAGGATGATAGTTTTTTCCTTGCCTGATTCAGCATACCTTCTGAGGGATCAAGTAAAAGAAACTTTGTAGTCGGAAATTCCTCAATTGCTTTATTAACCAGAGATCCTGTTCCGCATCCGGTATCTAGCCAAATTTTTGGGATTGATGGCATGGACTTGATGAAATTGATAGTTTCCTGATGAAAGCAGGAGTAGTAAGGGAGTACTCCCGAAATTCGAGAATCAAAGTCCTCAGGAAGATGAGGAGTGGCATTTTGGGCAGGTTTTGCAGAAGTCATAGGAGTCATGTTACTGGGGTCCTATTTAATTGTTATCGAGCTGAAAAGTTATTACCTTTTCTTGGAAATGAGGGTAATTAATTGTTTTCATAAAAAATCACTAATTTTTCATCCAAACCTCATTAAAGAATAAAAAGTAGAAATAAAGCCTAAAAAATAGAAATAAAGCCTAAAAAATAGAAATAAGCCTAAAAAGTAGAAATAAAGCCTAAAAAATAGAAATAAGCCTAAAAAGTAGAAATAAAGCCTAAAAAATAGAAATAAGCCTAAAAAGTAGAAATAAAGCCTAAAAAATAGAAATAAAGCCTAAAAAATAGAAATAAGCCTAAAAAGTAGAAATAAAGCCTAAAAAATAGAAATAAGCCTAAAAAGTAGAAATAAAGCCTAAAAAGTAGAAGATATCTCAAAGCAAATATTAAGCAACTTCTAACAAGATATACTGGAGCTTCTTTTTTATATTTTCAAGAGAGTTTATAATTTTAATCATTTCAAATTATTATGAAATAAGTAGATATTTATAATTTTAGATATTATTACTTTAAGACTATATTGTTTTATTAAATCAGTTATAATTTCTAATTGTTTTTCCTGAAAGTAAATAAGGGAAAGAAAGATTTGTCAAAAGACATTTCAAGAAAAAGAAAAAAGGAGTCATTCTCAATATGCATTACAGTCTTGGGATTGATGCTGGAGGTACTTATACCGATGCAGCGCTGGTAAGGGATTCGGATGGAGAGATTCTAGATTCAAATAAAGCGCTTACTACCTATCCCGACCCCTTTGAAGGCATTAAAAACGTAATTGATGGGCTCAATCCTGAATATTTAGAAAACGTAAAGCTGGTTTCGGTCTCAACGACCCTTTCCACCAATACCATCCTTGAAGGCACAGGTTTTCCTGTAGCCCTTATCCTTATAGGTGACCATCCGGTTGATAAAGAGTTACCGGCCGAACATGTGCTTTTTGCTGCCGGTGGGCATAACCATAATGGAGAAGAGGTTGCGGCCCTTGATCTTAAGGCTATAGAAGAATTTGCTTTGCAGGTCAAAGATAAGGTTTCAGCTTTTGCGATCTCTTCTTACTTCAGCACAAGAAATCCTGAACACGAAATAAGGGCCAGAGACCGTGTTCTTGAACTTACGGGTCTGCCTGCGGTTTGCGGACATGAACTTTCCCAGGAACTGGGAGCTTACGAAAGGGCTGTGACGGCTTTTCTCAATGCTCAGCTCATCCCTATCACAAGACAGTTCGTGAAGTCCGTTATTTCAGAGATCACGAAACGCGGGATTAACGCACGGCTCCTTATGCTTAAATGCGATGGCTCGGTAGTGGGGATAAGAGATGCCCTGAAAAAACCCATTGAAACTATCTTTTCAGGCCCTGCAGCAAGCCTTGTAGGAGCATCACATCTTTCAGGGCTCAAGACCTGTGAGGTTGTGGACGTAGGAGGCACGAGCACGGACATCTCCTCAATCTGTATGGGTGTTCCCGACCTTAGCGATGAAGGAGCCATAGTAGGAGGCTGGAAGACCCGCGTCCGGGCAATCAGGATGGAGACAACAGCTACAGGAGGAGATAGCCATATCTGGACTGTTAACAAGGAACTCTTCCTTGGGCCCAGGCGAGTCATCCCACTTGCAGTAGCTGCAGTAAAATACCCGAGCTTTTTGAATAACCTCAAAAGAACGCCCGTGCCTTTCAGAGAAGATCTGGGAGAGAACATCCAGCCCACAAAATTTTTTGTAAGATCCGGTTATCAGGCAGGAGAATTAAGCAGGACTGAAGCTGAGGTAATGAAGGTCATCGGGGAAGAACCAGTTTCGGTACCTGAAATCAATGTCCTTCTCCGAAAAGACGTCTATCCTCAGACGTTAGATTCCCTTATCAGAAAACGCCTCGTACAGGCAATCGGTTTCACTCCTACTGACGCTCTGCATGTACTTGGGGAATACACTGAATGGGATGTCGAAGCTTCACAAATAGGTGCAGAAAAGCTTGCGAGACTCATGCATATGACCCCAGGAGAGTTCTGTACTGCCGTAAAAAAGCGGGTTGCAAGGAGCATGGCACTTCATCTGCTTTCTTATATCTTGTCAGACGTTCCATATGAATCCATAGAGAAGATCCTGGACGGAAACTATCCTGCTAAATTCAAGCTGGACGTTCCGGTTGTACTGCTTGGGGGACCTGTCCGGGCATATAGGGAAGAGCTAAAGGAACTCATTGATGCAGAAATCATCGTTCCTCAACACGCTGAGGTAGGAAACGCAGTCGGAGCTCTTGTGGGAAAAGGCATCAAAAGAGTTGAAATTCTGATACGGCCAGCAAGCCTCATGTCCCCAGATAAGAATTTCCTGGTCTTTGCCCCGGGAAGCAGGATGAAATTTGATACTTATTCGGAAGCCCTTGATACTGCAACCAAACTTGGGAAAAAGCTTGCTATGGATTACATGCGAGACTGCGGCCTTAGCGAAAACCAGGTTGAAATTTCAGTTGAGAAAAAGACAATCTCACCTGATGGCTGGACCCATCCACCTATGGAAACTAATTTACTGGTAATGGGACTAGGAATACGTGGGTTACATATTAAGGAATAAAACGGAGGAATCTAAAGGGGAAAACAAAGAACAAAATTATAAGAATAAAGAGAAAAAAGCCAAAAATAGAGTGAATGAAGCGAGAAGGGGAAAATATGAGAATTCTGCTGATTGCCGACATCCATGCAAATTATGAAGCTTTAGAGACTGTTCTGGAAATTCCTTATGACAGAGCCATCTGTCTAGGAGATATTGTTGACTATGGACCGGATCCGGACAAATGTATTGATCTTCTGCGCATGAAAGGAATTCCCGTAATAAGAGGAAACCATGATAATGCGGTTGCTTTTAAGGTAGACTGCCAGTGTGGGTACAAATATAAGCACCTCTCAATCGCGACCAGGGAATACACCTGGAAAATCCTTGATCAATCCGGAATAGAATACCTTCAGAAACTCCCCCTCCTGATTAGAGAAAAACTCGACGGAAGAAGACTTTATCTGACCCATGCAAGCCCTCGCTCTATGTTCGAATACATAAAACCAGAAACCACGGACGAAGAGATCCAGAATATGATTAACGAAGCAATGGAGCCCATGGAAGCAGAATTTCTTATTATCGGGCACTCTCATATCCCCATGAACAGGAAACTCGGAAACCTGACAATAATAAACCCGGGTTCAGTCGGACAGCCAAGGGACGGAGATCCTCGGGCAAGCTGCGCCGTTTTTGACACCGAAAACGGAATAGTAGAGCACATGCGCCTCGATTACGATATCGATTTGGTCTGCTCAAAAATTAGGGAACGAATGCCTCATACAGAGGAATTGATAGCTATTCTCAGGCGTGGATACTGATATTGAACAAGGAATTTAAAGTAATGCTGGGAAGTTGAACTCAGGCTTCTTTTATAGCTCTGACAATTTTTTCCACATATTCGGACTTCACATCCGAAGGTCTTGTTTTCTCGACCCCGAGTTCCGTAACCATCAGATAGACATCAGCTTTCATTCCGGCTTCATCGAGTTTTTTTGTGGCACAGCGGTCTGAGCAGCCGTCCAGGGCAAGAATCTTAAAGCCATCTGATACTGCGTCTTCAACCGCATCAACTCCTTTGTGAGCAGCTGCAGCCCTGTAAAGGTCAGGCCTTCTGAAAGCAAGAGCTGACGCTGCCTGCATTGTAAGTTTTCCGGTGTTAGAAAGACCAGAGCAGGCAAAAATGAGGATACTTTTCCTTTTTCCGGAAGTCTTTTTTGTTTCATCTGCCTTGCCGGATAAAGAGTTTATAGATTCCGTTCCTGCTGATTCCATGGATATTACAACCTTTAATGAGAAAGCTAAACATTAGTGAGAAATAAAATTGTTATGAATAATACAACCTTTAATGGGAAATGTTTCATAACCTTTAATGAGAAATTGTTTCAAAAATGATTGAAATAGTAACGGTGAGAAAGGTAATATAACTTCCGATATTACTGCCAGTTAATCAGGCTCGGTTTGCCTGCCCAAAAAACGTCAAAAAACCAAAAAAACCAAAAAAAACCAAAAAAATACCAATAAAACATAGCACGCTAAAAAAATAAGGTAATAGTAAAATTAGTCCAGCTCAAGCTGGACTATCTCAACGTTAAGGTTTGCGATTTCAAGAATGGCAACTGTTGGCTTTCCTGAAAGCACGCCCGAGACTTCCCCTGGATTTATCACAGGAACCCCTTCAATGATTTTGACACCCGGATCATGAGTATGGCCCCGAACTACCACATCAAATTCCCCTGATCTGGCAAGCGCTTTGACTAGGACTTCATTTGCCCCGTGCAGAAGGGCAATATGCAGTCCGTCAATTGTCAGATCTCCAAAGTTCCCACAGGGAATAGCTCCGATTTCTTCAAACCGCTTCGTAAGTGTCACTTTATCTCCATCATTGTTTCCAAATACAAAGTAAAGTTTTGGCTCCAAATCCTTAAAGGCTCTCGCGGTAAACGGAGAAATGAGATCTCCAGCATGCAGCACGGCTTTTACCTTTTTTTCATTAAAAAACTCTACTGATTTCCGGATAGCATTCATGTTATCGTGTGAGTCCGAAATAATTCCAATCAAGCATTCCCACCTCTTCGACTAGCTTTCCCTATTCAATATATAGTGCTGTTTGCTAAAAAGAATTTGGTAAAACAGATTTTTTAGAGCCTTCTTCAAGAATTGAAATTTTAAAATTAAAGTTTATAATCAGACTTTTGTAATCGAAGTTTAGAGCGGAACTTAATAAGTTAAAACCTTGACAGGAACTGCTTTTACCCTGAAATCTGAATGCTTTCTCGCTTGAACCTGTAATGAATCTGGAGCAATCAAATCCACATGTTGCGACTTAACTTCTATCAAGAAGACAGCTACTTTTAAATAGGAGTTACTGGTATTATTGGGATAATCCCTGAAGAGTATTCAGAGAATACTGAAAGAATAAGCCTGGGTAATCCTGAGTCAACAAACCTGGATAATCTTGTAATCACAAATTCAAAAAATTCTCTATTGAGCTTAAATGATAAGTTTAGTTTCCTATTGAATTTAAAATACTCAGTTAAATTTTAGGTTAAGTTTTAATAATCAGTTAAATTGTCGGTTAAGTTTCAATAATCAATTAAATTGCCGGTTAAGTTTTAATAATCAGTTAAATTTTTGAATAAATTATAATAATCGATTAAATTTCAGGTTAAGTTTTAATAATCAATAAAATTACCGTTTAAGTTTCAATAACCAGTCAAATTACCAGTTAAGTTTCAATAATCGGTTAAATTGACAGTTAAGTTTCAATAATTGATAAAATTGCTGGTTAAGTTTAAAAAGTGAGTTTAATAAGAGAGTTAAAATCTTGAGTGAAAATAAAGTTAATTAGTGAGTGAAAATGAAAGCTATAACCCTCCTGAGCAGCGGGCTTGATTCAGTTGCGGCACTCGCAATCGCAGCGGAAGATTTAGACATTGAAATGGCTATTACCTTTGATTATGGGCAGAGAGCCAGAGAGAGAGAAATTGAGTACTCACGAAAGGTATGCGAATATTTCGGAATTGAGCACAGGGTTATAAAACTGGACTGGCTTTCGGAAATAACATCCACCTCTCTCGTTAACAGGGATGTTGAAGTCCCATCTTTATCGTTTGAAGACATTGACGAAGCGGCCCCTGCAGAAATCACAGACGCTTCAGCAAAAGCTGTCTGGGTACCTAATAGAAATGGGGTAATGCTCAATATCGCAGGAAGCTTTGCCGAAAGCAGGGAATGTGATTACCTTGTAGTGGGCTTTAACGGAGAAGAGGCGGGCACTTTCCCTGACAATTCCCTTGCTTATGTTAAGGCAATGGACAGAGCTTTTTCCTACTCCACTCAAAACGGAGTAAAGTTACTGGCTCCTCTAATTGAACTTGGGAAAACGGAAATAGTCAGAAGGGCTCTGGAAGTAAAAGCTCCTCTTGAGTACAGCTGGAGCTGCTATCACGGAGAAGAAATTCCCTGCGGAGAATGCGAGAGCTGTATGCGCAGGGCACGTGCGTTTAAAAATGCAGGTGTAAAAGATCCTCTTCTGGAAAGGTTTGGAATTTGAGCCGAAAGCAACCGCCTGGAATCCAGATGACAGAATCGGACAGGATACCGCCAGCAAAGTGTATTAAAGAAAGAGTTAAGAAGGAGCTTGCAGAAAAACTTGCAGAAAAACTTACAGAGAGACTTCTATGAAATGCATTGTTTTACCTGAGAAATATGATTATGACGGGAGCCAGATTTCCTCTCTCTGGGCCTACAACAGTTTTGGAGTTCAGGAAGATTCGGTTGTAGTTTTCAGAGGGGCCTGTGACGTAAAAATCGAGCATATGATCGACCTGGAAGACCGGCGGGCAAATGAATCTATCTGGTCCGAGGATATGGTAAGTTTCATTATCGAACATTTTGATTCTACGGACCTGAAACTTATCTATACACGGCAGCGTTTTTTCACAGCCCTTGTAAGAGAATACCTTGCAGATCTCGGGGTGCGGACAACAAGGGAAGGAGACGACCTTTTCCTTAATGGAAAGAAACTGACAGTTTCGATTGCCAGTACCTCGGCAGTGTCCCAGAAAATTCACTTCGGTATCAACGTCTCTCACGATGTATACGGAAATTTAAAAGAAGCAGGGATAGGAGAAGACAAACAGGTTGCAAGCTTCATGAAAGCAGTAGGAGAAGCCTATGTCCGCGAATTTGAAGATATCGAAAAGGACCTGAGAAAGTCCAGGCCTCTGGGGGCTATATAATGGCAGCTTTGGATTTTACTTCTGCTCCTATAAGGGAGGTCTTCTGTTCTGTGCAGGGAGAAGGTCCGTACGTTGGAACAAGGCAGGCTTTTGTTCGCTTTTCTGGCTGCAATCTCAATTGCAATTACTGTGATACGGATTTTTCAAACCCCGGAACCTGTAACTATGAGCAGGTGGAAGGGAGCGGAAGTTTTGAGAAAATTAAAAATCCTGTAAGTATCGGCCAGCTGGAATCTATGCTGCAGCCTTTCAAAAAGCTTCATTCAATCTCCCTTACAGGAGGAGAACCTCTCCTACATGCGGATTTTATAGAAAAGTTGAATCTTGGCTCGCCGCTTTACCTTGAGTCCAATATGACCTTGCCTGAGCAGGCCAGAAAGCTGACTGAAAAAGTTGCCTATGTGTCCGGAGATTTTAAACTTCCCGAATCACTCCGGGGTATTGGGTCTGAAGCCCGGGAAACCCATATGGAAAATACAGTAGAGTGCTTCAGGCTTCTGAGAAAAAACCAATCAAGAGATTGCTTTTGCAAGATTGTTGTAGATAGCAACACGGAATTAGAAACCGTAACTCCGGCTGTAGAAGCTATAGCTCCTTACGTATCCTGCGTGATACTCCAGCCTGAAACCCCTATTGGACGTGACGTGACAAATCCGCGACCGTCGCAATCTATACAGGCATCCGTCCAGAATATTATGGAACTGCAGAAAAGCCTGCTTGAAATTATAGATACACGGGTTATCCCCCAGACTCACAGGATGTGGGGTTGTTTATAACCAGAATTAAAAAGAACAAAGAACGCACTGAGATGTGAATAAACTCCAGATGTGAATGAGCTGATCCCAAAACTCAAAATTGCTTCTCTGAATCATGTATTTCGAATAATCAATCAAGTTTCTGATCATGAAAACAATCCTGAAAATTCTTGATGATTAAGGACTAAATGGCTTTTGGGATAGGCTCAATGAATTCTTGAAAAACGTTTATTGAAAAAACATTTATTGAAAAAACATTTGTTGAAAAAACATTTATTGAAAAAACATTTATTGAAAAAACATTTATTGAAAAAACATTTGTTGAAAAAACATTTATTGAAAAAACATTTATTGAAAAAACATTTATTGAAAAAACATTTATTGAAAACGGAGTGTACCAGATGACAAAAATGAGATTGGGAGTTATTGACTATATTGATAGTGCCCATTACCTTCCTGGGCATGGAAAATGCGGAAGAGTACACGGTCACACTTATAAAATTGAAGTCCTGGTAGAAGGTGAAGTCAGGGAAAATGGAATGGTTATCGACTTTTACGACCTGAAAAAGGGAATTAAGGAAACCCTTAAAGAATATGACCATACCCTGTTAAATGAAATCATCGAATTTCCAAGTTCCGAGCACCTCTGCCAGCACATTCACTCCCGACTCCTGAAGAGATTTGGCTTTCCCCTTCAGGTAAAGGTATGGGAAGGAGAAGGCAAATGGTGCGAAATGGATAATTTCTCGGAATGATCAGATCGGACGATGTTTATCCTGATAACATTTAATTAATAGTTCCATTTTACCCGGGATTTTTGAGAAAAAAATCTACAGAAGGTATATAAATTCGCTTAAAGCCCACCATACCATACTGAGCTTTTATATAATTAAAGGGATTTTATATCTAATTAAAATTTAAAACTGTAGGAACTCGGAGGAAACATCTAAAAATTCTCCAGATTCCAGATAAATTCACAATGTATATCAATGGGTTCATCATAAACTGGGTTAGATATTCTGAAATCCCCCTGCACTGAGGTCCTGCTGTACTTCTAAACTCTGAACGGAGGAGAACACATTTGCCAGAAGACAATCCTATAGATAACACAAACCGCCCTGAATTTGACGAAGGGCTCCTGAGAAAAATTGCCGAACATCCCTGCTACGACAAGAAAGCCCAGCATAAGTACGGGAGAATTCACCTGGCTGTGGCTCCTTCATGCAATATCCAGTGTAATTTCTGCGTCAGGGAATTTGACTGCGTAAACGAGAGCCGACCAGGGGTTACGAGTAAGGTTCTTACTCCACAGGAAGCCCTTGAGAAGACAAGGCAGATCATAGCAGATTATCCCTTTATCAAGGTTGTTGGGATTGCAGGCCCGGGTGACCCTCTGGCTAATAAAGAGACCTTTGAAACCTTTGAACTAATCAAAAAAGAGTTTCCTGAACTCACACTCTGCATGAGTACAAATGGACTCATGCTTCCCGAAAAGCTGGAGGATATTCTGCGCGTAGGAGTTTCTACATTAACGGTAACAATAAACGCGATCGACCCTGAAATTCAGGCAAAAATCGTGGACCATGTAGTTTATCATGGAAAGGTATATAAGGGAATCGAAGGCGCAAAAATCCAGATAAAGAACCAGCTTGAAGGCGTTAAAGCTGCTGTTGATGCGGGTATTGTTGTCAAGGTAAACACCGTACTTGTCCCGGGCATTAATGATAAACATGTGGTTGAGATTGCCAGAAAACTCAACGAACTCGGGGTCTACATTATGAATATCATGCCCCTTATTAGCCAGGGAGCTTTTGCAAACATTGAACCGCCTACCCCAGAAGAAAGAAAAGCTGCCCAACAGGCGTGTGAACCTTATGTATTGCAGATGCGCCACTGCAGGCAGTGTAGAGCTGATGCGTATGGACTTCTTTCTCAAGACATGTCGCAGATGAGCGAAGAACGCAGAAAGCTCATAAAAATCCAGACAAAAGAAGATATCGAAAAAGCAAGAGAAGTCTTTAAGGAAAACGATGAACGGAAAGCTTGAAAAAAGCAGGAATTCCAAGTTTAAGGATTACCTCTCCAGTAGCATGAGTAATTATTAGCTTGGGATTAAAAGAAGTTTTTAAGTAAGAATTCAAGTAAGAGTTCAAATAAGAGTTCTGGCTTAAAAACCTGAAAAAAGAATTCTGGATCAATACCTGAAAAGTCGGAGTTAAGATTACTCCGCTTCTCAGATTTATTTTAAAAACGTACCTAATTGCGTTTATAAACATTACTCGATCGTGATTGCATTGTTCGGGCAGGCATCTTCGCATGCACCGCAGTCAAGGCATTCACTTTCATCCACAACTGCAATATCATCGTCGTTGAGAGAAATTGCACCTGCTGGACATTCGTCTACACAAGTTCCACAGCCTGTACAGATATCGGCATTAACTTTTGCTACCATTTTTTTCACTCCTTTTTAAACAGTAGAGGATTTTTATATATCTAAACATATATTAAGTTGCCTTAATAAGATTAAATTACTTGATAAAAAGCTGTCGCTTCTTCTCTACGAAACAAAGAACAAAAAAGATAAAGGATAAAAGAATAGGTACCCGCGAAAATATCTCAGGATTCTTTCATAAGAGAAGTTTCGTAATATCTAAGCTCATCGATAGCGTACTAAATAATTGTACTAATATAGTAATGTATTACCGACATGTTCTCATATTTGTACTATTGATTACTCGTATTTACACTGCTTAAATACTCGTGTTTATACTATAGATTATTCGTATTTATACTACTGAAATACTCATTTATACACTGATTATTCGCAATTGTACTGTTAATATTTGTATCTATACTACTGAAATACTCGTATAAATTCAAAAACAAAAGGAAGCCTGACATTGAACCTGGAAGAGCTCGCAGAAGGGATAAAGAACTTCGAAGGGGTTACCCGAAAAAAACAGATTGAGGACATCGTTTCAGTTTTCGAAGCCGTTCGTCCTGAGTATCAGAACGCGATCGTTGATTTTGGAGACGATGCGGCAGTTATCGACATCGGAGGAGATGACGTTATCCTCTTTGCAGCAGATGGAATCTGGGGAAGGCTGCTGGATGCCAGTCCCTGGTGGGCAGGCTATGGAGCTGTAGTCGTCAATGTAAACGATATCGCAGCAATGGGAGGAAAGCCTCTTGCTATGGTAGATATTGCTTCTTCAAGTTCTGAAACAGCCTGTAAGGAACTCATGGAAGGCCTGGCTGAAGGGGTCCGAAAATTCGGGGTCCCGCTTGTAGGTGGTCATGTCCATCCTGATACTGATTATAACTCCATTTCCGTTGCTATTATTGGGATAGTGAAGAAAGATTGTGTAATCCGGAGCGACACTGCCCGTCCCGGAAACCTGGTTATTGCAGCTTACGATATGGACGGAAAAATAGGACCAAATTCCCCTTATAGCTGGGATACAACGTCTTTTAAAGAGCCAGCATTGCTCAGGAAGAGCTATCTTGTAACCCAGGAAATTGCAAAACGAAAACTTGCTACAGCAGGAAAAGACATAAGCAACCCCGGGATTATAGGAACACTTGGTATGCTCTGTGAAACAAGCAGAGTCGGTGCAGCCATAGACCTTGAAAAAGTCCCAAGGCCCGAAAACGTGGATTTTGAGCAGTGGCTAAAAGTGCACCCTGGAACAGGCTATGTGTTTACTGCAGATCCTGAAAAGGCCGAAGAATGCAGAAAAGTCTTTGAAGAGGCTGGGCTTACAGCCGCTATTATCGGAAAAATCGAGGCAGGATTAAAACTCGATATTTATGATAAAACAGGTAGAGTTACTGTATTTGATTTTTCAAGGGAAAGCATTACAGGTATTTGTTCCGAATAATAGGAACTTTCCTGGCCTTATATTTTAACATTTTATATATTTTAAAGTTTAATATTTTGAAGGTTAATATTTTGAAGGTTACATCTCCACATTTTCGTCAAAAAAGATTAATTTTCATTGTTTATTTCAATCCGGGATTTTATGTTCCCCAGGCCATTTGCCCGAAGAAATTTAACCGGATTGAAAATACTTATTGAATTATTTGTAAAACCTAGTCGGATTGAAAAAACGTATTTATAAAATCTAGCCGAATTGAGAGAGTTTAAATGGTCACTGGTTTTCTACCCAGGATTTCATTTCGTCATAGAGGAATTTTTCAGCAGCCTGCACCTTTTCCAGAGAGCCACGGAGAACCAGGAGTTCTCTTTCTTCACTGTTTGCTATACCTACAAACATCTTTCTGGTAACAGGTTCAAGCCCAAACTCTTCAACAATATCGTAAATAATAGACACAACCGTGCCCGGAGGGATTATTAGGTCATACAGTTCTTCAAGATTCAGATCCCCGCATTCTTTTTCTTTTTCCTTTTCAAGTTGCTTTGAGGCAATTAACTCTTCCAGATTAAGTGTCTTGTGCATCCTGGGGTCACCTTCTTATTTTTCCTTTTTATTTTCCTTCCATTTTTCTGTTTGCAGCTTCTATCAGTTTCGATCAGCTTCAATCAAAAGAAGCAGGCGTAGTCAAGCGGAAAGGATTTTTGTTCGTTCATTGATAAAGTAATGAACATTGTTAAAGTAATGAATAAAGTAAATCAAACTAAAAATTACGATATTGAACGTTGAGATATCTCAGGTAGTTAATCAGATCTTTTTGTATCAACTTATGATAGGTATAATCATATTTATGATTGATTCTCATGGGCATTATCTGTTATGGCCTGAATATTTTAAATTCAAATTATATAACCATTAACTTATAAAATTGTATTATAATTCATGAAGCTAAGCCACGACTCTATATGATTAGTGAGAACTTGATGGTAGTGAGAACTTGAGGGCGAAAGTAGAGAAAACCGTATTCTTGACTTCCGTGCAAAGAATATCTGAGAAATAATTCAATCCCATATCAAATAATAACCAATGTTAAATACGAGCAGAGTTAAAGTATTAGAGGTACAACTTAAAAAAATAATAACATCTCCTTTACTTATTATGAACCGGAACGTAAGTAAGCATACTGCAATTTAAAGAAATATAGAAAAACGTAAGGGAATGTGAGGAAAAAGGTTCTAAGCAAACCGATTCTGAGCAAACTTTATCTGAGATGAAACTCTCTTATAAGAGGATAGCAATGCAGCAGTATAAATTGAAGCGCGGTTTTAAGCCTGATATTGACAGGATTTATTCTGTAATGACGGAATGTTTTTCCGGGGAGATCTCCAGAAACGAAGGAGTCCTTGAAACTTCCTATGGAGCTCTGTCAGAGATTAAAGTCTGGATTGAGAATAAAAAACTCTCTGTGGACACCGTTTCCGATAACGCAGTAACCGATGATGAAACTGTCATCCAGACCAATAAGTCCTTCCGGGATTTCCTGTATAAGGCTACCGGCTACACAGCAAAAGAACGAATAAAAAATGCCAAGAAAGAAGTCAGTGGGGAGTAAAACTCCTGACGACTTAATCTTATTTTGAAATTTTTTCTACCTGACACCCCCTATCTGGAGGTATCTTTCTGAGTGACGATTTTCTGGAAAAACTGAAGAGCTTTGAGATTCCCACCTGCCTGCGGGTCTGCTGCGGAACCGACGGCTCAGTGACCTTCCTGCTGGAAATAATGACCCGAAAAACGGTAAGTGTAATAACTGAGTCTCAGTATACCGTTAAGGCTGACAAAACAATTGCTGCCCTTCTATGCGTGGAAGAGGGCAGTGAGGTAAACGAGAGGGTAGTCAGGCTCTCTGCAGGGAACACAACTTTTGTCCATGCAAGGTCTCTTTCTCCTCTGGAACGCATGCCTGAAACCATGAAGGAACAGCTCATGCGTGCGGACATCCCGATCGGCCGGATCCTGCGCAGTCATAACCTTGAGACCAGGCGCGACATGACCGAACTTGAAATCCTGGAAAGACAAAACACCTTCGACGGCATACCTGTTCTTTCCCGTTCCTACAAGATAGTCCACAATAACCACGTCCTTATGTGGATTAACGAGCGCTTCCCTATCGATGAGCGCTGGAGCTTATAAAGAAAATATCAGGAAAAGACGAACCAAATAACAAAATTGGAATATAATAGCTTTTTCGAAGCAATTTTTCGATTTATTTTATGGCAAACTTGCAAATTTTGTAGCAGTCCGGGAGAAAATCCCACCTATTTCTGCTTTCAGTCGAAACCTTTATATCTCTGCTGTGATATTTTGGAGATGCTCTTTTAGCATCAGTGCCTTGGTGGCTTAGGGGTATAGCGCGTCCTTGGTAAGGACGAGGTCGCGGGTTCAAATCCCGCCCGAGGCTTAAGTCTATCAGTATAATGCCCTACTTTTTTAGGGTTTATTGGCTTATAAGGATATCCTTATCAAAAGTCAATTTCCCTCATTTCGTATTTTATAATCGATTTTTTACTCTCGAAGGGAACATATATTCAACTAATTCGGGTATTGCTTCTTTTGAGATCCCAAAGGAATCCATTAAGGTCTTTTCAGGGTTTTCAGGCAACTTGCCTGCAGATAACAGTATCCTTTTAATGTACTCTGCGAAGTCCTCTAATGTTAAGGTTTCTGTGACCTTTATGTTTTTGACAATATATGTGAGAATTTCTTGCCTTTCTCTAAAATGCTATTTCTCTAATACATTAACTTCTACATTCAGATACAGAACTTGTCCAGAGTCAGGACTAACGGTTTTAATATACATTTTTCTCGCCTCCTTCCCCGGGGCAAGGTATTAAGGATCAGAACACCAAATAGTATATTGCTTGTATCTATGTCGAATGTCCTGGGTTGCTTGTTCAGAGACCGGAAGAATGTAATAATCTCCTTTTCTGATAACTTGAGCAGGAGAAGATATAGTCCAATCTTTTTTATCTTCTTTCATCTCGTTTACAAGTTCGCGTTTGATGCCGCTACAATTATCTTTGTCTACCATTATGTAATATCTTTCACCCATAGTATTAGTGTCATATTCCATTCTATAGTTCCGAGTCATGTCATAGTCTTGAAGAATGGCTTTTACTTCTGACTCAGAAATTCCATCTTAAATTGAATATACAGACCACCTACTTGGGAATTGGAATACTGAGTTTGTGAATTAACTGGAGCTTTTATAAATTGTCCAGCAATCATCACGAGAATAAAAAAATAATAAAAAAAATAATTTCTTTATTGATTTTGCTCATATCAACACCTGAAAAGTGAAGATGATTCGATAAACCCATAGTTTGCTGTCTGTATAAGATATAAACAATCACTGAAACCAGAAATTTATCGAACTTCTCTTAGAAATTTTAAGGCTTCACATATATACGTTTTCTTTCTTGAGCACCATTGACTTCCACCTTTCGGGAACCAGATCCAACAAGCTATGGATCATTAATATAGATGTGATATGATCCAATAACAGTATCACCGTATCCATAACAAACTCGAAAATGATTTGGACTTGTAATCATAGTGAAAAACGGTCTGTAATTGTCGATCTCAGTTTTAGCGGTCGTAAAACTCATAGTAGTACTATTTTGTGTGCCCCGCTGCCCTAATCCACCCTGTTGCTGAATAAGCTGCTTATGTTTTTGCCTTCTTATGACTTATATCTCCTTTCTCTGGGCTTTTCATGGGTTGGTTGAGGGATAAAGGCCTTCTTGGGAGAGAGTCAGGTTCTGTAAGAAAGGGAAACTGCCGGGAAGATCGTCAAAGAAGTTGATGAAAAAATAATTTTCAAAAAAATCATCTATCACATGAGTACATATGTTATGTTAAAACATGTGTATTTTGGAAGATTTAAGAGAGAAATAAAGCGGAAAGAGAGAAAAATAGATGAAATTGCACAGGTTTTGTTACAAAACCTGTGTATATTAGAAACATAAATATTTTTAGAGAATGAAAAAAAATGGGGAAACAGAAAAACGAAATAGGAAGAAAATATCTAAAGATGGCATTTAACACATCCCTGCACTAATTAGCAGTCACCAAGAAGATGCTAAAGGTTCTCAATGACAAGATTATGAAAAAATTCATGCTCTAATTCGAGAAGAAATAGGAGTAGAATCAATCGTATCTTTAAGAGTAAGGAAAAGAAAGAAAATGTTAGTGTATAAACAAAAAAGCTGTAAAAATAATTTTATAAAACTAAGGATTTCTACAGAGTCGAAAGCTTGGTGTTTTTAAGTACCTAAAATTTAGTTGATACTCTAAACAATAGGTTACCAATCTCCAGTGACTTGGAGTATTACCCCACAATATCATCCAGACCTACAATCAAAACTTTCTCATTTGTTTCGAGTTCATTTTTTATCCTGATTGCATACCTCTCCAGAATATAATTCTCTCCAACAACCCAGGGCGCTGATCCATCTCCAAACTGGATATAACACATAACAGCCTTTTTCAACTGAAGGTTATTTTTTTCCACCATTGCGAGAACATTTTCATCTGGACCAAATTCTTCAGATAACATAATTATGTTATAATTTCCTTTTTTGATTTCAACTACAGAAGTCCAGTTTTCATCTTTCCTTAATTCATATATTTTATCTTCATCAACTTCTATGTAGTACATTCCTCGCCCAATATTAGAATTATAGTCTATGGTATAATTCACGGGTATGTCGTAATTTTCAAGAATGGCTTTAACTTCCGCCTCACTAGTTTCATTTTCAAATTGAATAAATAAACCAGGTGTTTTAACTTCTTGAGATTGCATCATCAGTGCTAAGAAGGTTAGAAGAGCAATAAAAACAACAATTACTTTGCTAATTTTATTCACATCAATCACCGAAAAAATGAGGAGTTTTAACTCCTCACATATATACGTTCAATTTCAGAACCGAATGCCTCCCAATAAGGTACACAGAAATATATGGGATTAGGATTACCTATACGCAAATATTCATTCGAACCACTTATTTTGTATCCACGACACATTCGAACATGACCTGGAACTCCACTCGCGAATTTAGCGATTTCTCTTGATTTATTCATAGCTGTAGTGGCATCAAAAGGTTTTGGCTCAAATAAAACAAGTTGGACTGTTTGCCCAAGCCTTTTATCTGCAGCAATGTCGATTATACCTATCAGGGTTTTATTTTTATATACAGAAAATTGATAATACAACTTTTGACCAGTTGGATCGTAGAGCTCCAGTGGTTTGGAATCAATAGATGCTCCTGTCCAGTTTTCAAATCCTGATGTGTTAGTTGCGATAAAGTCTATCATATTTGCATTAGCATGCTTAAAGGCTTCCTCAGCAGTTACAGAGTAATTATCCTCTGTCTGTGCACTTACCTGGTATCAATGCAATACCAACCAACATTGTCAAAAGAAGTATGCTTATCTTAATTTTGTTCTTAACCATATTTTTCCTCCTGTTTAGCACCCAAGAGGTAGAATCAGACAAGCTTAAATACACGCAAAGCTAACATGATCACTGCCTCTTAGAGCGTATTTTATGGAGTTTGGGTGATAGCTGGAAAATACTTTTAAACTCCATAAATTCCTCTTACTTACTTCTTTATAAGTTTTCTGTGTAAATTTTCAAACAATTCGATTTTCGAACTAATTTTGAATCTGAAACTAGTCCTTGACCATTGTCAGTTGGATGATTTGGCTAAAAACTTTATATATGGGTACTCGATTGATGTCATATTTTGTATTATTATAAAATTTAAAAGTAACACAAAGTAAAATCCATTAAGTCAATACTTGTATTGATTTATACCTTAACTCCAATGTTTTGTGGGGGATATATAGAGATCTTATCAAGAGGATGGTAATTTTCAACTACAAGTGCCTCAATGCCAAAAGTACTATAAATTGATTCCCAAATTCTTTACATAGCTTTCAAAAACTCAATGATTAAATTAGAACAGTAAAAGCTTTATGCAGGCCAAAACTGAAGGGAAATAATTGTTTACTTCCTTAAGTATCTTCTAGGCTTTAGTGTAATCTTCAAGTTTACGAAAACTGTATATTCAATAAGTTGAAAATTAATTTGTTTTCAAATGCGATAGACTTCATTATAAAAAATACATATTTAATATATTCCCTGTTGAGTGGGAATATAATTTTCGCTCGTTTTCTCATCAAAATCGTAATCAAATGGACCGAAATTACTTAGAAAAAATTAGATATCTTAATATATTCCCTACAAAAAATCGATCTCTTAAAGTCATTTCAGTTGCCATTATTCCCGACTCCCTTAAATTTTATCAAGACCTACCGGTACTGAAGCTATTTTTTAACATATTTCTGCCTCTCATGAAGGCCAAAAACAGCAATTGAAAAGAAAAACAGCTTAATGAAAACGTTTATAAAAATAAACGTTACATTACTTAATGGCTAGTTAAGTAGTTCTGTTAAGCCGCTTTTCTCGGAATTGCCGCTTAACAGGCCACTTTCTTATTAATTTCTTCTTTTTCTTTTAGATCCTTTACAGCTTCATCGTATGCTTTCCAAATCTTCAAACCATGCTCTTGTGCATAATCTGCAATTTTGTCATGAGTACTTCTTTTAATTTCAGGTCTTAACATTCCTTCTCGCATAAATTACCTCCTTAATTAAGTGTACATCTCTATGTTTAGTCTAATATATAAACCTTTGGTAAAATAAAGAATATTAGAGCTTTATTTCAGAAATAAAGCTTTAATAGAGATTTAAACTGAGGGTGCTATGCCGTATAAAGGGCATTGTACTCTCAGTCCAAAGCCTCACCTTTATTCTTTTTTTCTGCGACCTTCTTCGCATACATTTTTTGCATAATTCCTACCGCCTCAGGGCTTCTCAAGAGTACTTCCATAAGCTCAGGTATCTTATTTTCCAGTTCCTCAAGTTCAAGAGCTACAGCTAAATCAAGAATACGTCCGCACCTTGAGCAAAATTTAGATGTAGGACTGTTGATCTTTTCACATATTGGGCAGGTCTTACTGGTAAGTTCCGGGATCATGTCTTCTTTTTTCGTCATGCCATAGATCCGGAGCATAGCATCATCTACCTGTTTCCCGGAAAGATGAACATAGACACTGGGCATATCTGAACCATGAACCCATCCTAAATGAGCTTCCATTTGAGATTCAGTCAAATGTTGGGCAAGTTCTGTACTTCTGGAATGCCGGAAGAGATGATTATAGACTCTCTTTTTAATTCCAGCTTTTTCCGTAAGCATACCTATGAGCTTTCGAAAAGCAGAGTACTGCATAGGTTTGCCGTTACACTTTCCCCTAATAAGAATCCATAGATAAGCATCCGGATTATCTTTTTGTGGGTGAATATCCAGCCAGGAAGCCAGGTAAGGAACCGAAAAAATTACCCTTACTCTTATCATTCCGGTTTTGCCATTGACGGTTAAAATAGCTCCATACTGATCAAAGCTTAAATGTTTGATCTTAATAAGTTCTCAATTCCATTTTCGGTTATTAACTTCTGTTCAAACTAAATTATTTAGGGTTATTATTTCCTTTTACGGAATTTAGAGCGGGGGCGCGAACATAATTCATTGCTTGCAGTGGGGAGCGCCAGCACAACTTTGATTAAAGCAACTTTTTCCCATCGTAAATGCATTTAATTTTTTCAACTGTTAGTTACTGATTGTTTTTATGTGAATGAGCTGTTGTGTTTTTTGATACTTTAAATTATAGTCATACTTTGAGTACCAGCCAATACAGGTTAAAATTAGAAGGAAAGGATTAAAAAATATGAGAATGTAATCATTAGCTATATTTTTTAAATGTTGGGTGGAGAAGGAAAATAGATGACAAATAAGAAAAAATTGAATTCAATGCCTTTAACAACATCAATCTTATTTTTTCTAATTCTCGGCTCATGTGTGGCATCGGCTGGAACAGAAACTCGACTCACGCAAGGTGAGCGATTAACTACCGATACTGGTGGAACGCCAACCTCCTGGTACTGGGATTTCGTGGGTGGCGCCAATCCAAAGCAATCCACGAACGCAACCCAAACTTTTACGAATCCAGGGATGTATAACGTTACTTTAACAGTAGCAAATGAAGCAGGCAATAGTAAGGTGACGAAACCGAATTGTATTACTATAGCTCCCCAACAAGAACCAGTGGCAGATTTCGCTACGCCTAACAGTACTATAGTATATGGTTTCTGGCCCAACTGGCCTTACCTTGAATCCTATCAACCAGATTGGGATACCCTAACTCATGTTTCATATTCTGAATGGACTTTAAACAGTGATGGTACAATTACGGACCCAGGAAATATGAGTCACTATTATGCAGTTAGGGACCAGGCGCACCAACATGGAGTAAAAATAACACTGTGTATATACTCAAGTGATCCATATGCAATGGACAGTGTAATTGCAAACCACCAAACAGATTTCATAAACAATATCTCAAATTCGTTACAAATGTACGGTGCAGACGGAGTAAATTTAGACCTGGAAACGCCGACCGATATAAACAGTATCACAGGAACTTCAAATGCTCCTCTATTTGAAAATTTAATGGCGAATCTTTATACAACATTAAAAACTGAGAATCCCGCTTATCATATTTCTATAGATACTCCCTGGGGTATAAAACATGCTGCGACCTTCAAAAATGCAAATCTTAAAAAATATGTAGATTCCGTTTTTCTAATGAGTTATGATTATTGTAATCGTAGAACCACGGCTCCCAATTCGCCATATGACAGTCCAATACAATATGATGCGATCGATTCAGTAAACGAAACATCAAAATATTTTAATAAAAATCAAATAATATTAGGTTTGCCATTTTATGGTTATGATTATTCGACCGATTCCAATCAACCAGGAGCAAACATAACCAATGAACAGGCCATACATATAGAAGATGCTATTAATAATTCTCAGATTTATGGCAGAATTTGGGACTCGGATTCCAACACTCCCTGGTATTTTTATAAAGCTGGTGATACATGGCATCAAGTATGGTACGATGACGATGAATCACTTAGATTAAAATATCAATATGCAAAATCCGAAAATCTAGGTGGAGTAGGGTTCTGGGCTTTGGGATACGAAAGAAATTATTCTAACATCTGGAAAGTGTTTCAATTAGATCCCGTAGCAGACTTCAGCACCAGCGTCACGAGTGGATATGCCCCTCTCTCAGTCCAGTTCACCGACTTGTCGCAGCACGCAATATTAAGGAATTGGAACTTTGGAGATGGAACTACTTCAACTGAGAAAAACCCATTGCATATTTACTATGCAGCAGGAACCTATATTGTTAACCTGACAGCAGGCAATGGAAATAATACTGCCTCAAAAACTGCTACAATAACCGTGTTTGAAGAAAACAGCTCAAGCGATGATGGTAGTGGAAGTGGCCATAGCAGCTCTAGTGGTGGAGGAAGTGGAGGAGGTGGAGGCGGTTCTCCGGAGCTTCAAAGTAATGTCCAGGTAAAGGAACTTTCACAAGCTGCTGTTATAAATGGAAAATCTGTAAAGTTCAATTTCTCAAAGAATGCAACCTGTGTTGTGTATGTGAGTTTTGATGCAAAGAAAACCTTTGGGAAGACCACAACTATTGCTGAACAGCTCAAAGGGAAATCTTCTCTGGTTTCCATACTGCCCGATGGTGAAGTCTACAAATCCTTTAATGTCTGGGTAGGAAATGGTGGAATTGCGACCTCAAAGAACATAGAAAATCCAATCGTGTGTTTCAAGGTTGAAAAATCCTGGGTAAAGGACAAAAATATCGACAAATCATCTATCACTCTTAACAGATACAACGATAAAAAATGGGAGCAATTTCCAGCAAATCTTTCAGGAGAAGATGACAAATACCTGAATTTCAAAGCCAAAACTTCAGGTTTCTCATCATTTGCAATAACGGGTACAGCGAAACCATTATCTGAAGAAACTGTAACGAAAATAAATATTGATGACCCTGAAACAATTAAAATAAATGCTGACAACCCTGAAACAATTAAAATAAATATTGACGACCCTGAAACAATTAATAACACAACGAACAAAGAACCACAAACTGAACAAAAAGAAATTCCGAGAATACCAAGTTTTGAAATATATTACGGAATAGCTAGCCTGTTTGCAGTAATCCTGTATAAAAGAAAGTAAAAAAGCAAAAACCAAAGTTAGATGAGAAAATGGGGGTTTAATCCTCTCATCTTTTTTCAACTTTTCCTTACCCTAAGCTCATTATAAACGTAAAATTTAGATAACGGCTTAATGTTACTTTTTTTCAGTTTAAGTAAATTCTACACAAAAGAGCCATAATTAATCTGAGATTTTTTACTTCAAACAATTTTTTGCTTGAATCCGATTTTGCTGTCATTTATTTCAGTCGAATACACCGCTAGCTTGCTGCAGAGATGGAAAAATTCCTAGGTAACCATTGATGATAATATAATTTCTCAATTCCATTTTCGGTATTAACTTCTGCTCCAATTAAATTATTTAGGGCTATAGTTCCTATAACGGAATTTAGAAAGAAGATGCGAACATACCACATTACTTGCAGAAAGTTGCGCCAACGAAACTTTGATTTTTACTTCTACTTACTTAAAAGATACACGAAATATTAATAGTTTAAATTAATATTAATATGAAAGGCTTTTATATTTTTGACATAATATGCTTATATTGTGGAGATGGATAATACGGGGCTGCTAAGTGATTTTTTCAACTTTCTTAAGGTTCTGTCGCGTCTATGAAAGCTAAGGAATTTTTTCAGTTACAGTTGGACCTATAAAATAACCAGCCCTCGTAAACTTGAAAGTACAGTAAATTATATAAAGAGGTGAAATTTTAATGAGTCACCAATCTCCTCCAAAAAAGAGAGGTCAGAAACCAAAATACGATCATGAAAAAATCGAAGAACTCCTCAAAGCAGGTGAGAAACCCTTTAAGATTATGCTTCTGTTGGGTTGTTCTTATGGAGTTTTACGGTATGTACGAAAGAAAATGGGAAGAAAGAAAGTATAATTTGAAAAGATATTCATTTGTATTTGGTTAAGATACAATCTATAAGAAATGTGTTTTAATGCATTTTCCTGTTAACCTATTATAATAGTCACGAGGCTAAATAATGCAACTGCTCAAATGAGATACAATGAAATTTTTGTTGCAACAATTACAGGCGTGACTATAGGTTTGAGTTTTTTAAGGTGAAAAATATGACTAAAAGACTATTTGCAATCACTTGTACCTTCTTATTCATAATAGGTCATATGTTCAAGCGATGGAAACATATGCAAAAATCTGTTGTCTGGAGAGGATTTCTAAGCGAATCTATGTGGGTAGAGGACTATAGAAATCTCTCACTTTTCAAGAAGTTGATTTTTTGGGTGAATTATCCTTTTTCTTATGCTAAATATTTACGGGTTGTTGTATGGGATCGTATTGACAGATTATGCTTTAGAAATTCAGGAGCAAAATATACTAAAACAAGGATGGAATACCAAAAATCCTGCAAAACACAATAATATAAAAAGTTATTAATTATGCTGTAAAGACTTTACTATTTTATGGCGTTATTTTTCATCAGTCCTTATGTTTTTATCCCAAAATTATTTCGCTTTTTTAGTTTCTGTTATTGCAATAATCTATCGTATATACAGTTGACCCACTATTTCATTTCAACTTCTCCAACTTCGAATTTGTTTCATATTACAGAATCATTCTACATTACCAAAATGAAGCTTAAACTTACTCAACATTTAACTTTTTGTGCCGTTTGCAGCTTTATCACATATCAAACTTTAAAATAATTTTGGATCTATAAAATTATTTTAGGATACAGCACAAAACTTGAGCATTCAAGCGAGAGTTTTAGGGAAAAGCAGTTCACTATTATATAATAGCAAAACTTAAATACCGATACTTACCTCCCCTTGAACATGCATATTCCTTACGAATATCTTGGAAAAATATTCATATATCTGGTTCTATTTGTTCTTGCAGGAACAGGAATCGCCCTGCTCATAGGGGCATATTCCGTTAAAAAACGCAGGATAATTTTTCCGGAGTTCGTGCTGTTTACACTTTATCTTTTCTATTCTCCTGCAAAATGGATCTGCAAAGCTTTCAGGATAAGGGAAACCCTTGTTGACGATATCCTTATTGATGTCCGAAACGCTGTTGCGTATGATGATTTCCGGCATGTTAAAGACAAGAAAATCCTGCTTCTTCCTCAGTGCTTGCGCCATCCGAACTGTAAAGCCAGGTGCGATCCAATCCACGGGTATGAGTGCAAGCGTTGCGGGCTATGTGATATTTCAAGAATCTCCGAGGCTGCTGATAGGTGCAACTTCCAGGTTTTTGTAATACCTGGAGGAAGTTTTGTCAAAAAGATCTTTAACGAATACAAACCTGAAGCCTGCCTTGGTGTAGCCTGCTATAACGAGCTTTCCGAGAATATGCAGGCTGTCTCGTTTATTCCCGTACAGGGTGTTCTTCTTTTAAGGGACGGATGCTTTAATACTGAAGCAAATGTTGAGGAAATAATTCAAAAAATGGAGATGTGCAATGTATAATATTATTGGGGAAGCTCTTTTCATTTTTATCGTTTTATCCCTTATTCTTTCTGGCATAGCTCTGGTTGTCAGTAAAAGGAGCCTCACAGGAAATGTCTACCTTGCAGGTTTTTTTGCAAATATACTAGATTATTTTTATTTGCCTCTAAGGCACCTTTTCCTAAAATTTTCCGATACGCGAATTCTGGATAAGTGGATGGCATCTCTGAAAAACCGAGCCTATAAGTCTGATTTTGCAAAAACAAAAAATAGGATTCTCCTGGCTCCACACTGCATGCGGAGTCTTGACTGCCCGGCTTATTCTACTCAAACCGGGATACAGTGTAAATCCTGCGGGAAATGCGTCTTTACTCAGTTGAAAAAAGATGCTGAAAAATATGGGTATAAATTATTCATTGTTACAGGTTCTTCCTACGTAAAAAACATTCTTAAAATGGAAGCTGCCGACGGTGTCCTTATGATCGCCTGTGATTACGAAATTAATAAGGTCATGCGTGCGCTTAAAGGTAAGGGAGTTGTAAGCTACGGTATTCCTATGGAAAAAGACGGCTGCTTCGGGACAGAAGTAAATTATCAGAACGTCCTGGATGTTTTGGAAAATTTTAAGAATTAAGCAATAATAAGATTTTTTTCCTTTTGGAATTAGTATACGGCTAACGAGATCAGAGTACAGGTACGAGCAAGCCTATTGTTTTCAATCGAGAGAAACAGTTTGACTCTAATTACAAGCCTATTGTTTTCAATCGAAAGAAACAGTTTGACTCTAATTACAAGCCTATTGTTTTCAATCGAGAGAAACAGCTTGACTCTTATTCTTTTGACCTGATTATGTTTCCAAACACAACCAGCTTTTAAAGGTTAGCCTCAAATAAAGCATTGTAGATCTGATCAGCAACTAATTTTATACGGCTGGATTCCTTACTAATTTATTTAGTAATATTTTTGTAAGATTAATGACAATTATAGCCAAAATTCTATTTTTATAATGATTTCTATGAAAAAATATGATGTTATTATTATCGGAGCAGGTCCTGCAGGATCCTATGCAGCATATATGTTAGCGAAGTCTAAAATCAAAGTGCTTGTTATTGATAAATACTCTTTCCCACGCTACAAACCCTGTGCAGGAGGTTTAACTGCAAAAGCGTTTAATTCTTTTGATTTTCCGATTTCCAAAGAGGTAAAATACAGTACAAATACTGTTGTAACTTCATACAAAAACCAGATCTTTCACAATATTTCAGGTAATAAAATACTTGTTAAAATGGTTGAAAGAAAAGAATTCGATGACTTCCTTATTAAAAAGGCCATTGATTCGGGAGCAACGTTTCTTGATGGAATGAAAGTAACTGAAGTTACCTGGGAGAATGCAGAGTTTTGTATCAAAACAGATTCGGAGTTTTTCCGATGTAATTATTTGATAGGGGCTGACGGTACTAATAGTATTGTTAATAGAACATTTAACATTGTTGAAAGAGATCTTTATGGTTTTGCGGTGGAAATTAACTGCCCCGTAAGCAAGAATAATATTGGAAAATTTAATATGACTTTCGATTTCGGGACAGTTCCAAATGGTTATCTGTGGATTTTCCCTAAGGATGAATACGTTTGTGTTGGAGCCTATACAACAAATAAAAAAATGAAAAATATCCAGAAATATCTTATTGATTATATTGAAAAACTTGGACTTGTTCCTGAATCAGAAAATTTTAAAGGACATGTTATTCCTCATTATGGAATAAACTATAAGCAACCCGATTTTCCATGTATCCTGGTTGGAGATGCTGCAGGCTTTGGAGAGTACTGGACTGGGGAAGGTATTTATTATGCGGTAAAAAGTGGTACAATTGCTGCTGAGGTGATTTCTTCAAGTATAAAATCGGGAATTTTTGATCATCAAGCACTACAAAGAAGATATCAAAAAGAAATTATTCAAGGCTTGAAGTTAGCATATTACATAGGGAAATTTTTTTATGGTCATCTCCCTCTCTCATTTAATCTTGTGATGTCTTATTTACCTGTAAGTATTATGTACGAATCTGCTTCCAGAGGACTTACGTTTGATCAAGCTTTTTCGAAACTCCCTGTTGTATTGTCAAGTTTAATACAGAATAAATCCCATATTTCTAATAACAAGTATCACAGATAAGTTTAAAACGAGCCTATCCCAAAATGCAAAATTGCTTCTCTGAATATCATATTTTGGATTATCAATAAGAGCTGTTATGATCCTGAGAAATAATTCTGAAACTCTTACTGATGTGGGACTAAAATTGGTTTTAGGATGAGCTCAACGACAAAACATTTAAAACAATGAAGCTGCCACATCAAATAAGAATAATGATTTTACAAGAATAATGATTTTACAAGAATAATGATTTTACAAGAATAATGATTTTACAAGAATAATGATTTTACAAGAATAATGATTTTACAAGAATAATGATTTTTACTGATTACTCTTTAGAGGAATAAGCACAGAGTTGTTCTCAGATATAAGTTTCATAACTTATTATTTTAGAAATTTTCATATTTAATTTATATTTCTTGAATTAATTATGCATATCTATTAATATTTTCGAAACCTCTTTGTTTTGGTTAATGGCGAGCAACAAAAAACAATCGATGACGAGTTTTCTATTCTATTAACTTTATATAGGAAAATGCAAATTATAAAATCAATTTTTATTGAATGAGCTTATTCCAAAACCAGCTTTATACTCAAAATTGATAGAAGTTTCAGAACAATTCTCTGTGATCAAACCGTGATCAGAAACTCATTGATTAGTCTTAATTCCAGATTTGGAGAAGCAGTTTTGAGTTATGGGATAGACCCAATAATTAATATTGAATCTCGTATAATGGCAAAGATTACGAGATAATAGCCTGTTACGTAATAAAATAATTTGCGTGACAGAGTAATTAGTCTTCTGGTGCGTTTCATGTATGATATAATCATTATTGGTGGTGGTCCTTCCGGAGCTTCGGCCGGAAGAAAAGCAGGAAAACTTGGCATGAAAACACTGCTTCTTGAAAAAGAAGAATTTCCCAGATACAAACCCTGTGCAGGCGGACTCTCAGATCATGCGAGATCCTATCTCGATTTTGAACTTCCTGAGAATATTATTGAGTGGGAAGTTACAGGGGCAAAGATCATTTTCAAGGATCAGTTGATTGAAGCACACAAAAATCACCGGGTAGCTGCACTAGTCTCAAGAAATAAATTTGACAATTTCCTTCTTGAAAAAGCAAAAGAAACAGGAATTGAAGTCCATACAGGAGAAAAAGCTCTGTGCTGCAGGGAAATGCCTGATTGCATTGAAGTAGATACCAGGCAGGGTACATACCAGGCAAAATTTGCGATAATTGCAGAAGGCGCCCAGGGAATTGTCAAAACCTGTGTGCGGCCAACGGACAATAAAAACGAATATGGAATTTGCCTTGTCACTGAAGTCCCTGCCAACGAAAGAGAAATTGAAGAACGCCTCGGAAAATCCGTGGAAATGCATTTTGGGGTTGCTGGAGGCGGATATGGCTGGATTTTCCCTCATAAAACCTATTATTCCGTTGGAATTGGTGGGGTTGTTAAGGACTTCACACATCCTAAAGAGTCCATGCTTAACTTCCTTAAGGACAATGGCTTTTCCGGAGAGTATAAACTTCACGGGCATAAAATTCCCTGGGGAGGAATTAAAAGAAAAGTGGTAGGTTCAAGGGTTCTTCTAAGCGGAGATGCTGCCGGGTTTGTAGACGCTTTTTCAGGTGAAGGACTTGCCTATGCGATTCGTTCAGGGCAGTTTGCGGCCGAGGCAATTGCAGGGGTTTGTCTGCAAAGCAAAAATCTGAAAGATCTGAGCAAATATGAAGCTCTCTGCCGGGCTGAGTTTGGGACTCATCTCAAGTACTCACTTATGTTTTCCAGGGTAATGCACCATTTTCCTGACCGGACATTTAAGATCTTTACATCAAGTGATAAAATGCTTGATAAATATCTTGAGGTTATGGATTTCACGATTGATTATAAGGATTACCTGCGTTGGGCCCTCCTGAATTTCAAACTCAGATAGTTTTGAAGGTTTTTGGATATGTATGACCTGATAATATGTATGACCTGATAATAATTGGCGGAGGACCTTCAGGAGCCTCGGCTGGAAGAAGAGCAGGAAAACTTGGTCTTAATACTTTGCTGCTTGAAAAAGAAGAATTTCCCAGATACAAGCCCTGCGGAGGTGGACTTTCAGCTCATGCTATTTCTTACCTTGACTTCAAGCTTCCTCAAGATATTATTGAATGGGAAGTTACAGGGGTAAAGGCTATTTTCAAGGATCAATCAGTCAACGTACATAAGGATCATCGGATATTTGCGCTCGTATCCAGAAACAAATTTGACAACTTCCTTCTTGAAAAAGCAAAAGAAACAGAAATTGAAGTCCATACAGGAGAAAAAGCTCTGTGCTGTAGGGAAATGCCTGATTGCATTGAAGTAGATACCAGGCAGGGTACATACCAGGCAAAATTTGCGATAATTGCAGAAGGCGCCCAGGGAATTGTCAAAACCTGTGTGCGGCCAACGGACAATAAAAACGAATATGGAATTTGCCTTGTCACTGAAGTCCCTGCCAACGAAAGAGAAATTGAAGAACGCCTCGGAAAATCCTTAGAACTGCATTTTGGAATTGCAAGAGGAGGATACGGCTGGATTTTTCCTCATAAAACCTATTATTCCGTTGGAATTGGTGGGGTTGTTAAGGACTTCACACATCCTAAAGAGTCCATGCTTAACTTCCTTAAGGATAATGGTTTTTCCGGAGAGTATAAACTTCACGGGCATAAAATTCCCTGGGGAGGAATTAAAAGAAAAGTGGTGGGCTCAAGGGTTCTTCTAAGCGGAGATGCTGCCGGGTTTGTAGATGCTTCTTCAGGTGAGGGACTTGCCTATGCCATTAGATCAGGGCAGCTTGCCGCCAGCGTACTTGCTGAGATTTGTCAGCAGAGAGGAAAGCTAAAAGATCTTCATAAATACGAATCTATTTGTAAGACAGAATTCGGGACTCATCTTAAGTATTCTCGTATTTTTTCCAAATTAATCCATAGTTTCCCAGAAAGATCTTTCAAAATGTTTATAGACAATAGAGAAATCCTGGACAAATATCTTGAGGTTATGGATTTCAAGATTGATTATAAAGATTACTTGCGCTGGTCCCTCCTGAATTTCAAACTCAGGTAATAGAATAAAAGAACTTTTACAGAGAACTATTACAGAAACTTTTACAGATTTTTTTGTATCTTCGGTCTTTTTATTGTTCCAGCCTTAATATATTTTAAGGGCAGATTATTCCTGTCTGCATATAGCTACACTTATTCCGCAAGCGGGTGTCTTAGCATGTACGATCTGATCATAGTAGGGGGAGGACCTTCAGGAGCATCGGCAGGACAGACAGCCGGAAAAAGGGGACTTTCAACCCTCTTAATCGAGAAAGAAAATTTCCCAAGGTATAAGCCCTGTGGAGGGGCTATTTCTTCTTATTGTTTATCTTGCCTGGATTTCGAGCTCCCTGAGTCCATAATTGAGAGAAATATCCCAAAGGTAAGAGTTCACTTCAGAGACCGATTTGTAGAAGGAATGAAAGAAAATAACCTGGCTCTGCTGGTTTCCAGAAAAGTCTTTGATAACTTTTTGCTTGACAAAGCCAGGGAGACCGGAATTGAGGTCCATACCGAAGAAGAGGTTCTTGACCTGGTTGAAAAAGAAGATTGCGTTGAAGTCAGAACCACAGATAATACCTATCTGGGGAGGTTCGTTCTTATTTCAGAAGGTTCGGGTGGAACCCTTAAGTACAAAGTAAGGCCGAAAGATAAAAAAACAGGATATGGACTGGGACTGGTTTCGGAAATTCCCGATGACGATGAAGCAATAAGGAACCGGTTTCCGGATACTATAGAGATTCATTTCGGGGTTGCACATGGAGGTTATGGCTGGATCTTTCCCCATGACGGATATTATTCCGTAGGAATTATAGGGACAGCCCAATATCTTGAGCATCCGAAAAAAATACTGCTGGATTTTCTGGAGGAAAACGGCTTATCAGGGGACTTTCCGGTTCGCTACCATATTATCCCCAAAGGCGGGATAAAAAGAAAAATCCTCAATTCAAGGCTGCTTCTGAGTGGGGATGCTGCCGGATTTGTAGATGCTTTCACAGGAGAAGGTCTTTCATATGCAATCAGGTCAGGGCAGCTTGCTGCGGAGGCCGTTGCAGACCTTGTCATGTACAGCCAGAAGTTAAGTAGCCTTAAAGCCTATGAATCCAGTTGCAGGCAGGAATTCGGGAATTATCTTGCCAGTTCTCTTAAATTGGATAAAATAATGCATCGTTTTCCTGAGACCTCTTTCAAACTGGCTGTTAGCAACAGGGAGATCCTGGATAAGTACCTGGATGAGGTGGTAACCAATAGAAATTACAAAGATTATGTCCGCTGGTTACTGTTGAACTTCTGCCTGGTCGAACCTGTCTCCAAAATAAAGTCTCTTAAACTGGAAGGAACTGATAAGGACTGATTTAAAAAAATAGAGGCAAATAAAGGAAATCAAAGTAACAGAAAAACGAATAAAGAAATGAAAATCACGGAAAAAAAAATAAATAAACCGGAATAAAGAAAAAACGAGTAGAAAAAGGAACAAAGGAAAGTAAGTTTATGCGAGTGAGGCACGTAAGCTCCCTTCTGTTCCTGCAAAGATTTCCTATCACCCATCAGTGGAGGAAATGGTCCTGAGGACTCTTGCAGTGACGGCATTCGGCTATGCGTTTCCAAAAACAACCGGGAGAGTCCGGAATTCTCTTCTCCCCGATTTCCAACTTGCACCCACGAGGGTTCGCCGTTTCATCCATTTACCCTGAGATCTCAGCTTCCGCATCATCGCATTTTCAGAGGATGGTTATCGTTTCTGTGCCAGGGCCCGGGCTCTCGCCCGACATCCTTTACAGATGTTCGTGTATCCGGAGCGGTGGGGAGACTTTCCTCAGACCCGAAGGCCCGTCAGCCGTCCAGCCTCTCTCGCATGTTACCTTTTGGTGGCCTCTATATATTTTTTTAAATATATATATTTTTGGGATGCTTAATCTACAAAAGATCGAATAGAGTTTCGAGATTGAGAAGAGTTTTGAGATTGAGAAGAGTTTTAAGACTTAAATAGATTGTACGACTGAGAAATGTTTTTCTACAGGAATGATATAATACTTTTATTAAATATTGCCATATTTTATTTTCTTCACTGGGCGATTACAGATATGCCCCTTCCCCATAGTTTATATAAATTTTGTGTGTTTGGGGTGCGTCCAAATATTAATATATATGTATTATACTTCGTAAGTTATGGGTGGACCTTTTCCATCTTCAAGGCTTGTCCGAAAAATCTTATAGATACTTTAATCTCGGGCAATGGCTATAATTCATATCAGTTTTCAGGCTTATTTTCAAGAGGTAAAACATGAGTGATTGTCTGTTCGATTTGCATATTGGATATGTTCGTTTTAAAAACCCGATTGCACTGGCGCCTATGGCAGGAATTGTCGATAGTGCTTTTGCCAACCAGTATGCAAGCAATGCCGGGCTGGTAATTCTTGGAGCCTTTAACCTGGATAAAGCTTCAATAGCTGTTGCTTCAGCCCTCGTAGCCCGGGGTAGAAAAGAGTTCATTTCCGATGAACCGATGGAGCTTATAAAAAAGGAAATCCGGGCAGTAACGTCCGGAAGTGCCATAGCGGTAAATGTAAGGAGTACTACACTTGAACCCCTCATTGAAGCTGCAAAAATAGTCAAAGAAGAAGGAGCAATCCTTGAGTTAAATGCTCACTGCAGGCAGCCCGAAATGCTCGAAGCCGGGATGGGAGAAGCTCTTCTCCACGACCTTCCAAGGCTTTCGGCATGGATCAAAGCGATAAAGGAAACCGGAGTTGTGCTTTCAGTAAAAGTAAGGGCAAACGTGGTAAATGATATCGAACTTGCAAGGCTTATCGATAAGGCAGGTGCGGATATCATACACGTTGATGCCGGAATGGAAGACTTCGGTGCCGATCTTGATACAATTCTTAATTACAGAGACGCTACAAGGCTCTTCCTGATCGGAAACAATTCGGTCAAGGACTTTGAGTCAGCAAAAGAGATGTTTACCCGAGGAGCCAATATGGTCTCCGCTGCCAGGGGTGTCCTTGAAAATTCCGGGCTTATACAGGAACTGGTAGAAAACGTTACCTCTTACCAGCAGTCAATAGGCTGGTATAATGCCCCCAAGCACGTTTGCAGCGAAGGGGACTTCAGGGGACTAGCTTTCTGCTGCCTGCCTGTAAAACCCTGTCCTGTACATGAAAAGTTCCGAAAACTTGGATATACGGCAGAGGAGTTTGCCAGGACAAAGTTTGACTTTGCGAAAGGCACAATGCTGGAATACGGAGAGGACACATGCTTTGGAAGCCTTGTCTGGTGTTGTAAAATCACCAAGCCCTGCTGGATCAGAGACGGAGTGTTAAACACAATTGGTCTCTCTGACGTAGAATACATGAAGCTTAAAAAGCAACTGGCAGAATACGTACTGGATCATGCCAGAATTCCGGTAAATGAATCCCATTAATAATGGTTTTACCTGCCAGATACCTGAACTGGCAGAAAAAAACCCACAGATTTCAAATCTTATTGCCCGTTGCGCCCAGCTTGCTATGTTACTTGAGGTCTCGGCTTCTCCAAAGCCAGGAAACGTCGATAGGGAACATAATTATCCTGACACCTGCTTTGAGCATTTTATAGCGTCTTCAGTAGGCGTTTACCCCGTCCTTGAGCTGGCTGCAAGAAGCAGGAACGGGATAGGCGCACTTATCAGAAGTGCCGTTTGCGAAAGTTCTGCTTGGCAAAAAGGAGGAAATACTCATTTCGGTGCCTTTCTGCTACTTATTCCTCTTTCAATGGCTGCAGGCGAACTATTCGACTCCTGTGGAAAAGCCCCTTATAAGCTCTTACCAGATGAATTCGAAGCCCTTGCTGCACATGCACATGCTTTTGTTCAGGCAACAGATAGTGAGGACGCTGTAGAGTTCTACAGGGCTTTCGAAGTGGCAGGAGTGAGAGTTAACAGCGTGGATGAATTCAGCCTTGGAGACCCCAAATCAACAGACAAATTAAGGGATCAGGACGTTACCCTTTACGAACTTATGGATATTGCCAGGGGATATGACCTGATTGCAAATGAATGGGTTACAGGCTTCGGAAGCTGCCTTGAAGGAGCAAAATGCATAACAGAGTTCATGCAGGCTCAAAATCCGGGAGCTGAGAACTCAGTTTCGAACTGTTCAGGCACAGGTATTAACGAAGCCGTTGTGTATACCTTTCTGAAATTGCTGTCCCGGCACAGGGATACCTTCATCGAGACCAAATTTGATAAAGATACTGCGGACTATGTTTCCTCAAGAGCAGGCGAGATTCTCTCGGCCTGGGAGGAGGCTTCAGGTAATACTGAATCTTTAGGTAATACCACCAGAAACTTTGCAGTTCTGCTTCCTGCTGTACAGGAGTTTGACTCCGAACTTCTCAAAAAGAGAATCAACCCGGGTTCAACAGCCGATATCATCATAGCCGGGCTTTTCATTGCCCTTCTGGGGGGACTGCGCTTTTGACCGGATTTTCTCCTGAACGTAGAATAAACGGAAGCGAATCGTCAGCTTTTGACTCTATCGATTTATATTCCTTTGGGATCAGGGAAGGCATTTCCGAAACAATAATTACCACTGGTCTGGAATCCCCCAATGCTGCCCCTATCGGAATAATCGTAAAAAATGGAAGAACTTTTGTCCGGCTTTTCAAAGGCACCCACACCTGGGAAAATGTCTCAAAAGAAAAGTATCTTGCCGCAAACGTAGTGTATGATCCTCTGCTCCTTGTGCGTTCGACTTTTTTCGATCTGGATCCCTCCGAATTTGACTATGTGACTGTCCATGGGCTCAGTTTTCCAATCCTTAAAAAAGCTTTAACCTGGGTCGTTTTCGAATGTACTGATCTTAAGAGTACAGATCATGCTCTTGTGGCCGACCTTATTCCTGTAAAAGCAGGTTTCAATGAAGCTAACTGGAAAAGCTTGCCTGTACCCAACAGGGGATTCAACGCAGTGCTTGAGGCGACTGTCCATGCAACCCGCTATCAGCTTACAGGGGACGAAAAATATCTCAAACTGATCCGCCATTATGAATCACTGGCTTCTAAGTGCGGGGGAGAAAACGAGAAAAAAGCTATGAAATTGCTTTATGAGGTACTGGAGCTGTGAATACTTTATTATTGGGATCGTTTAGCTGTGATCGACTCCCCGGATAAACTCCCAGATAAAGTTTATAATTTATCTTTCTCAGTTAAAATTTGTGACTTCTCGTTTTCATTATCCTGACTCTTTTTTTAGAAAATTATATTATCCCCCTCTGGCATGACTTATTTTCATGAGTTTTCAGAGAATCGCATGGGGCATTACAGGTGCCGGGCATTTCCTGGACCGCAGTTACCAGGTTTTTAAGGAAATCAAGCTCCGAAACCCTGAAGTTTCCGTAAACACATTTATTTCCAGGGCTGGAGAGGAGGTACTGCGCATGTACGGGCTTGAGCAAAAGCTTGTTAAAATCTCCGGCGGGGACTACCTCGAAGAAATCTTCCGGGAAAGCGAGCAGGGTTCGAGTTCTCCTAAGGTCGGACGCTTCGGTCTTGACCGATATGACGCCCTATTTGTCACGCCTGCAACCTCAAACACGGTTTCGAAAATCGCTTATGGAATTGCGGATTCCCTTGTTACCAATGCCGTTGCCCAGGCTGTAAAAGGAAGAGTGCCTGTTTATATTGTGCCTGTAGATATTGAAGGTTCAATCATATCAGAAATGCCCTATAATATCGACCGAAAACAGTGTAGACATTGCGAAGACTGTCCTCCAAGAGAAAACTGCCCTCATGGAGCAATAACTGAGAAAAACGGTTTCACAGACCAGATAGACCTTCTTAAGTGCAAAGGCTGCGGGATCTGCAAGGAACTCTGCCCTTATAAAGCTATCAAAGGCGGGCCTGTGGAAGTCCTGGTCCGGGATGTGGATATGCGCAACGTTGAGATCGTAAAAAGCTTGCAGGGAATTACCGTGCTTGAAAGCCCTGAAAAGATTCTGGATTTCTTTTGAATCTTTAGTTTTGAATCTTTAATTTTAAATCTTTAGTTTTCAGTACTTTTGTAGAGGCTTGTAAGAAAAGGAGCTTGTAAGAAAAGGAGCTTGTAAGGAAAGGGACTTGTAAGGAAAGGGACTTGTAAAGAAGTTTGTACTGGTAGTCATGAGAAATTAAGGTTTTGGGAGACATCAATCAATTAATCTCAACTGCCTGTTCTCAAGCAATCCGCAGCTGTCTGACATGAAACGGATAACAGCTTCATCATGAGAGATCAGGAGATAGCCTATACTCTTCTCGGCCTGAACTTTTTTAAGCATGTGCAGGGTCTGAGCTTGAACCGAGACATCCAGAGCTGAAGTTGGCTCGTCAAGTACGATATATTCAGGTTCGAGCAGGAGAATTCGGCCAAGTTCAAGGCGCTGTAGTTGGCCTCCTGATAGCTGCGAAGGATAGCGAGAAAGCACCTCTTCTGGAAGGCCTATGGTCATAAGCATCTCTTTTGTTTTTGAGGCATGTTCTATATGAGGAATTTGGAGGAGTTTCAGGACATCGAAAACTGAACTTCCTATTTTTTTCCTCGGGTTAAAAGCGCCCGTAGGGTCTTGAAACATTATCTGGACCTTACGGCGAAAAGTTATATGTTCGGTTTTATTCATTTCAGGAAGTGGAGAACTCCCATAGTACACAGTACCGTATGTGGGCTTCTCAAGCCCGGCAATAACTCTCCCCAGAGTGCTTTTTCCTTCCCCGGAAGGCCCCATCAATCCAAAGGTCTCTCCAGACCTAATCTCAAAAGAAACTTCTCGGAAAATACATTTTCCCTTGCTTAACAGGCCTTTTCCGTATGTCTTTGATATGCTGTCTGCTCTCAGGGAGATAGAAAACACCTCACAGTCCTTTGACCAGTTTCTTTAATTTCGGGATGGATTTGAGTGCAGCGCTTTTCCCTTAAAGGGCACCTCGGGTGGAACCTGCAGCCCGAAGGAAGGCTACTAAGAGACGGGGAAAAACCTGGTATGGGAATAAAGCCTTTCTCAGGCAGGCTGTTCAGGAGACCTCTGGTGTAAGGGTGTAAAGGGTTCTCAAAAAGGCTTGAAGGATCGGCGATTTCGACAATTTCCCCTGCATACATAACGGCAATTCTGTCTGCAAGCCTCTGAACAAATTCAAGGTCATGGCTTATTAGAAGCAGGGCACTATTTCGTTCCATTTTCAGATTTCCAAGTTCAGCTTCCAGTTCTACTATGCATTTTTTGTCAAGTCCTTTGCTGGGTTCGTCTGCTATAAGGAGTGCAGGATTAAGTATAGTCGACGCAGCAATCAAAAAGCGCTGGTTCATCCCGCCTGAGCACCATGAGGGGTAGTAGTTCATGCACTCGGAGAAGTTCGCAAAACCCATACGTTTCAGGGCTAATGCAACTCTGGAAAGTGCCGTCTTTTTCTTTTCTCTCTGGTGCACATATATGGGTTCTGCAAGCTGGTGACCTATGGAATACACAGGGTTAAGGGCAATTGAGGGGTTCTGAAAAATAATAGCAATCTCTTTTCCTCTAATCTTTGCCATTTCCCTTTCGTGCATTCCTAGCAGGTTTTTTCCCCTGAATTCTATATTCCCTTTTACCCTTGACTCAGGGGGCAGGAGGTTCATAATTGTATGTGCGACGACAGATTTTCCGCATCCAGTCTCTCCTACAAGGGCCAGAGTTTCACTATCTTTAATCAAGAAAGAAATTCCCGAAAGTACGTTTACGGTTTCTAGTCCCTGAAATGAGACCTCAAGGTCCCTTACTTCAAGCAATACGTTCCTTTCAAGCAATGGATTCCTTTCAAGCGATTTATTCCTTTCAAGCAATGGATTTCTTTCAAGCAATGGATTTCTTTCAAGCGATTTATTCCTTTCAAGCAATGTGCTCCTGGAATGGGGTTTCATAGCGTGTTTACACCTTCTCTGGAGTGTTCTTCTTCCTTTGCTTCAAGCCCGAAACCTATCGACGCGATAGACAGTACACAGAGGGTGATACAGATCCCTGGAGGCATATACCACCACCACATTTCCCGAATAAAACCACCTTGAGAAAAAGCAAAAGAAAGCATCATCCCCCAGCTTTTCATGCTTACGTCGCCAAGTCCCAGGAAAGAAAGAGATGCCTCAGAAATCATTGCCGACGCAGTTGCCAGCATGAACTTGGGAAACAGGACGTGGATAATGTTTGGGAATATATCTGATTTCATGATGTGGTAAGAGGAAAAACCCATACACTGGGCACTTTTTACGTAACCTGCTTCCCTGAGCTGTAAAGTCTTTGAACGGGTGACTCTGGCAGTGGATTCCCAGGAAAGAAGCCCCAATATGGCTATCAGGATCCAGATACTCGGCCTCAGAAATGCTCCAAGGACTATAATAAGAGGGATTTTGGGGATAACAAGGATAACATCAGTAAAGCCCATTAACAGCTCATCAATGATCCCTCTGAAATAGCCTGAACAGAGACCTAACGCAGTCCCGATGAGAGTTGAGATCAAGGCTGCCATAAAACCTACTGTCATTGAGATCCTTGCCCCAAACATCAGTTCTGAAAGGACATCATTTCCTATGTCATTTGTCCCAAGCAGGTGTTCTTCCGAAGGGGCTTCGTAAGGCATGAAACGCTCTTCTGGGGCATAAGGAGCAAAAATTGAAGGAAAAAGAGCCATAAAAATGAAAAGCACAAAGAGAAGAACACCTATCCAGTTAAATAGTCCCTGGAAACCTTTCTGTTTCTGAAAAATCCAGAAAGAAGTTTTTTTTGGAAATTCGAAGTTGTAAGCTTCGGATTGTTTTTCAGAAAAACCTTCAATGCTCGCTTCTTTCATGCAAGGAATGTCAGTACAGTCAGATTGATTCATCCAGGCCTCCTCTTACTCTGGGATCAATTAAGGCATAGAGCAGGTCAGCAAATATATTTGCTAGCAGAACGGTAAGGGCAATTACCAGAAATGCTCCTTGAAGCAGAGGATAATCTTTTCCCATTATCGCATTGTATATCATGACCCCCATCCCGTTTAAGGAAAAGATGATTTCTATAAACAGTGCCCCGCTGAAGAGAAAACCAAAATCCAGGGCAAGCAGGGTAATTATCGGGAGAGAGGCATTTTTTATGATATGCCTGAAAAGTATATCGTTATTGTACAGGCCTTTTGCTCTGGCATACAGAGCATAAAGCTGCTCCTTTTCCTGAATTACGCTTCCCCGCATGACCAGAAAGTTTCTGGACGCTGAAAAGACAGACATTACACAGATAGGTAAGAAAAGGTGATGCAGCACACTTCCTATTTCAGGGGTGTCATAAAAGCCTTTGGAGGGAAAGAACCCCAGTTTAAAAGAAAAGATATAGAGGGTCAGAAGGGCAAGAAAGTAAGGTGGGATACAGGAGAGCACCACAAAAATGAAACCGGTAAAATGACTTGCTTTTCTTTCCGGTTTCCAGCCTGCAAGGGCACCGAAAAAACATCCAAGCAAGGACCCGATAACCACTGATACCCCTACGAAAATCAGTGTCCAGCTCATCTTATTCAGAAGGATCTCTGCTACAGGAGCATGGAGGTGATAGGAATACCCCAGGTCAAGGTGCAGGAGGCTGGAGAGATAGGAGGTGAACTGCTGGGAAAGGGGCAGATTAAGCCCCAGTTCTGCTCGTAGTTCTTCCATCACTTCTTCTGAAACATAAAAGTCTTCACCAATCAGGTTTTTTACCGGATCTCCAGGCATGATTCTTGGAAGGGTAAAGTTGATGACGATTATCAGCATCAACGAGGCAAAATACCTGATTACTTTTCTTACTATTTCTGACATTGCTCTATTTCTGACGTCGCTCTTTTTACTCTGTTCCTATATCCCTGACGTCGCTCTTTTTACTCTATTCCTACTATCTCTGATGTCGATCTTTTTACTCTGTCCTTGACGTCTCTGATATCGTTCTTTTTACTCTGTTCTTGCTACTCTGATATCGCTCTGATTACCCATTTTCTTCAATCGGATTTCTTCTTCAGAGACTAAGTGTTACGCCTCCACTTTCGTTACATTTGTAAAAGTATCCAGGTTATATATCCCGTAAAGTGGATCCGCATACCAGCCTTCGAAATGCCTGTTAAATGGAGTAACCGTCTTGCTCCAGTAGAGGGGAATTGCAGGCAGATTCTCTGCATAATAGTCCTGCAGCTCATATGCATAATTCTGAAGTTCTGCAGAGTCGGTGGTTGCAAGTATGTTATCGCAGAGCTTCAGAAACCCAGGGTCTTCTACGTTATGCATAACTCCCTGGCCTGTCCGTCTGGAATCAAAGTAGCCGCTTCCCCAACTTGAATGCATAAGCATACCCCAGGGAGTGGAACGCGTTACTGTCAGGTCATAATTGTAACTATCTTTAAGAGCAATCCAGGTATCTGAATCCACAGTTTTGAGGTCTGCAGAAAGCCCAATATTTTCAAAATATTCATCGAGAAGTTCGCCTGTGCGGGCGTAATTAGATCGGATGAGAATTTCAAGCTTTATGTCTTTTCCATCTTTTCCTTCCAGGATTCCATTCCCATTGCTGTCCGAGTATCCGGCTTTCTCCAGAATCTCTCTGGCTTTTTCTGGACTGTACTCCAGTTTTTCGGTTTCCTTATAATTTTCCATGGATGACGGCACAAAACCACGATTCGGAACTTCTCCGTACCCAAGGGTTTCAAGCCTTGCAAGCTCTTCATAATTTATGGCATAGGCTAGAGCCTCACGGAATTCCTCATCTGAAAACGGGGCTTTTTTCAAATTGGGGGCAAGGAAAACAAGCCCGATGCTGGTCTTTTCCATGAAGTCAAAATTTCCAGTTTTATTAAGTTCCTCAATACTTGAGTAAGGGTATGATCCTGCATATTTATAGTAAGTGTCAGCTTCCCCATTTTTAAGGGCCAGAGTGGCAACATCCACATTTGAGTAAAAATGGATCTCAACAGTTTTGAATTCAGGATCCTTTCCTTTCCAGTAAGGGTTTTTCTCAAAAACTAGTTTTCCGGCATTGAGGTCTATCAGTTTTAGATAGTAGGGCCCGCAGCCGACATAAGGGCCGTTGTTTGTGTATTCTACCGGATCATCGATATTTTTCCACACATGAGCAGGAAGGATATCATAGGTTGCAAATTCCATACTGACTTGGTTGTAGGGCTTGTTAAATTTGAAGGTCACGGAATTGTCGGCGTCCGAAACTGTTGAGTTTTCCAGGGTATCATTGATCCAGCTTGCCCAGGGAGTTTTTTCACCGTAGTAGCGGATTGAGAACTCAATATCTTCTGGTGTTACTTTTTCCCCATCGCTCCAGTAGAGGTCATCTCTAAGGTAGAAGGTCCATTGCGTGTTATTTTCCGATACACTGTAATTCTTTGCAAGCTGCCCTACAATATGTCCTTCCGCATCCATTTTCATGAGTGGTGGGTTTGAAAGATGAGCAAAAACCCCCAGACCTGTATCTCCAACCAGGGACGCAGACTCTATTACGTCTGGAGTTGCAATTCTCAAAACTGCTGTCTCAGAATCTGCTGACTGCTGAATGTCTGCAGCGCCGATTTTGGAAATTTCTCCTGAGCTCTGCAGTTCTCCTTCTCCTGAGAACAGGTTTTTTATATATGTGATTAACCGGTCAAAAAATCCTTCTTCCGAGACTGGTTGATTATTTTCAGAATCTTCCTGCCCTACCGCTACCGAAGAAAATACGGTTGAGCAAAAAGTAAGAACAAGTATTGTAAGGATAATCGTTCGCTTTAATCTTATTTTTAATCCCAATCCCATTAAGTGTCTTATTTTTTGTTTCATCTACTGCTTTCCCCTTTTTTGAGCTCTTATCATCCAGGTTTCAAAAACATTCCTACAGACTGCAAATATGTTTACAGGCTGCAAATATTCCTACAGATCCCAATTACTTCTTGAGTAACATTCTTAATCTTCGAATCGGGAACTTTTCCCATCATAGTAATTATTAGTAATAATATATTAGATAGTAATTAAAAATAATACCAATTAGTCATTTTTTATGCTAAATAATCTAAACAATTTCATAATATAAACTTTTTGATATTTACGTATCCAAAAAATAGACTGGGGAAAGCCCTTTTTATGCAGGCTAATTCAAGTCATTACAAAAAATGAAAACTGCACTTTTAATTTTGTTTCTCGATTTCAATCTGTCTTTCAATATCTTTTGCCAGATTCTCTGCCGAATGAATGTAGACTGATGCAGGAAGCCCTGTGTTTGATATCATATAGAGCAGGTTCATTGCAGTTCTGTTAAGTTTTGGAGAGTAATTTAATAGTTCACTTCTAGAAATTTTGACCATAGTGTCCAGAGATTTTATCCCGGTAAGGTAGCTTTCTACGTCCCTGTTTTTCTGGCTTTTTTCAAAAATCAGATCTATCCAGGTATTCATTTCGTCGATCAAAAGCTCTCTGGTAAGGTCTTCGGGAACAATGTAACTTTTTCCCTGCGCTACGTTTTTGAAAAATTCATTGAAATTATCTCCTTTTGCAAGAGTGTATACTTTACCAATTCTTCCTGTATGAGTATCGGTTGTCGCGGCAATACCTTTGCCAAGTTTCTCCGCAAGAGCAATTGTAAGTTCGTTTTTCTGCTTGAGTTCATGCATATTGTACTCCAGTACAGGGAAAAGTTTTGCTAGCCTGGGGACTGAAGACGGATTCGGTTCACTGTGAAACTCAAACCAGAAAGGATGGTTGTAAATAAAAGGAAGGTTATGCCGCCTGAGGTATTTGATAAAGCTTCTCAGGTCATGTTCGATTTCCGCAATTTCCATGAGCTCAAAGAACTCCTCCCTGTCAAGCTCGAAAATGTTAATATGAAGCGAGTGCCCTGCAAATTCCGGGTCATATACACTTATTTCAACCCCAGGGACAAGCTTTTCATGATCCCATCCGAGAATTTCATATGCCTCAATGGTGTCATGGTCTGTAAATGTCACATAATCCATTCCCATCTTTAGAGCTTTCTCATAAAGGCTCTCAGGGTTCAGATCTCTTGCAGGAAGTACATCAAAGGAACAGGTTGTATGAACATGCAGGTCTGCTCGCCTCCATCCTTCTTCTATAAGCTTGACTGCTTGTTCCGGAGTTATCAGTTTCTCCTCGTAATTTTTCGGCCCTCTCCCCATAGGCGTAAAACCTTGCACTTTTATTCAGTTTTGATTATTATTAGTGAGTTGTTAATTTATCCCCAATATAGTATATTCTTTTTTAGATTAAGGTTTTCCGGAAGAATTCCTGAGAAAATTACAAGCCCACAAATGAAATATTTTGTGTTGAATGCAAATTCAGATCCAAACTCTTCAAAGGTAAGCTCCAATGGTCAGCACCCAAACAGCTTGGAAGATACAGAGTTTTTGCAAAAGACAATGATATCCCGTTCTATACGTTCTATATTGTGATATGACCCAGTGGCAAAACCAGAAAACCTAAAAAAGTGATTTTCATTCCCCTAAAAGAGGTAAAGTCTCCTGTGCTTTCTATGGAGCTTGTTGAGAAATTTGAACGCAGCGCAAAAAAGAAATTCTTCTGGAAAAACGGAATATTGAAATAATATTAAAAGAGGTATTGAAATAATTTCAATGGTTTAATTTCCTCCTCTTACTTAATTTTCGAATTTCCCTGTCTACTTCCTGAGGCAGCAGAATCAGTAAATAATTACTGAATACAGGTAAGGCTAAAAACTGGAGAAGAAGAACACGTATTTTGTGGAAACTATGTGTAGGAACTGCGTGTGAGAACTGTCGATATATTTAAAATGATAAAACCCATTCAGTTTATATACACTGTATGGGGGGTTTATTACGAGACTTGTTGGCAAACTTAAAAGAGTAGTTGAAGTCTTGAAAGAAGACGAATCCGTAGAAAAGGGAAATGATTTTGAAAAATATGTTGTGAACCTTTTTGACGACAAATATTTCTCGATTGTGCAATGGAGTACAGACATTATGCGGAAGCATGACAGATTTGTGGAATCGGATACCGACCCGGATCTTATTGTCCGTTATCTCCCGAAAGACGAAGTTTTTTGCGTTGAATGTAAGTTCAGGTCCAGTCTGTTTGAGGGTAAACTTCAGTGGTCCGACCCTCAGCAATTAAAACGATATCAGAGCTTTGCGAGAGAAAAAAAACTTCCTTTCTTTGTTGTTATCGGATTTGGTGGAGACTCATCTTATCCAGACAGGATGTTCTGTATCCCCCTTAAAGAAGCAAAGTACCCTGCGCTTTATCCGAGTATATTCGAAAAATTTGAGAGGAAACCTGAAAAAAGCTTTTTCTGGAAAAATGGTATCTTGAATTAACTTATATAGAACTTACGCAGTTGAGCGATAAAATCAGGCATATCCAGTCTTATTATAATTACTGACACTTGCTCTTGAGTGTTTTCAACTCTTGTTTAAGTTCAATTGCATGAGCCCTATAATATTCACTGCCAGGTCTGTACTTTATATGCATTTAAACTACTGTTTTAATTGGTACTTTTTCAACTGCAGGTTTATTAGCCACCAAAAATGTTGCCTTTAATTGACCCTGCGGATTTCTTAGTTCTATTTTTGCGTCTGAGTAGTAGCCTACTCGATATCTTCCGTAAATTCTCTGTTAGTTGAGAGACTGGCAGTACTCATAACGCCAATAATAGGAAGAGACCAGAAATAATGGTCTTTGTAAGTCGGGTTATAATTGACAGCTGTACTACCTGTCAGATGGGCCATGTAAACAATCCTTACCTTCATTACACCCCGGCTTGCTGACAGTACGGCTTCAATTGACTCGCCAGGTTCCAATTCTACACTTACTCCTGAGCTGAGCCGACTGTAATACTTTTGCTTTCAGATCCACCCTGCCCCCAGGAATGGCTGTAGGACATTGAGGTTTCTCCTCCTCCACCGGCTCCCAGGAAGCTGACATCATATGTAATCTTCTGCCCTACATCGATTGTGTCCGTCTGAGACCAGTTGCTCTCTGTGGTATTGGTTACCTGGTCCGAAATGCTGGCATCGAAAGTGGCCTTTTTTGAGCTGCTATTGACGAATTTCTTGGTTGCCACTATTACTGGTTCTGAAGTAATCCCGGTTATTTTTGCACTCTTGACATCCAGTATCGTCTGAACCTCACTCCAGCCGTATGTTTTGTAGAGGTCATCCCAGGGAGTGGGGCTGTGAAGATAAGCATCATTAGGTTTCTTTCCGAAATACTTTCCAACTGCACTCTTGAGACCTGAATCTTCAATGTCAAATGTCTTTCTCTCTTTATCTGTGATAATGTGCTGTACACTTCCCGAAGCGCTGACGCTTGAAGTTGCTGCGTCTGCACCCGCCTTTATGCTGATTTCAATACCCATACTTTCCTGTATGAAACCAATTCAATATATATTTTTTTAGAGTGTGAGAGGGTGTGTGAGAGGGTGTGTGAGAGGGTGTGTGGAGAGGGTGTGTGAGAGGGTGTGTGAGAGGGTGTGTGGAGAGGGTATGTGAGAATATGCCTTTGGTATTTCTCCCTCTAAATATTCGCTGGAAAATATCTGAAAAAACATATAACCATCATGCTGAGACCTCGAAGTAGAAACTGCAAATTCTACACAAGTTTATTTGAATAGACAGGCAATCCTTTCCCATAAAATATCTACAGCTCAAATTTAACATATTTCTCCCTCTTCTAATTTTATTTATCCTTAATTTATAATACTTGAAATCTCAATACTACTAATAACTCTTTTTTGGGGAAGAGTATGAAACTTAAATCCATTAACCCTTATACGGAAAAAGTAAACTGGGCTTATGATTCCTTTTCTATTGGGGAATGCAGAGCCCGTATTGAGAAATCCAGAGCTGCTTTTTCGATATGGAGTTCACTGCCTGTAGAGGAAAAGGCGAAACATTTTAAAACTGCTGTCGAGATTCTTCGGGAGAGTACCGATACTTATGCTGAAATTATTACAAAAGAAATGGGGAAACCTGTAAGGCAGTCCAAGAACGAGGTTCAGAAATGCGCCCGGCTCTGTGATTATTATGCAGAGAACTCGACTGAACTCCTGAAAGACGAAATTGTGGATATCGGAACTGAGAAAAGTTATGTAACCTTTGAACCTCTTGGAGTGATTTTCGGGATCATGCCCTGGAATTTCCCTTTCTGGCAGGTTTTCAGGTTTGCAATACCTGCGATGTGTGCAGGAAATGTTTGTGTGTTCAAGCACGCCTCGAACGTGCCAAAATCGGCGCTGGAAATCGAAAATATCTTCCTTGAGGCCGGATTTCCTGAAAACGTTTTTAATACTCTGTTAATTGACTCCAAGACTGCCATGCAGATTCTTAAAGAAGAACTGGTGGACGGGGTTTCGTTTACAGGCAGCACAGGTGCAGGCTCGAAAATCGGGAAACTTGCAGGGAGAGGTATCAAACCTGTAGTACTGGAACTTGGAGGCTCGGACCCTTTCATAGTGCTTGAGGATGCTAACATCGAGAGGGCTGTTCAGGCAGCTGTAAAGTCCCGCTTTTTAAATGCCGGACAAAGTTGTACTGCTGCCAAACGATTGATTGTCGTAGAAGATGTTGTTGCGGATTTTATCGAGTCGTTTAAACTCAGGGTGCAGGAACTGAAAATAGGAGACCCTATGGATGAGGAAACCGATATTGGGCCTCTTGCAAAGAAGGAATTTCTCGAGAGTCTTAAGCGAGTACTAAAAGACGCAAAAAAGAAAGGTGCAAAACCTCACGTCTATGGAGAAGAACATAAAAAGGGTTTTTTCTTCATGCCGACCACCATTCCTGCAGCTAGTACGGATATGGAAGTATGCAGGACTGAGGTTTTCGGGCCAATTGCCCCGGTGATCACGGTAAAGGATGAGGATGAAGCCGTGGAGATTGCAAATTCCACTGAGTATGGGCTCGGGGCGAAAATCTGGTCAGGAAACCTGGATAGGGCTGAAAGACTGGCAAAAAGAATAAAATCCGGGTCTGTATCTATTAATGGAATGATCAAATCCGATCCGAGGCTTCCTTTTGGCGGGACCAAGAAATCCGGGGTGGGGCGAGAACTTTCACACTATGGGCTAAAGGAATTTGTGAATATAAAAACTGTTGTTGTTAACAGATAAACAGGGGCTTTAAGGCCCATATTGCTTAATATAATTATGATTCAATTTACGGGGGGAATATATTGTCCGAATTAGCTGAGCAGGATGTAATGTCCAGATTAACCAGGCTGGAACAGAAGATGAATGACCTGGATAGGAGTGCAGACGCCCTGATAGATGAACTGGAGAGTCTGGAAGCTGTAGCTAGAGAATTAAAGTTGACAGAATCGGTAAATAAATTTGATGAATATCTCGAAGAGGTAGGACAAATTAAAGAAGATTTAAGCTGCAAATTATCGGACGAGATCGAAAATGAACAAATGAGGGAACTGGTAGAGGCAAGGATGAAAACCGTACCCGTGGATATCGAAAATCTAAGAAACGAATATAATTCTGCTCGTGGTAAACTGGCAGAGATCAGAGAAGAGTTAAGAAAAAGCAGATTGAGTAAGCCTGACTAAGCATTTAGGTATTTAAGCGGTTGAATATTTTTTTATGCAAATAGTATAAACTTGACTCAATTCTTTATACCGGGACAATTGAAATCAGGATTTTTGCCAAAAGAACAAAAAACGAAAAAGCCTCTATACATTGATTTTAGCCTGGTGCTAGGCCATGACTAGAGGCTGCAGGACATAATTTTCAAGATAAAAAGGAAAGAAAGGATAAAAAGGAAAGAAAAATGAAATTATTTTTCATCAGGGTGACTTTTTTCGTCTCAACACCAGCAACGTAAGTGCTACAGTCACAGATGCAAATATCCAGAATATAACAGTAAATGGGTTTATTGCTTTTTTGAGCACATCTATTTTCTTTTCTAACCGTAGCGGGTTCACTTAGTCCAGCTCCACGAAATCTTTGGCTATGTAATTATATGCCTTAATTAGTATTAATATTGTTACCATTAGTAAGGGTAACAGATATTGATTTAGGTTTATTCGAGAATAGAGCTATTCGAAAAGTCAGTAAGCGGATGTTGTAATAATTATAATCAGTTTAAATATTCGTGCATTCATTCCGGCTTTACATCTTCTATATTTTCAAAATAACAGTAGATGACCACTTTTCGTACGGGCTCTAAGTCGCGGGGCGATTTTCTGTTTTTCATGAAATTTTCGGAGTTTATTAAAATTTTTATAAGAATTACTTCGGTTTAGTATGAAATGTCTATTTTTTGTATATGATGCCTCTGTTTAGTATGAAATATTCATGGTCTAGCAACAATATATATTTTTAGAGAAAGACAACTCAAATTTGAAGTAACGTACCGGTTAAATGAGCAACTTAATATAAATATCATATCATTTGAAATAATAATACTCATGTTACCATATAAAAATAATAAACTGTGATGGAATTCTGATAATAGGTATCCAGTGAAGAAATCATTTACTTTATGCATATTTTTCTTAATTATACTTTTCCAAACTCAATTGTTCTGTAGCAAATAAGAATTGAAAACCTGAGAAAACAGATATATTTATAGAGATCAGTTAAGCCGGAAGGACGAATAGATAGCCAGCTTAACGAAGTCACGCAAAAGCAAGCAGCTCACATTAAAACTTGGTTCACTTTCAAAGTTTAACTCAGTATAGTATTAATCATCTTTTAATCATCTTTTCAAGTCCAGTTCTATCAACTAAATCAATAAGATTCGCTTCAGCTAATTGTTTGGCAGAGTCGGTAAAATAACTATTTGTAACTACTATACCTTCGGTGCATTTGTAAAAACCTTTTGCAGCTACAACTTCCTGTACTGCACTGTTTGATACCTTACCCGAGTATCGTTTGACCTGAACAGCTATTCTCGTTTTTCCTTTTGACGTTAGAATAAGGTCTGCACCCTGATCACCTGAAAATGGAGTGTGATAGACTGAATATCCTAGCTGTTCGTAAACGTATTTCATAAATTCTTCAAATTTGTACCCATCCATTTCATCAATTTCGGCTAACGTGGGTAGTTCTAGTTTTGATGGTTTTTTAAAAATTTGCTTTACAAGCCTACACGGTAAGTGGATTAAGAAACTGAAAAATAACCACAATGATTTCAGTAAGTGGATTGAAAAACTAAACAGTTGCCATATTGCTTTCAGTAAGTAAATTGGGAGACTAAACAGTAACTTTATTGATTTTAGTAAAAGATATAACACAATTTTAAATGTTCCAGTAATAAAGTGATGTTGTTTTCTTTTTTTTCCTCTCTTTCCGATTTTCATCAATGTACTTCCTTCTGTTTTTAAGAGCCTGCCGAAAGTCTATGATGCATGTTGAAAAGTCACAATAAATCTATAATATAAGAGTATCCATTCCGGCTTTACATCCTACTATTGTAAAAGTTACAGTGGATAACCACTTTTCGGATAGACTCTAAATTACGGGACAATTTTTGGTTTTCGGAGAGGTCTCAAACTTTTTTAAAATTTTAGTGAAAATTTGTATTTATTTAGTATGACATTTGCATAGTGTGATACAGAAATACCTCTCTAACGAAAGGAAATCAAATCTGGGAGCAATTTACCAATTAAAAGAATAACTTAATATAAATATACTGTCGTTTGAAAAGACTGCTCCCAATGCTAAATTCAATTGTTCTGTGGCAAGTAAGAATTGAATACTTAAAAAAGCAGGTCGACTTGATTGACTATCTGTTTTTTGGTTCTGCCTTTGGTTATTCTTTTGGTTATGCTTTTGGTTATGCTTTTTTAAACTAGATCACTCCAGTAGATATCGAAATATAGGACATTTGATCGGTTACTGCATCATTCAAGACAAATGTTAAAAACTCAAATGTCAGCCTGTAAAAATCTGACCTCTACTTCCGACAACATCACAATCATAGGCATTGTTCAGGAAGACAATTCATATATCGAGTATTCTCCAGAGACTGGACTCGTCTGCGGTTTCGTTAAAGGTCATACAAAATATGATTTCAGGTGAGGATCTAACTTAGCAGAAACCTCGGTCCATAATTTGAAGCACATTGGAGGAGAAGAATAAGGTGAATTCTAAGTAAAACACCAAATCTGAAAAATTGATTTTAAGAAATCCCCTTGAAAAAGGGAATTTTTTAGATTTAACTCTTTAAAGTCGGAAGGAAAAAATAGACTCAGTACCAAAATCCAGTGATAAATGTAAAATTCAAAATCACTATATTTTGTAATTAGCCACAGTCCATGTGATATAACTCAGAGGTTGAAGTCTTAAGATGTCGAATATTGATTTTGATGAATACCGGATTCTTCTTGTTAATTAAGATTTTCAATCAAGAAATGCAAAAATCACTAGATTTTGGAACAGAGCCTATTCTACACTACTAAAAATGAAATTAGAATTTACTCAACGTTTAACCTTTTGAGTCGCCTGTCGCTGTATAGTACATTAGACTTTCAAATGTTTATTGATGTGCAAAATCATTTAAGGATACAACAAATGATTTTACCGCTAAAAAATCCATACGTGTAAAATTTAGAAAGAGGGAAGTTAACATTCCCTCCTGTTCAGGCTCAACTTCATCTTTTATCAATTTTATATGGATATATACTAAATCCAGAAACACAAAATAAACCGTGTTTTCTTCCCTATCAGTAGAGAGAAACCTTCGGTTCATTTTCCTTTTCTTCACCTTCCAGATAAGCCAAAAAAATCCAATATGGATTGAAAGAAATTTCCTACAGAAAATTCCCCTTTGACTGTCAATGAAAATTCAAGTTTACTCATTTTGATCTCCGTTGAAATAAAGTATTCACTAATCGATTCGTCAAGAACTCAAAAGAGAAAACAGATTTTATTGTATGCAATGTTAAGAGAAAACCTTAATAACCAAGCTGTACGTAATATATACTAGTTACTTACTAAGTTACTAAGTAAATAGAGTAACACTGCATACGACAAAAGATCTGCTTTCTTTTGTCTCACCGTTCTTGAAAGTAGCTATCATTATGTGGTAGTTTTGATAGCTACTCTTCACTATAATTTTCCTGTTTTTTGATATCTTCGTTGAAGCTACTTTGCGTTATTTTTCTAACCTTTTATAATATGTCGCCACAACATATAAAGTTAAGGAAAGCGAAGCGAGAGTATTTGCCCGATAGCGATTTTTTGAATAGAGTAATTTACACATTAAGTCTTTAGATTCCCTGAAATCTGAACAAGATTTTTTTCAGAATCAAAATGTAATTTCATCAAATGACTTTCACCACTAATACCAAATGCGCTAAAAAAATCAAATTGTGGGCGGCCACCTTAAAAAAGAAGGAATTATTTTGTTTCTGAAAGCAATTGTTGGATAGCTTGTAAAGGAGGGGTATTCGTGACCTTCTGTACTCTCTATGTAATAAATTCATTATCTATTGGGAAATTTGTAATCGGGAAATAAGTTTAAAAGTCAAGTTTTGTGAACCTAATTTGGAATCGCAGTATCAGTTACTTGCTATTTCCATTTTTTGGCTTATCACTTGAGAAAATTCTCATGGAAAAAAGTTGTATATTCCCTCACTCATTTTCCAGTAAAGCACTCCATTTCCCTCTTTCCATTCAATAAATATATAAGACTCCTCAAAGTATCTTTTATCCATGACCCTTGAGCCCGTGCATATGCATAAGATCTCGGAGCTTGCAAAAAAGATTGACTGCTCGTTTGAGTCTGAAGAGGTAAAAACGGCTTCGGATATCTATTCTCTGCTTGAGGAGCTGAGTCTCGATGGGAAGGTCATTCTTAAAGCTATAGGCAGGCTCTTTCGAGGTATTGTAAGGACTCAACTGATGGCGCAGGGCGAAGACCCGTATCCTCTTACTTATGCCTGCGATAGCGGAAGTACAAATCCAAGGACTTATGACAGCGGGCTTTTTGTAGATTTCTGCCACTGTGGGCTGGCTTCAACGCCTACTAATCTTGATATTCAGAGATTCAGAACAATCGTATGCGCCGCTTATTCTTCTTCTCAGAGAGTATCCATGCAGGCTAGTGCAAGCTGGGAAACCTTCGATGAAGGGTTTGGAAGGGCAAAACTGGTTACAATCGCGCCTGACGAGTTAAAAAGAAAAGCTTCTGACATGGTGCACAGTTTTGCCATGTACCTGGCAGAATCCGAACACATTCTTTTCATGAAAGACAGAATAAAGCCTGAGAGTTTTTTCATAATGGACGGGCCGATTTATCCAAAACAGCTAATGTACTGGATGGTGCTGGACGACGAGGACGTGAGAGTCCGACAGAACAACGATGCCCGAAAAATCCTCCAGAATTACATTGATATAATGGACCATTTCCTGAAAAACCGGCAGCCTGTAATTGGGTTTGTGAAAAATCCAATTGACATGCAGATTATGGACAGCGTCCGGAAAAAAGGAAACGCTTTCGACCTTCCCTGGATGCTGGATTCGCAGTTTTTCAAAAATCTGCTCTCCCTGGAAAAAGTTGACAACGCTTCAGGACATGGGGGACGAAATTCAAAAAACAATAGGAAGAACGGCAAGCACAACGGTTCCAAAAATGATTACATTACTTACACTAACTGGTTTTTGCAGCCCAACAGGTTTTACGAAAAATTGCTTAACGGAACTTCACCCCTTGCAGCCGCAGATCCTCTCCAGCAGGAACTCAGGCACGATTTCTCGCCTGAAGATTATGCTCTTTGTTTTTTCATGCTTTACGTACCCTACAAAGATGTGGTCTTCAAGGTCGAAGCTCCATATGGGCTTGTTAAAGACGAATTTCTCCGCATGCAAATGACCAAAAAAGTGCTCTTTGACCTTTCTTTGTATGGTTTTCCTCTTACCCTCACAAAAGCAGACCATCTGGCAAAAATCAGGAAAGTAGAGAGGGAAGAGATTGATAAATTCTTTGAAAATATGAATCCCGATACTACTTACAATGACACCCGGTGGAATAAGATTAATGAAATATGAAAATGTCGACATTTTTACTTTTAACTCTAAAAAACCAAAAAAGGAGCCAGCTCCTGTCAATTCAGGAACGGAAGAAAATGCAGGTTCAAAGGAAATCCCTGCTGAGCTAAGAAAGGAGAGTCTTGCTGAGTCAAGAAAGGAAAGTCTTGCTGAGCCAAGAAAAGAGAGTCTTGCTGAGCCAAGAAAGGAAAGTCTTGCTGAGCCAAGAAAAGAAAGTCCTGATGAGATCAATCCTGAAAACAAGAATATGAGCAAGACTGCAGATTCCGTTGAAGATGTTCCCGACCTGGTCACCTCTCATCAGGCTACCTCTATACTCACACCCGATACTGAGGAAATACTGCAAGCTTCATCATCTGATAATCTATGTAAAGATTGTCGGAATGATTTATCAGATCATATTTTAAAAACAGAATCCAAAATTGAATCTGATGTTCCTTCAAGCCCTGCAAAATCGATTTTTAAATCTTCCTCTCTGCCCAAAACTACTCCTGTATCTAAGCCTGTCTCTAAAAATGATTCTATATCTATTTCAGATCTATCTCTTGAATCCGAAGTTCTCGGGAGTTCCGGAAAGGAAGATTTCCCCTTTGAAGGCTTTGCCGGATGTGATGATAATGTCCTGAAGGCTTCTCCAGTTTCAGAAGCTTTCGGGATTGTCACTACAGGCATAGAGCCCCTTGAATTGACTCCTTCAGGAGCTGTAATCACCGGTTACATTACATCAGCTCGACGGGATGAGATAAGGCTGGGAACATATGTTGTTGTGCCTTACGAAAACGGAGAAAAACTCTTTGCCAGGGTGGGAAAACTCCAGTACAGGCAGGAGTTTGTGGTAGACGATGCAACTGAAATTCATTCAAGACGCATGCTCAGTGCCCGTGGAAACCCTGTAAATGAAGACGATTACAAGTTCCTTGCCTGCCTTGATCCGCTCTGTATTCTTTACCGAAAAGCCGAAGGCAAACTCACCCGGCGGATGGCAGACCGGATTCCTCACCCTAACACTCCTATCCTGCCTGTTACTGACAGGCTTGAAGTCCAGACAGGACTTAACATTCCTGAAAACGGAATCTTTCTCGGCCACCTGAGTGTAGGGGGCGAGCTTCTAAAAACCAATTCCGAGCCCGAAACGGTAGCATATTACCTGAGAAACGATTATTCCATGGGCGACCCCCTTATTTTCAGGCATATGCTTATTTGCGGGAGCACAGGAACAGGAAAAACGTTCCTCTCTAAGAATATCCTCCGCCAGTTCATGAATGAAAACAACAGGTACAGACTACGGGGTTCTCCTAGCAAAGCACGGAAAAATCCCTGCCTGGTAATTATGGACCCTCAGGACGAGTATTCCCAGTTTTTCGAGGACAACGAAAACCTCACTGAGGACGATAAATTCCGGTTTGAATCCGAAAATGTAACCTATGGCCGGGTTCTTTCTACAAAGGCTTTCGTGGCAAAAGTCGATGGGCAAAGATATCCTGGGGATAAATCCAGAGCCGAGCAGATTGAATTTACAATTCCTTTTTCACTTGTAGAACACAATTCCTGGCTTATTGCAGCAGCCGGAATGTCAGAACTCCAGTATATCGGGCTTGAAGTGCTTCTTGGAGATTTCTTCAAGTCAAGTGTACCCCATACTTACCAGAATTTCATCAACCATATTGAGAATGAAGGTACCCGTTCCTACTATGTTGACAGCGGGAAGCTGCATGAGTCCTCATACGATGGGATTGTAAGAAGAGTAAGAAGTCACTTTTTCTCAAAAGTCTTTGACCGGGATGCGACTTCAATTACTGACCTTGTGGATAAAATTTTTAAGCCAGGGCAGATTTCGGTTTTCCCGACTGAATATATAAGTGCTCCGAGAATCCGCGATCTCATAGTACTCACAATCATGAGCCTGATCGTGGACAACAAATTAAGTACGACGGGAAAGGAAGCAATTAAAGAAACTCCAATCATTCTTGCACTGGATGAGGCTCATCGGTATCTCTCAAATGCAAATGGGGAACACTCTCGCCTTATTATTTCACGTTTTGCAGATGCAGCTCGTCAGGGCCGAAAAGAAGGACTGGGCCTTTTCTTAATTACTCAGGACCCTCAGGATATCGATGATACGGTTTTCAAGCAGATAAATACGAAACTGATCCTTAACCTCAACAATGACGCAGCTATTACATCTCTAAAAGTTCCTAAAGAATATGAGCGGAGAATTCCTTATCTTAAAAAAGGACAGATGATAATTCATTCCCCGGATAACAGTGATATTGTGGAAATAATCGGGCTTTCAAATTGTGTAGTCCGGCATCGGTGATCATTATCAGGTTTGATGACCAACAAGTTTACTGAGGAAATTTCATCAGATTTGATGAACATCAGCAAGTTTACTGAGAAAGTTCTTCGGCTGTGCAGTACAGGATTCAGACATGATAAAAATCGACAGCATGAAAATTTGAAACATTATAAACTGAATGTGAATTAGGTTGCAAAGTAAGTTATTGAAAAAAAAGTGTAATAATCTGTTATAATCTATTTTATCCCAAAATTATTTTTCTCTTTTAATTTCTGATATCACAATGATCTATCGTATACTGATGACCACCATTTCACTTCAACTTCGAATTTGTTTCATATTACAGAATCATTCTACATTACCAAATGTAGCTGAAATTTATTCAACATTTAATCTTTTGAGTCATCTGCTGCTGTATCACGTATTGAACTTTCAAATGGTTTTGAATCTGCGAAATCATTTCAGGATAAAACACGAAATTTCGAGGAAGAGGCCTTCCTGCCTTCTTTGGTAAAAAGAGAAAAAAGAGAAAAAAAGAGAATAAAGAAAGCTGGAAATCCAGCCTTCATCTTCACGTTTATGAGGTGCTAAGGCCAAGAGCCTCTGCAACCAGCTCGATGATGTCTTCTACAACAATATCAGATTTGAGGGCATCACGACCATCCGAGAGGTTCCTCTTACAGAAGGGGCACGCACTCGAGAGGATATCCGCGTTGGTTTCAAGAGCATCCTTAACTCTGGCTTCTCCCATTGACAAAGCAAGATCAGGCATACCTGCTTTTACACCACCGCCAGCTCCACAACAACGCTGGAATTCCCTTGACCTGTCCATTTCAACGAACTTAACACCCGGAATATTGGAAAGCACAAACCTGGGAGCATTAAAGACGCCAACGTGACGGCCAAGGTGGCAGGGATCGTGGTAGGTAATCGTCTTGTTGATAGACTTTTCCCATTTAATTTTGTCCGCTTTTATCAGGTCTGCAAGGAACTGTGTAATGTGAACAACCTCAAAAGGCAGTTCTGTGCCAAGAAGCCTGGGCCAGTCGATCTTTGCAGCACGGAAACAGCCTGCACATGCAAACAAAACCTTTTTAGCACCTTTCTTCTGGAGTGCCTCTACATTGTGTCTTGCAAGTTCACGAGCCACATCGTTGACATGTATCTGGCCTGTCCTGATAAGGGCTGAGCCGCAACACCATTCCTCTTCACCAAGCATGGTAAACTTAATGCCCAGCTTGTTGAGCACACGTGATGTTGCAAAGGCCAAAGCGAGCTGATTGTACCCTGCAGTACAGCCAGTGAAATAGACAATGTCTGCTTTGTCTTCTATTTTCACATCTGGAGGAACCCAGGCAAGTCTGTCTTTCTGGTCCTTCATGTAAGGGTTATGGTACTGGCCAGTAAGTTTTGGGAACGCGCTCTGCTTCCCATAAGGACCTATACCTTTCGTTACAAGATTTGTCCTTATAGCTTCCCAGAGTTCCACAGTGTTAATACCTGCTTCACAAACTGTTGCACAGACACCACATGTGGTACAACCATGGACATCATCTTTAAATTCTTCAAGTTCTGACTGAGGAACTTCCTGTGGACCAAAGAGTTTTGCTTTAATTCCATAGGATTTGTTCATGTACTGCCTCCAGCGCAGGATCTTGTCTCTTGGAGCTAATCCTGGTTTCCCGCCGGAAGCGGCATAAGTCGGACACCATTTTACACACTCACCACAGCGAACACAGGCGTCAAGCTCCATGAGCTGGACTGCGGTAAGATTCTTCGTATCGATTGAAGGATCACGTTTTGCCATATTTTTATTCGCCTCCTTTGTTTGCAAGCAGTGCAAGCGGTATGGCGATTACATGAATATATTTACTGTATGGTATAAATGCGATACAGAAGATCAGGGAAAATACGGAATGGAAGAGAGCGGCCGGTGGTGCTACTGAGGGATCAAGCCCAAAGCTCCAGATAAAGCCTGTTCGAATTCCATCGGCGATAAAACCGGAAATAGTAACTAAGAAAACTATTCCGATCAAAACCCAATCATATGTGATGGAAGCTTCCCTGACTTCAGAGACAAACAGTCTTCTTACTAATGCTACAAGAACTCCGATAAGCAGGATATACCCGAAGATGTAATTCGGAATTGAGAGCATATCTCTAAACTCGGCGGGGGTGAACGGGAGTGCGATTCCGATCTTTTCGATCATTTCAACTGCAAACATCATCCCTGACAGAGCAAATAGGGTCATCCAGCCCCCAAAAATAAATAGGTGCATGACCCAGCGGAAAGGACTTCTCTTGAGAATTCTTCTCTGGAAGAGAATGTCAAGGATTAGAATCGACAGAATAGATTCTCCATGATGATGAGATTCTGCTGTTACCTGATTCCACCAAGTTTTTAAGAATGTGATTGCACTTCCTTTTTTTCCTTCCTGAGGCTCAAGAGCATAACCTGTGACTCCTGTCCCCCATTTCTGGAAGTCACTTATCAGACCATATAAGAAAATAACAAAAGCTATTGCGCTGAATATCATAATCTGGACAAACGTCATCCTTAATGCATCCGAAAGCCCAGAAAAATAAAGCATTTCACTAATAGTTTATTCCTCCTATGTATGGATCAAAAACTGGGAATTAATACTGCTTTTACAATTGTCATGTTACAGGACATCAATGATAGTAAAGACAGAATGATAGCCGTAGCGACTGTCTACATAAGGTTTGTATAGTCTTTTAGTCTTTGTATCTATTATATTTAAACATTATCTTTATTAAACAATAGATTAAAAAGCCCACTGAGTCGCAAAAATGAGTTGAGCGGAAGTAATCAAGCGAGAAAGAAAAAAGTGAAAGTATAAGAAATAATATTAAAATTATAATATATAGATTATATAAAGATTTTATAGAATTCTTCTGGACGGCAAAGTAAGAAATTAAGCGACAAAAAAGTAAAAAGTAAAAGTGCAGGAAAAGAGAAAGTAAAGTACAAACCTTTTCAAACAAGCTTTTTAAAAAAACTGCTTGTCCGCAACCCTTTTGAAAAAAGGCTTGACCGAAAACTCCAGAAACGACTTGGTCGGCGTGATCAAACTGAGCAACGGTTGCGGCACAAACCTTTTAAAAAAAGGTTTGATTGAAAACCTGAGAAACGTTTGAGTTTGAGGAAACTATCCCCAAACCCTATCGACGCGATCACAACTCTTTTGAAAAAACTGCTTGTCCGCAACCCTTTTGAAAAAACTGCTTGTCTGCAACCTTTTTAAAAAAACTACTTGACCGCAACCCTTTTGAAAAAAGGCTTGACCGAAAACTCCAGAAACGATTTGGTCAGCGTGATCACAAACCTTTTAAAAAAAGGCTTGACCAAAAAGCCCAGCAACGACCTGATCTGCGTGGTCAAATGGCGCAGCAGTTGCAGGTCAACGGTTGTGGCTCAACCATTTTCAAAAAGTGCTTATCGAGAAATATTGGTTTAGGAAGAAAACGCCTCTGAAAATTAAGAGAGCTTTTTACAATCCCACTTCTTCTTTGAATTTTTCAATCCCGATCTCGTCAATAACTTCTCCGATTCTTCTGGGTTTTGGGTATTTTTTATAAAAGTTGATTATTTTTTCAACAAGGTCCAGAGCCTGCTCTTCGGTGAGGTCTTTTGCCACTACGATACCAAGTCTCGGACGGGGTCCTGCACTGCCCCCGACAGATAAAGTAAAGCCTTTTGCTGTACCCATTAGCCCTATATCCTTTATCATAGGTTCGGAACACGAATTTTGACAGCCGGAAACCCCCATTTTGAATTTGGAAGGAAGCTGCATCCCGTGGTACTTTTCATCAAGTTTTAATCCAAGCCCGACTGAATCCTGTTTGCCTCTTTTGCAAAATGTAGTGCCTGGGCAAATTTTAACGCTGCGGACACAGAGTCCTATAGCAGCTCCGGGTTTTAGATTCAGCTCTCCCCATGCTGCATCCAAATCTTCTTCTTTTAACCCTACAATTGCAATCCTCTGGGCTGAAGTAATCTTAAGAGCAGCAGCACCATACTTTTCTGCAATGTCAGCTATTTTTCTAAGAGTTTCCGGGTATACGATTCCTCCAGGAATATGTGGAGCAATTGCATAAGTTTCGCCATCTCTCTGCAGAATTGCAGCTTTTTCGGGAAGATCCCCTTTCACATACTCACGACTTACCATATTATACACTCCTCCAACTTAACTGATTCAGATTTACTTCAAGATTGTTTAGTTTAATCTTTATTTTGAATTTGCTCGGTTTAATATATATTTTCAAAATTTATTTTATATGATATCTGTTTCAAAATTTGTTTTATTTGAGATCTGTTTCAAAATTTTAATATTACTTGACCTAGGTTTTGAGATCATTATTTAACCTAAGACCGGCGTTGAAAATCGGAAGCAAAAGCTAAATTCATAGATCAGAGCCAATCAATTACTAAATTAATTTAGCAGACACAGCAAGTTCTGATTCAGCTCCCCCTGAAATTAGACCCCATACAAAAGGTGAAGAATCCGATATTCCACCACTTTTCTGGACTAAATATGTTAGAATCCAGGAACATATTTCAGACCAGAGATAATATTACTTGAAATAATATAAAACCTCATGCATATTATTTAAAAAAATATAAACCGTATGCCTGACATAATTATTCAGCGTTTCATAGCTCTACAGAACTTATCATAACATCACAAATATGGTATAGCACTACAAAACTGGAAATTACAGTTAGAATTTAGTGTAATACCTTGAATTAAAATAGAACCGTAGAACTTTTTAAAATTCGCAGAGTTGTAACAGAATCTTAAAATCTTAAGCGAATTAACCAGCCGAAGTACGACAAGCAGAGTAATTAGTGATAAAAAATAGTTAGCAGTTAAAAATGTCAGTTTAAGAACTTAAAATATGGAAAAAGGATCAGAAGATCCTTTTTTCTTATTGCTGTTTTCTCATCCTTTTCAGGAATCCGTTAAGCCCTGCTTTATGCCTGGCTTCATCCATAGATGCCTTTTCAAAGAAAAGAGCAGCTTTTGTATTGCCTTCTTTCTTGGCTAATTCTGCCGCTTCAGCTTTCTCAATTTCGGCTTTACCCTCTCCTTCAAACATCATTTCCAGATTTTCAAGAGTTGATTCTTTAACAAGTCCCAAGATTTCAGCTACCTCGGTGGCATGCCAGGCCTCGTCCATGGCGACCTGACGTAGGTAAACCGCAACATCCGGGAATCCTTCCCGCTCAGCAATCTTTGACATTGCGAGATACCAGCCAACTTCAGTAGTCTCTCCTTTAAATGTGTTTTTTAGAATTTCTTCAAGAGTCATTGAATCACCATTTCTTTTTAAAATAACCACTTTTATAGTTTAAACATAAGAGCAGTCTTTGAATTTAAGGTTTAGCCACAGTTGAGGTCAATACCAGAACGAAAACTTGATTTGACCTTTCTATCTCATCTTTCTATCTTATTGACGACCTTAAAATTAATTGAACTTAAGACCTATCGAACTTAAGACCTATCGAACTTAAGACCTATCGAACTTAAGACTATCAAACTTAAGACTATCAAACTTAAGACTATCAAATTTAAGGATATCGAACTTAAGACTAATATATTTAGGAGTAACGTGTGGAAAGATAATATTTCTGAATTCAAACAGTGAAGAAACTACAAAGAAGGAAGAAACAAAAAAGCAAAAGCTAAAACAGGAAAGAACTGAAATAGGAAAAAGAAATGACAATAAAACCGAAATAACCACAATAAGACCGAAGAACAATAAAACAGAAGATAATAAGACCAAAATATAATAAGACCAAAGCACACCATATGAAACCGGAACACACGGAAAATAATCTGCATGAAAATATATATTGATGAGAAAAATGTACAGGCTGTAAAAAAGCAATGTGGAATGTGTGTGACTTTCTGTGTGGAAGATGTAATCACACTTGAAAACTGACTTTAAAAAAGGATTGAGAAATTTGTCACTTAAGATTCGTGTAGTACTTGTAGAGCCCATGTATCAGGGAAATGTCGGATCTGTTGCAAGAGCAATGAAGAACTTTGGATATAATGACCTGGTGCTTGTAAATCCCTGTAAACTCGAAGGAGAAGCAAGAGCCATGTCATCGCATGCAAGAGATGTCCTTGAAGGAGCAAGAATTGTCTCAACGCTTGAAGAGGCTGTGAAAGGCGCAAACCTGAGTATAGGAACTACAGGGGTAGCAAGCCTGAAAACCGGAGAACACATCCGTCTTCCACTCTATACATCCAGAGAGCTCAAAGAGAGACTGAAAGATTGCAGCGGCACGATTGCAATTCTTTTCGGGCGCGAAGACACAGGTTTCCGGAACGATGAGCTAAAAAGTTTTGATATGCTTTTTACGATTCCAACTTTTGAAATATATCCGATTATGAATCTATCACATGCCGTTGCAGTGGTGCTTTATGAACTCTCGGACCTGGAAGGAGGAAACAGTCCGCTTGCTGATGGGTTTGATCTCCAGCTTTTATACGAGCATATGGAAAAATTACTGGAGGAAATCGATTATCCTCCTCATAAAAAAGACAAAACTTATCTGATGCTGCGGAGAATATTCGGAAGGGCAGGTCTAACCCCCAGGGAAGTTCAGACTTTAAGGGGCGTAATAAAAAAAACCGAGCGAAAAATGGGATACGCATTAAACGAGCCTGAAAGTCAGGAAACAGAAGTTTCGGCCAGTATAGAAAAGTTCATATGAGAATAAACCTGTTTTTAAATCAGAATTTGTGATACATATTATTACTTTTTTTTTAAAATCCTTTTTTAGGCAGAAAACCGTAAAGACATATGAAAATTTTACTTAAAGCCAGATAGAGAATGATATGACTGAAACAGAAAGCAAGTGGGATGAAAAGCTAAAGAGGTTTTTTAAAGACTATTACTGGAATGAAATCCTCCAGCTTGCAAACGAGTATCCAGATCAGCGAAGCCTTAGCGTGGATTTTACGGATATAGAGAAGTTTGACAGAGAGCTTTCAAAAGAATTCCTTGACCATCCAGAAGAACTTATAAAGGCGGCTGAGGCTGCCCTGAAAGAAATCGACCTTCCTGTAGAAAAAAGCCTGGAAGAGGCTCATGTAAGGGTAATAAGAATCCCAAACCGAATACCTATAAGAGATTTAAGAAGCAAGCACCTCTCGCGCTTTATTGCAATCGAGGGTATGATAAGGAAAGCAACTGAGGTGAGACCAAGAATTACTAAAGCTGCTTTTGAGTGCCTCAGGTGTGGACATATTACTTTTGTGGACCAAAACAGCTTCAAATTCGAGGAGCCCTTTGCAGGTTGTGAAGACGAAAATTGTGGAAAGAAGGGGCCCTTTAAGGTAAGGATAGAGGATTCCACCTTTATCGATGCGCAGAAACTGCAGATCCAGGAATCGCCTGAAAACCTGAAAGGAGGTTCACAGCCTCAGAGCCTTGAGGTGGACTCTGAAGATGACCTGACAGGAAATGTCACCCCCGGAGATAGGGTTATAATTAATGGAATCCTGAAATCGAGACAGCGCACTCTGAAAGATGGGAAATCTACCTTTTATGATCTTGTGTTAGAAGCAAATTCCATAGAGCACCTTGATAAGGATTATGACGAACTCGAAATAACTGCCGAAGATGAAGAAGAGATCCTTGAACTTTCCCATGATCCTGAGATTTATAACAAAATTATTAGTTCTGTTGCGCCTTCGATCTACGGATACGAGGACATAAAAGAAGCTCTTGCCCTTCAACTGTTTTCTGGAGTTGTGAAAAACCTTCCTGACGGTTCCAGAATAAGAGGCGATATACATATTATGCTTGTAGGAGACCCAGGAATTGCAAAATCCCAGCTCCTGCGCTATGTTGTCAAACTTTCCCCTAGAGGAGTTTTTACTTCAGGGAGGAGCGCATCGGCAAGCGGTTTGACTGCGGCTGCCGTAAAAGATGACCTCAACGATGGTCGATGGACGATCGAAGGCGGTGCCCTTGTCATGGCTGATATGGGGATCGCTGCGGTTGACGAAATGGACAAAATGAAAACCGAGGATAAAAGTGCCCTGCATGAGGCAATGGAACAGCAGACGATAAGTATTGCCAAAGCGGGAATTATTGCCACTCTTAAATCCCGCTGTGCCCTCCTGGGAGCTGCAAATCCGAAATATGGACGTTTTGACAGGTATGAGAGCCTTGCAGAGCAGATAAGTATGCCACCTGCACTGCTTTCCCGTTTTGACCTTATCTTTGTTTTGCTTGATACTCCTGACCATAATATGGACACTAAAATTGCAAACCATATTCTGCAGTCTCATTATGCAGGAGAACTCTTCGAGCAGCGGGAGAGACTTCCCGGCTCTCATATTAAGGAAGATTTTGTCGAAGCCGAAATGGAAGTTATCGAGCCTGTAATTCAGCCTGAACTCATGCGAAAATACGTTGCCTATGCCCGGAAAAACGTGTTTCCTGTAATGGAGGAAGATGCAAAAGCTTACCTGATAAGTTTTTATACGGACCTTCGAAAAACCGGAGAGAGCAAAAATACCCCTGTGCCCGTAACTGCGAGACAGCTTGAAGCGCTTGTCCGCCTCTCGGAAGCAAGCGCAAGAGTCCGCCTGAGCAATACGGTCACGCTTGAAGATGCAAAAAGAACTATCAGAATCGAGATGAATTGCCTGAAAAACGTAGGTGTTGACCCCGAAACCGGAGTCCTTGATGCAGATATACTTGCATCTGGAACAAGCATGAGCCAGAGAAACAAGATAAAAATCCTGAGAGATATAATTAAGAAGGTAAGTGAGAAGCATCCGGGAGCTAAAGCCCCTCTCGAAGAGGTTTATGCCATAGCTGAAAACGAACACGGAATAGACAGGGTTCATGCCGAAGAGAACATTAAGAAAATGAAGCAAAGAGGAGACCTGCTTTCTCCAGACCAGAACCATATAAGGCTTGTTTAAGTTTAAGGTTTGTTGAAGTTGAAGAATTGTGTTGAAGTTTAAAGTTTGTTGAAATTGAAGAATTATTTAAGCCGAAACGAAGCAAATTGCTGAAAGTTCCAGGATCTGTTTTCCAGACCCCTGGAAAGAGAAAAAAGTCTACATAACACCTACATAGCAATTATGTGAAGACGGTTAAGCTGTAAATACTAAAAGGGCAATACTATTTAAAAGGGAGAGTATGTATATAAAAATATATAAAAATGGGGAGCATGTGCTTGTTGCGGCCTGCGATAAGGAAGTGCTCGGAAAGACCCTGAAACACGGCAATACCGTAGTGGAGATCAGCAGGGCCTTTTATGAAGGGGAACACGTTTCCGAAGAAGAACTCAAGAAAGCCCTTGAAGAAGCTACGACTGCAAACCTCTTTGGAGAAAGAACAATTAAGTTTGGTATAAAATGCGGGTTGATTGATCCGGATTCAGTAATAATAATTGACGGCGTACCTCATGCCCAGATCTTCAGGATCTAATCCAGTTTAAATTAATCCCCTGAGAGCCTGAGTCAAGCGAAAGCCAAACAACTGGTTATCAGGGCTGATTATATACCGGAATAGAGAACATATGTATAAAATAAAATGCAGATTGTGATACAGTGACTGAGAACATTGACGAAGCCGGAATCAGAGTGCAGACAGAAAAGGAGCTGATCTCCGCAGTTGTGGAAAAACACAGACGGTTTCTGGAAGAATATAAAAAAGAGTTTGGAGAACTGGACAACAGGTTGAGCCAGGTCGAAGAAAATGTAAAAAATGCAAAGAATGTCAGAATCCAGATGGAAGAGAGAAAAGAAGTCCTCAAGGAGAAACGCCAGCAGTTTTACCATCAAACCGAAGCACTCCTTGAAAAAGAAATATTTCCTAAACTGGATCTGATTACTGCAAATAAACTCCAGGAAGAGATTAAAAAACTCAAAGGGCAGATCGAACCTGAAGAAGAGCAGAGACTTAAAGACTCATTTATGGAAAAACTGAGTGAAACTATTCGGGCAGCAGGACTTGGAGAAAATGTTCTCCTGCAAACGGGTGCAAGAATGGAAGAAGCCAGGAATTCAAATATTGAATTAAAAGAAATAATAAAGTCTGAAAAACAACTTACAGAGGATAAAGGCAGTAAAGGTGAAGAGGTTTCTAAAAGCAAATCCCAGCATAAATGGCTCAGCACCAGAATAAAAAACCACGAAGAAGCCCTGAATTACTGGGAAAAGTTGAAAATATAACCCATTTTTGAAAACACGCGGGTGATAATACATGACCAACGACGTTTCAAGCACAGAAATTGCAACGGCCGACCTTTCAAACCTTAACGAACGGGAGCTGAAGGGCAAGGTAAACGAGCTCAGGAGCAAGATAGAGAAAAGCGAAAGGCAGTTGGCATCGATTTTTAAGGAACTGAAGATTAACAGGACCGATATCGACGAGCTGAGAGAAAAGAGAGACTCTCTGAACCATCAGGTTAAGGAAAGGGTTGCAAAAGCACAGGGACTAAGAGATAAGCGGGACGAGATTAACAAAGCAATCAGGGAGTATAAGGGAAAAAGAAGTGATGTAAACTCAAAGACTCAAGAACTGTTTTCAGGAATTGCTGGACTTAAGGAACAGCGGGACGAATACAATAAATGTTCCCATGGAAGTGTGGAATCCCTCACAAAGGCTTATGAAGCCGAACTTGACTCTTTTCTAAATAAAGAACTGCCTCTTACAGTGGAAATAAAAATATTCCAGAAACTCAACGACCTTGAGAAACGTCTGCAAGCTGCAAAGAAGGCAAATGACCTGCATGCTCAAATCCAGGAAAGCTATAAAGAATCAAAAGGAATTCATAAGAGAGGAGATGAACTCCACGAAAAGATTCAGGCTCTCTCAGACGAATCTCAGACCTGCCACCTGGAAATGCTCGAAAATTTTAAGTCTGCAGACGAAATCCGAAAAGAAGCAAATACATATCATGCCCAGCTTACGGATAAAATCACAAATATAAACTCAATTAAAGAAAAAATCGACCCGCTTAAGACCAACATTGCTAATAACCGGAAGGAACTCTCCTTATATCTGGACAGGTTAAAAGACCTGCAACTTATGAAAGAAGAAAATAAAGCAAACCAAAAACACAGCGACGCCCGCGAAAAACTTCAGAAAAACGCTCGTATGAGCCTTGAAGATCTTAAGCTCCTTATCGAGAAGGGAGACGTTAAATTCTCCAATGAGTAAGAACTTGGGAAACTCAGGAAGAGAACTCGGAAACTCAGGAAGCCGGAGACAAAAACCAGTTTCATTGAAAATGTCCCCGGTTTATATTTTAAATGGATTTCTTTTTGTCTATTAAAATGCCTTTCCATTTACTTTGGTTAAATAATTTTATATTGTGGTTAGATTAAAATCTTTTGTTATTCCGTTTAAATTTATTTTTCCATTGTATCATTAAAAACCATTATATCGTAAAAATGTTATTTTTTCTTACCTTTTCCTGCAAAGAGACCTGTCACTAGAAGCACGGCCCCCAACCCAAGGAGGAAGAGAGGTATATCAAAGCCCTCAGCTTGAGTTTCCAGTCCAGGTTCAGAGGAAGAAGAGTTATTATTCGAAGCGTTGTCAAAAGATTCGGTTGGCGTTTGAGGCACAGGAAACCTGGGGTCAAGATACTGATATACAGGTGAAAACTTTACAAGTACTCCATCTGCTCCTTCGTATATCGTATCCACGGTAAGATTAAGGATTTCCGTAGAGTTATTAGAATATACAAATTGAGAGCCTTCAGTAACGATATCATCCTGAAGGGGAACTCCGTTCCTGCTAAGTTCAATCCAGACTCTTTTGCCTTCGGTATCTGCGCCTTTTATGTAAAGCTGATAGTTCTGTATAAAGTCATGGGAGTAGCCTGATCGGATATAAATTTCCTCTCCATTAATAGCAATAATAGAAAGGCTGTCTTTATCGGCAGGAATAATGGAAAGCTTTTCTTTACCGGCAGGAATAACAGAAAGCTTTTCTTTATCGGCAGGAATAATGGAAAGCTTTTCTTTACCGGCAGCAGCTAAAGCAGGTGATATCGAGTAAAAGACTGAGAGGCATAAGGAGATAAGGAGGAAAAAGAAAAATACAGAAACAAGGTTTGCCTCCTTAACTTCCTTTCTTCTTTGTTTACCTGGACCGTGCATAAATGCATCTGCCTGCAATAATTTCTTCTCTGGTATCGTCAGCTTTTCTTATTACGAGAGCTCCGTCTGGAGTTACTCCTACGGCTTTGCCTTCTATAATTCGTGAAGGCGTCGTAACTTTTACATCTCTTCCTATGGTATCGGAGAGAGCAAGCCAGTCATTGAGAATGTGTGAGAATGGCTGGGTCTTGAAGAGTATATACTGCTGCTCAAGTTCAAAAAGGAAATCTTGCAGGAGCGAGACCCTTTTTATATGCCTTCCAAGCTCGGCTTTCAAAGTTGTGGAGCCTGCACGGAAAGATTCAGGGATATCTTTCAAATCCATATTTACATTAATCCCTATTCCCAGCACAACATAATCTACTTTATCCACCTCGGCCTTTGCCTCGGTAAGAATTCCACAAACCTTTTTTCCATTAATTCGGACATCATTTGGCCATTTAATGCGAGCGTCAAGGTCCATATTACGAATAACGTTTGCAACTGCAAGCCCTGCAACCAGGGTAAGCCTTGAGGCATGCCTCAGAGGGACTCCAGGCTTCAGGATTACAGACATCCAGATTCCACCATGAGGAGATATCCATTCTCTGCCCAGCCGGCCCCGGCCTCCTTTCTGCACTTCGGCAATAACAAGCGTGCCTTCTTCTTCCGATGCCGCGATTTCTTTTGCAATACTGTTTGTAGAAGTTACCTCTTCAAAATAGTGAATTTTTTTTCCTAGAAGAGTCGTTTTGAGGCCCATCTGGATTTCTTCCGGGTACAGGAACTGGGGTACGGATTTCAGGACATATCCCCTTTTCGGAGATGATTCTATCTCATAACCATCAGCCTGAAGGGACTTGATATACTTCCAGACCATTGTCCTGGAGATCCCTAGCTTGAGCCCCAATTCCTCGCCGGAAACAGGACTTTTCTGTGCATCTTTAAGTGCCTTGATAATTCGAGATCTTTTATCTCCCATCATCGTACCCCATACAAATGTATGCGTTCAACCGTATATATTTTTTTAGTTTAAATTGTTTCATATCGAACGGACCTGAATCCTATTCCTGTTTCTCAGGAGGACACATGTCACCGCTGTGTTTTCTGTGCCATGCTCACATAGGCATGCACAGCAGCCGTAATGGCCGCAACTTTCTTGTCTTTTGCTTCAAGAGCCGAAGCCAGAGTAGCCCCTTTTTCAGCATCTGCTTTGACAACCTCTTCAACGGCTTCCATAATATTATTATCTTCGATAAAAGCCGTTGTCAGGTCGCCCCTGCGGAAGGCCGGATTACGCATGACTGCTTTATGGAAGGGTATATTGGTTTTTACTCCAACGACCACATACTCGTAAAGAGCTCTTTCCATCCTGGCAATCGCTGCATCCCTTGTCTTTGCCCAGACGCAGAGTTTCGAAATCATTGAATCGTAGTAAGGAGAAATGGTATAACCTGTATGTACTCCACTGTCCACCCTGATTCCGGGCCCACCTGCTGACCGATATCCACGGATCTTTCCGGGAGACGGAGCAAAGTCGTTTAACGGATCTTCTGCATTGATCCTGCACTCAATAGAATGCCCGTCAATAATAATATCTTCCTGATTAAATTCAAGCTTTTCTCCCCAGGCTATCCGAAGCTGCTCTCTTACAATATCGACACCTGTGACCATCTCAGTTATCCCATGTTCGACCTGCAAGCGAGTATTGACTTCAAGGAAATAGAAGTTGCCCTTTGAATAAAGAAACTCCACTGTCCCGGCATTTACGTAACCAATTGTCTTTGCTACCCTGACTGCGGCTTCTCCCATCTTTGCCCTGAGTTCAGGAGTCATGATAGGTGAAGGAGCTTCCTCAATAAGCTTCTGATGCCTTCTCTGAATGGAGCATTCCCTATCCGAAAGGTAAATCGTGTTTCCATATCCATCTGCCAGAATCTGGATCTCTATGTGCCTGGGCTCCTCGACATATTTTTCAATAAAAACCGAGGAGTCACCAAAAGCTGAGCCAGCCATTTGCCTGGTAGAGCTGAGTGCAGTGGCGAATTCATCGCTGGAATTAACTACTTTCATTCCAATTCCACCGCCACCTGCCGAGGCTTTAATCAAAACAGGATAGCCGATCTCTTCTGCAATTTTTACAGCCTCGACCGGGTCCTCAACTGCATCTTTCGTCCCTGGCACAATAGGAACACCAGCCTTCGCCATAAGATTTCTAGCCCTGATCTTGCTTCCCATTTCGGCAATCACATGGCTTGGAGGACCTATGAAAACAATTCCTTCTTCCTCACAGCGTTTTGCAAAGACCGGGTTTTCGGAGAGAAAACCATAACCCGGATGAATTGCTTCAGCTCCTGTGTTTTTTGCAACTGCAAGAATAGCTTCCATATTCAGATAGCTCTGGCTAGAAGGGGCCGGGCCTATTAGGTAGGCTTCGTCTGCATATTTGGCAAAGAGGGCGTTTTTATCAGCTTCTGAACAGACCGCAACAGTTGAAATTCCAAGTTCACGGCAGGCACGCATAACCCTGATTGCAATCTCACCGCGGTTTGCAATGAGTACTTTTTTGAACATGATGCCTTCCACCTCACTATATTATTCGATTGACATGATTATGTCACCAGGAGATACGGTGTCCCCTTCGGAAACAAAAATCTCTCTCACAACACCTGAATGGGAAGCATGAACAGCGTTTTCCATTTTCATAGCTTCAATGACAGCGATTGTATCGCCTTCTGCAACAGTATCTTCAACCTTGACCTTAAGAGAGAGAACCATGCCCTGCATTGAGACGCTCACAGCTCCTTTAACAGACTTAGCACTCGACTTTTTGGGAGAAGCCTCAGATATGGAAACTTCCCCACCAACAGGTTCAACCCGGACATCATAAATGTCTTCATCTACTTCGACCTTGAAATGAGTTGGAACTTTGTGTTCCTGCTGCACTTCAGGAGCAGGGGTAACTACTGCAAGAGCTTCTTCTTCCATTTCTCCTTTTAAGAATTTTGGAGCGATAGCCGGATAAAGAATATAGGTAAGTATGTCTTCTTCAGATTTAGCAATACCCATTTCTTCGGCTTCCTTCTTTCTTTTCTCGTATTCAGGCTTGAGGAGATCGGCGGGACGGCAGTGAATAGGTTCCTCGTCCCCGATTACCTTACCGATTATTTCCGGGCTTATGGGAGCAGGAGGGCGCCCGTAAAGGCCGCGCACATAATCCTTAACCTCTTTAGGAATAACCTTATAGCGTTCGCCCATTAGCACGTTAAGAACCGACTGGGTGCCTACGATCTGGCTTGTAGGAGTGACAAGGGGCGGATATCCAAGCTCCTTTCTAACCCTGGGCATTTCATCAAGTACAGCATCATATTTGTCAAGAGCGTTCTGTTCTTTTAGTTGAGATACAAGGTTAGAGAGCATCCCGCCAGGGATCTGGTAGATGAGTACGTTGGTATCGATCTGTTCGGAAATAGGGTCAAGTATGCCCCGGTATTTCTCTTTTAATATTTTGAAATATTTAACGACTTCTTCAAAATCATTCAGGTCCAGCCCAGTATCGTAAGGAGTACCTTTGAGGGCAGCTACGACTGTTTCGGTTGGAGGCTGAGAAGTTCCCCAGGCCAGTGGAGAAAGTGCAGTGTCCAGAATATCGACCCCTGCCTCACAGGCTGCCATATAGCTCATTGGAGCCATTCCAGAAGTGCAGTGGCAGTGCAGAGAAATCGGAATGGAGATTTCTTTTTTCATGGAACTGATTATACGTGTGGCATCATTTGGGGAAAGAAGGCCTGCCATATCTTTGATACAGATGGAATCGCACTCCAGTTCTTCAAGCTGTTTTGCAAGTTCAACGTATTTCTCAACGGTATGTACCGGACTTATGGTATAGCAAACCGTACCCTGTACGTGAGCACCAAGACCTTTTGCCACTTTGATAGAGGATTCCATGTTCCGGATATCATTAACAGCATCAAAAATCCGGAAAATGTCAATTCCGTTTTGGTAAGACTTAGTAACGAATTTCTCGACTACGTCATCCGAATAGTGCCTGTACCCTACAAGGTTCTGTCCCCTTAGCAACATCTGAGCGTAGGTGTCTTTCATTTCTTTTTTGATATCCCTCAGGCGCTGCCAGGGATCTTCATTAAGGTAGCGGATACAGCTGTCAAAGGTGGCACCTCCCCACATTTCAAGGGAGAAATACCCTATCTGGTCCAGTTGTTCAACCACTTCGAGCATATCTCTTGTCCGCATTCTGGTTGCCAGTAGAGATTGATGTGCATCCCGGAGGATGGTTTCGGTAATTTTTACACTCATGGATGAACCTCTTAAAATCGAATCAAAATAACCTGATTTACTATTCCTGATAGTAGACTTCGAATGGTTGTTCCAGGAAGTTTCATTTAATATGCCGAAATTATCCAGGTTAAGATTTTGATCCGTCTGAGTAAGTGTATAAGTCCTCAGATCACGGTTTTAATGTGATTTTCTGCGGTTTTACCGGAAAGAGGGATTTTTCGGTTTATATCTAACCGACTTTCCGGAACCGCAATCGGAGGATATCAATATTACAGATGTGAACGCAGTACTACATAGATCTGCGTTGATAAGAATTCTTTAATATTCAATTGTTAACAAGTATATACTTTTCGCCTGTTAACATTAAGAGAGCAACTTTTAAAAAAGTCCCAGGTTCCTGATATAACTTAAAAACCATTTAAAAAATTATGGTTATGAATCTAAAGTTTTAAGAAAGCTGTAAATAAAAAATATACCTGGCTGAACCGGGAAATAGCAATTTCCTTGAGTTTGCAGCCTTCAGATTAAACTTTTTGTTTTCTTCCTACAAAGAACCACTGATCGTAAGTCCCTTCAGAGTCGGTGTTGTCTACAATTTCACCATTAACTCCTGCCCTGAGCAGAGCTCCGGCAAGAATTTCAGCCTCAGTCTTACTGCTAACTGTAAAAAGCATGAGAGCCCCCTCATTTGCTACCGATGCCGCCTCTCTCATAATATTTACCCAGAGATCTTTATTGAATTCATAGACAAGCCCAAGCATAAATCCCATCACGGCATCAAAACTTCCTGGCTCAAAATATCTAGAAAGAGCCGTTGCATCCATTACAACCGTTCTTTGAGGGTTCAAAACTCCCTGCTCAAGCCCCTGACAGACTGTGCATTTGTTAATTTCTACAGCCAGCGGATTAAGCCCAAGCCTGTAGAGAGCAAGCGTGGACATTCCGTTTCCACAGCAGACTTCAAGAAGCCTGCCTTCAGGGTAAATCCCCTTTTTTTGAAGAACATCAAAGATTTCTGCGACCTTTCGAACACGATTTTCAGAAAAGACACTCCCGTAAGACTCAGGTCTGACCGCGCAACCCGGGCAGAGATTCCGGTTTACGAGCATAAGCGAATAGTACTCATTAACGGCGTCTCGCCAGGTTTCCGAAGAAACTTCAATATCTCTTTCAGGGAGAGTGAAAGTAAGAAGAGAATCGGTAAGGATTTCAAAATTCTTTTTAGAGCTATCTCTCGCAAGAGCTCCCGTAAAAACCGACCAGAAATCTACAGGGACTTCCTCGTCTGCCGAATTAAAAAGCAAAAATCCAAGTGTGTGTTCCCCTTCCCTAACCCTCAGTAGCCGCACCTTCTGTGCCTCTGCAAATTTTCGGACTCCGTTAAGATATAGGACTTACGCAGTTAAAATGCCGAAAACTTGATATCTTTATAAATATACTTATGGCTTAGTGTTTCTCTAAAAACGTACGGAGTTATGGACATAAATCCACCTAAGTGTACCGACATTGACTACATTAATTTTCTCATTGCGGCTTCTAACGTTTTTAGCTGTACTGAAGCTGCTAGATGTTATCCAGACATAGCTAATGCTCCTTCTCATGATGCTTTTACTCGTTGCCTTCAAAGGCAACCTCCAGACACGGAAGCACTATGGGAGGAAGTAAAAAGTTATGTCAAGCTTAAGGGAGGATACCTAATTGTTGATGATTCAACATTAGATAAACCATACGCAGAAGAAATTGCTTTTGTTCGTCGTATGTGGAGTGGAAAACATCATCGTACTGTAAAGGGAATAGGCCTGGTTACCTTAGTTTGGACTGACGGTACAACCGTTATACCTATCGATTTTCGAATTTATAACATCGATGTAGACGACAAAACAAAGAATGACCATTTCCGTGATATGCTTGACAAGGCCGAAGAACGTGGTTTTAATCCCAAATTCGTTTTATTTGATACATGGTATGCAAGTGTGAAAAACCTTAAAGCCATTAGACAGAAAGAGTGGCATTTCCTTACAAGATTGAAAAATAATCGTTTGGTAAATCCTGACAACAAGGGAAATGTGCCACTTGAAACAGTAGATATTCCTCCAAAAGGACGTGTGGTTCACCTCAAAGCATATGGATTTGTAAAGGTGTTTAGGATAGTTTCAAAAAATGGAGACACGCAACACTGGGTTACAGATGTGCAAGAGATGGATGAAGCAAAACGTGAAGATTTGGCAAAGAAGTCATGGAAAATTGAGGAATATCATAGGGGAATAAAACAGTTCTGTGGTGTCGAAAAATGTCAGGCAAGAAAGGAAGAATCACAAAGAGCACATATAATGTTCTCATTAAGAGCTTTTCTTAGACTGGAATTACAAAGAATCAAAAGTGGAATATCCTGGTTTGAAAGTGCTATGAAAATTAGAAGAGTGGCAGTGACAGAATACTTAAGGAATCCCCAATACACGTTAAATTAATTCAAATATTTGAAAGTTTGGAAAAAACAATATGCTAGGAGCCAACTGCGTAACTCCTAAGATAGTCAAGCGTACGCTCAATAGTCCTCTGGGCTAGATAGCTTTCCTCTACAAAATAGACGTCTTCATTAATGCCAAGGAGTTCCTGTAAAAGCATATCTGTGTAGATTCGGATAATCTCATATCAAGATTTCGAAAAAAATCTACACAGGGTTTACTGCCGCCCAATAACCATAAATTAAAACAGTTATTCTCACCCATAATTCACTCCTCTGGATCCACAAGCTTTTAAAAAAAGACTTGAGCGAAAAAACCAGTAACGACATAATCGTCGTGATTAACTAGCGCAACAGTTGCAGCACAAAACTTTTGAAAAAAATAGAATGAAAACCTCACCAATGGTTAAGTTTGGATTTGATGACCTTATCCCCGAACCCTACCGGCGTGATCAACCGGCGCAACGGTTGCTAGAGAGCCGCAACTCTCTCACCGGACACCAGTGAAATTGAGATTACATCACAATTCACAGAAAATTCCCGATTATCTGCGTTCTCTAGAAAGAACTCGGGTGACTCAGTCCGTTTGAGCGGTCGAAGCGAGCAAAACAGACATGAGCCCCCAAAGCGGAATTTGTGCTATGAACAAAAACAAATGATGAAGCTCTGGAAAGTGAAATAAAGGAGAAAAAGCTATTAAAAGCTGAAAGGAAGTAAAAAACCCCAATATAAGCAAAGTTATTTATATAATCTGATTACAAAATCAGGAATTATAAGGATATATATTAACAAATAAAGAAGATTGGAGGATAATATGGCAAAAGTAATACCATTTGCACCAATTGAGCGTTTAATAAGAACCGCAGGCGCTCATAGAGTTAGTGAGAGTGCGGGAATGGCCCTTACAGAAATTCTGGAAGAATATGGACTTGAGATTTCAAGAGAAGCAATAAAACTTGCAGAACATGCAGGCAGAAAAACTGTAAAAGCTGAAGACATAAAATTAGCAAAAGAAATGCTGTAAACTAAGACTGTCCACCCCTTAATGATATTTATCAGTGGCGTTTTGCTTTACGGGACAAAAGAGAAAATAAAATGCTGGTACCCAGCATTTTCCTATTTTTACGTGAGATTCAATTATGCGGTGGCAGTTTCCAGATTTACTACGGTTAGGATTCTACAGGTCAGATCTTTGAGCAGAAGGAAAATTATGCTCAAAGAAACATATCAAAGAGACTTATACCTGTTACAGTAACTCCCGTTACTATAATTCCTGCTATCATCACCCCTGCAGCAATTGCAGGTAAGGCATGCCTGAACTTGACCCCGAAGACAAATGCCGCTGCACAGCCAGACCAGGCCCCAGTAACCGGCAGGGGTATGGCTACGAAGATGGTTAGAGCGAGGAGTCCGTATTTTTCAAAACTCTCGGCATTTTTCCGGCGAGTCTTTGAGAAGAGCCAAGTGAAGAAAGTATCAAAGATCGAGTAACGTCTGAGATAGTTCGAGACCGGCTCAAGAAAGAGCAGAAGGGGAATTACAGGAAGGAGATTCCCAATCACTGAGAAGAAGAATGCATCGAAGGGACCCATTCCATAGATGCCCATTGCAACAGGGATTGCACCTCTCAGTTCGGAGACAGGTATAGCTCCCATAATCAAAACTGCAAGCCAGTGGGGAACAGACCCCAACATTTCTACTAATGTTATTTCAACAGACATGGTAATCAGGATTTATTAATTTAGTATGATCCTATATAAAAAAGGCCGAATTCAAGCCCTTTTAACCGTTCTTGAGAGACCTGGAATGAAGAGAAGCCTTATTCAGAGTCGTTAAATCCCTTAATCGGGATTAGAAAGCGCAAAATGCGCGAGTAAAGCTTCGAGCTGGATCTTTTCAGTTGCTCCTTCAGTTAACCTGAAATCAATCTCACCTATTATGTCCACGAGTTCGACAATGCGTTTTTCAGAGAGCCCAAGATCCAGAATCATCCGGTTATCCATTTCGGAGATTGCCCTGTAAATCTGTCCAACTATATCTTCTCCGGAAAGCCCCTCTTCGTAGAGCAACCTATTCAATTCCTTTCGAGCAGCCCTGAAATTACCACGCAGGGCAGTTTCAATCAGGTGTCTGATATCTTCTGGATTTGCGGTTGCGGTAGTTCTGTAAATGGTTTCCCTGGATATAGATTTATTCGGCTCAACGAAAGCGGCAGCCTGGAGAGAATTCACAGCTTTTCTCATATCTCCCTGGGATATATAAATAAGAGCTTCATATCCGTCTTCAGTAATAGACAAAACCTGGTCTTTAGCGATGTACTCAAGGCGTTTCCTGATAGCTTCATCGGAAAGTCGTCTGAACCTGAAAACTGCACAGCGGGACTGGATAGGCTCAATAATCCTGGAAGAATAATTACAAGATAAAATAAACCGGCAGTTATTGCTGAACCGTTCCATTGTCCGCCTGAGTGCAGATTGAGCATCTGAAGTTAGTGCATCAGCTTCATCCAGGAAGATAATCTTAAATTCGGCTCTTCCCATAGGGGCAGTTTTTGCGAAGTTTTTGATTTTTGTCCGGACAACATCAATTCCTCTCTCATCCGAGGCATTAAGTTCGGTAAAGTTTTCACGCCACAGGTCTTCTCCAAAAATTTCTCTTGCAATCGAGACGGCAGAAGCGGTTTTTCCGACTCCTGGCGGCCCGGAAAACAGCAGATGGGGAAGATTTTTCGTTGCAACATAAGACTTCAAGCGTTCTATTGTTTCTTCCTGCCCCGCCACCTGATCCAGTCTCACAGGCCTGTACTTCTCAATCCAGATCTCTTCTTTAATCGTAGAGTCCTCCATTCATGCTTGCACCATATTTAGAGAAGATGATATTTAAACTTTTGAATGTTTTGAGTTGTTATGTTTAACCGCATTTTAAAAATGCAATTTGTGCGTTACAGCCAGGATACAACCAATATATAAATGTATAGAACGCAAAATAAAAATAACAAGAGAAGAAAAATGGCAATTCTAAAGTGAAAAGGTTAAAAGAAAAACGGTAACATTTTCGTCTGCTTGATCCGCTTTTACTCTCTTAGCCAAACTTATATAAGTTTCTGGTTTTGCCGCCATTAACAATTTTACTATTTTTATTACTTTTACTAACTCTTCTATTATTCATTTTAGTAATTTTTACCTCACTCGATCTTTCTAATTATAGTAATTTTTACCCCACTCGATCTTTCTGATTTTAGTAATTTTTACCCTACTCGATCTTTCTATTAATTGTAGCATATATTTATTTGAATGATATTATAATAGTATAGTATTAGAATAGTACTTTTCCAAATTTAAAAAAAGTATACGAAAATTTGTTTCAAAAAGTTACTGGACTATACTTTAAGGGAATTAGTACATTCGACTGCCGATCACGGATATAACATTTGCCTGACATAATTATATTGAGGTCAATTATATTTAATTTGCCAGAGGAGTAGAGCATGGAAGAACAAAGTGAAAAATCGAAAACTGAAAAACTAACTGAAGAGCTCAAAGAAATGGCTCTAACTCTTGGAGCATTTAGAGTGGGCATCGCAACAACCGAAACCCTTACAGGCGGTCCCCCATCTACGGATCTGACATATGTGTTGCCAGGAGCAAAATCGGCAATTGTTTTTGCCCTTGCTTTTGACCAGAACCTTATAGAACCTTACTTTAGAAAAGAGGACCATAAATCCCTTGAAACCAATAAAGTACGAACCACCACCCTCGCCAACGGGATAGCCCTGGAAATGGCAGGATTCTTACAGCAATACGGGTACAAAGCCACTCCCCAGCTTGCAAATTTCGTTTACCGGCAGGATTCGGAAAACTGGTTGCTGGATATGCACCCCCCGATTTCCCACAGGTACCTGGCAGTTCGCTCCGGGATAGGACATTTCGGGTACTCAGGGAACATAATTACAAAGGAATACGGATCAGCAATTGCCCTGGCATCTGTAGTTACTGATGCGGAACTTATCCCAACAGAACCACTGCCGGAAGAGGAAAACTATTGTGACGAATGCAAGATCTGCCTTGCAGTCTGCTCCTCTGGATTTGTTGACCCGCTTGAGAAGGTCACGGTAAATCTTGGAGGAAAGGAGTTTAGCTATGGAAAAAGGAGAAGCAACAGCCGATGTTTCCTTGTTTGCGGAGGGCTTACAGGCTTAAATGCTTCGGGAAAGTGGTCTACCTGGTCTCCGGCTCGCTTTGAGATTCCCAAAAAAGATGAAGATTTTACCGCTGCTATGCCCGGTACAATAGAAGCGTACCTCAAGAGGCAAAGATCAAAGGTGGATTTTTCATATGCCTGATTCCAGGGAACAGAATGGAATATACCTGCTCAAACTGTCACTTTGTCTGCCATCCTGACAAAGAAATCCGGAAAGCCAGATACAGGATGCTAACAGAAAGCGGCGTGGTCATACAGGAACCAGACGGAACACTTAGAGCCGTATCTCCTGAAGAAGCAAAAGAGTATTTCAAGAACATGCCTTTGGAAAGGAGAAAGCTGTACGAATCAGTTCCAGAGGAGTAAACGATCCAGAGCAGGGAAAGTTAACTAAAGATTACAAATATGAAGTTTGCTGCTACCGCACGAAAGAAAGGTCTAAAAAAGAAGGCAGAAAAAGGAGAAGAAAGAAATAAGTGGAGAAGAAAGAAATAAGTGAAGAAGAAAGAAATGTAACGCAGATCAGTCCATGTACACGGTATGCAGAGTTTCATAGATAGGCCCTTTCGGAGTCAGTGTGCTTTTCTTTAAAAGCACTTTATTTACCCACATAGTACCAATTTCGATGTCCTTTAATTCCTTTACTATATTTATGAACGTGGTTTTCTGCTCCTTCTTAAGAAACTTTATCCTGACAAGAGTAGCATGGGCAGTAAATTCCCTGTCATCTTTTTCGAATTTAAAAGGTTCCAGTAACTCTTCTACGTTGTCATGTAACACCTTGAAGTTTCCGGCTGCCCCCAGCCAGAGGATTCTGGGATTCGAAGGCTTAGGAAAAACTCCAAGTCCCCCTACTTTTGCTTCGAAAGGCTCGCATGTAATAGAGTCGAGAGCTGCGGAAAGAGGTGAAACTCTTGATTCGTCCACGTTCCCCAGGAACTTCAGAGTTATGTGAACAAGCTCAGGATCAACAAATTTCAGATCAAAACCAGAAAATCTGGCCTGAAGCTCTCGAATTCTCTCCGTAAAACCGGGATCTAATTCCACTGCTATAAATGTCCTGATCAAAGCATTCACCAATATTAATTGAAAAGCGAACAAGAAAAATCTTCCTGTTAATTTTCGTCTGAAAAACTGAGTTTAGATCCCTTTTTTGAAGGAATTGTAAACCCTTCACAAAATTATTTTAAAAAATATAAAAGAGACAAAGTGCAAAAGAGCAGAAAGGAAAAAAGACGGATCAAAGGGATTACAGGGCAATTATAATATACAAGAGATAAGTACAGAGAATGAAATAAGCTTAAGTATTTATAAATTTGGTCTCAATGTTAACCTGAGGAAAAGAATTTTTGCTCGGAGAAAAACGCTAAGTTAAAAAATAATAACCCTGATTTGAGAAAATAATTTTAGTTCAAAAAATAACAACTCTAAAAATCAAATTGCATGCGGCCACCCTACCCTAAACAGGCTGCTCTACAATTATTAGTAGTAATAAAAAAGTGCTAAAAAGAAATCAAATAAGACCTTTAAATCAAAAAAGAAGGAATTTATTTATTTATTTATTTATTTATTTATTTATTACTAGAAGTAATTGTAGGATAGCTTATAAAGGATAGGGGTATGCTTCGGGCCGCCCGCCAGGTTTCTGGGGAATAATTAAGTATCAATTTACAAGACTTTCTTGATACAGAGTTGCATTACCAACTTCAGTAACCGTGAAACAAAGAAACCTCACTTTACAAAGAAGCAACTGTACAGAGGTTTAAACGAAACCAAAAAGAGGCTAGGGGTTACATTATTCCTAATCCAAACAGGCTGTCCGACAATTATTGGCAGTAATAAAAAAGTGCTAAAAAGAAAGTAAATAAGAACTTTAAATCTAAGAACTTTAAATCAAAAAAGAAGGAATTTGCTTATTAACGAAAGTAATTGTCAGACAGCCTGTAAAGAATGGGGTATTCGTGGCCCTCTGCCTCCCGATGCAATAAAAAGTGGAGCCTCAAATCGGTTGCTGCAAAAAGAAAAAGCGGTGGATCATATGGATAGAGCACGTATAATTGCAGAGACGGCAGCCCGGATTTCCAGAGAACTTGATGCTGCCGCAATTATGGTTTCCGGAGAATTGAGTTTTGAAGGGATCGAAACTGGGGGAATTCCGGTCTACTACATCTCCATGCGCCCTAAAAGCATAATAGACCACCTGATCTCCACTGGAAAGGATGGAAAAAATCCTATGAAGGAACTCGGCGACCAGATAAACCGTGAGGCTGCAGGCAACTCTGACCACCTTCAACAAGCTGCCGCCATAGAATACGTGCTTGGAAGACTGGAAAATGGGATTATTGTAGGCGTAGTCGAAACCCGCGGCTCCAGTTCGATTATTGTACATAACCTCGACGAAAATCCCCTTATAAAAGCCATGAAGGAATGTCAGGAAAGGATAAAGCCGGAAGTGATGAGTGCAATCATGAAAATCTCTTTTGATATTGTCCTGACAGGTAGGGAAGGCAAAAAAATAGGAGCTGCCTTTATAATAGGCGATTCCGAAGAGGTTCTGAAACGCTCTCACCAGCTAATACTGAATCCTTACGCAGGTCACGATGAAACGTATCGGAATATCCTTGACAAGAAAAACTGGGAATCCATAAAGGAATTTTCCCAGCTTGACGGAGTTTTTGTGGTAGACGAAAACGGAATAATCCAGGCTGCAGGCCGCTACCTTGACGTTGATGCAAAAAATGTGGATATTGAGAAAGGACTGGGAGGCAGACACGTTTCAGCAGCCGCAATCAGCAGAGATACGGTTGCGATTGCAGTTACGGTATCCGAGTCAGGCGGAATTATAAGGGTATATAAAGACGCGAAAGAAATAATCTGCATGGACTGCCTGAAACCTGCGGTAAGATACATCTAATCCTGAAAATCAGAACTTTTTTACTCAGGATTAGAAATTTTTAGTTACATCCGAAGTATTGAGAGTTGCTAACTTTTTAAGAGCAAAGGCTTTCAGTAGAACGTGTAAGAAGAAGGGCAGAACATAAACTCATAAATAAAGAAAGTGTATCTATAAATATATGGGAAATAAAAAGAGTATATGCCTAAATAGGTGAGGAAATAAAAAGAGTATATGCCTAAATAGGTGAGGAAATAAAAGAGTATATGCCTAAATAGGTGAGGAAATAAAGAGAGTATATGTCTAAATATACGGGAAAATAAAGAGAGTATATGTTTAAATATTGGGGAAATAAAGAAAGTGGAGTATTTTCATGAGAAGACAACTTTTTTACATTCCTTTTAGCCTTACATTCCTTCTTCTTTTGATTATTATTATGATTTTTGGGCTTAGTTCTCTTTTTTTTGGAATAATTGTTTCCGCCTTTACGAAGATTGGCTTCTCTATAGAGGACGCGCTCCTTATCATGTTACTGTCCCTCCTCGGAAGTGGTATCAATATCCCTCTGGCAACCCTCAGATCCGATGCTCCGGTAGTTAGAGATACATATGTCCGTGTTTTTGGCGTATCTTACCGAGTTCCATTTCGGCGTGTGATAAGAAATGAAACGACAATTGCTGTGAATGTAGGAGGAGCGGTTATTCCGATTCTAATTTCAGCTTACCTTCTTATAAAATTCCCTTCGTCTCTCCTGCTTGCAGGAACCGGCATCTTAATAGTTACAATCATAACTCATTCCGTAGCAAAGCCGATCCGCGGCATAGGTATTGCAACCCCGGCACTGGTTCCGCCCCTTGCAGCTGCCCTTGCTGCAATTTTGCTGACTTCGATAATTCATATCCCGAATTGTCCAATTGACCAGTGCCGCGTTGTCGTTGCTTATACAGGAGGAGTGCTCGGAACCCTTATTGGAGCCGATCTTCTTAACCTGGGAAAAATTAAGAATCTTGGAGCTCCGGTTGCAAGCATAGGAGGAGCAGGAACCTTTGATGGGATCTTTTTAAGCGGATTCATTGCTCTTCTCCTGATCTAACAAAAAATCAGGTAACAGGGATCAGTGAATAGGGATCAATTAACAGGAATCAGTTAATAGAGATCAGTTAATAGAGATCAGTTAATAGAGATCAGTTAATAGAGATCAGTTAATAGGAATCAGTAAATAGGAATCAGTAAATAGGAATCAGTAAATAGGAATCAGTTAACAGGGATCAGAAAATAGTCATAAGGCTAGAAATAATGGTTCTTCGCCATTTTCTATGGATAAGATGATTTTCAATTCGATCCTGCATTGGTTTTTATGAAGACATTACAAGGATATCCACACAAAGCAACAAAGAGCCAAAATAAGGCTAAATATGTAAAAGAAAAAGAACGGAAAAAAGGAAGAAAAAAGGAAGAGAAAAAAATGAGAACTTAAAAAACTACTCTTTTTTAATTACAAATCTAAAGATAGTTCTCTTAATCTCTCCTTTTTATAAAATACTGACAAAGAATTATTCCGAAAACTCCTGCGAGCAACTCGAAACCAGAAGCTTTTGCGGAAGTTACTATTCCGGTTTTTTCCTCAGGAAGACTACTATTATTGTTGACATCTTTTAAATCGTCAGCCTTACTCTCGAGAAGAGAAGCAGAGGATGTAGACGGTGAAGACTCATTCGAGAGAGATTCATTCAAGAGAGACTCAGAATTATTGACACCTGAAGAAGTATTATCCTCTACAGTAACGTCGGTTGCCGGATATATAACATACCCTTCAGGAGAAGTGCTTCCCTTTCCTTCATCCGAGGTCTGGAAATACCAGGAATCGGTAAAGTAGTTCTTTTTATCTTTGTCAAGGGTCAAAGTGATAGAATTTGAATTTTTAAGGACAATTTCGTTTGCAGAAGCTTCTTTTACCTCAAAACCCTGATATTCATCCCCATTCTCAATGACCATCACTTTATCTTTGTCGATGAGCCAGGTATACTTGAAGACTGCAAAGGAATCAGTAGCACTCGTGAATACGGAATCTACATAGGTTACAAAGTAGAGCTGGTCTTTCTTATCACCGAAATCCGCAGTTGCAGTAAAGGTTTTATCAGCAACATTTCCACTTGTGTTTACAATTCCGGACTCAATTTCTTCCCCATTTTTATCTAGTGAAAACCATACCTTTTCGCCATCAACGTCAACCTGGTTAACTACCAGAGAGTAATTGCTCCCGAGATCCCAGGAATCTCCAGCCTTTAATGTTTTTTTATCGCTGGAAGGCTGAGAAATTACAAGTTTTGCAAGCCGGGTGGAGTCGTTTCCAACGGCAACATACGGTTTTCCAAACCAGGGAAGCTGATAATAGAACATACCACCAAGCTCCTTAGGAGTTGTACTGGCATCAAGTTCAAGGTCGGAAACAACTCCATATTTGGAAGAAAACGGACGGGTAGTATACACAAGTTCTCCTTCACCGATTACATGATTTCCGGGGTGGCCCTTGCCAAGTTCATCCTGGCCGTCTTTTTCGACATATTGAAGGCGTTCACCCCACCAGTTTTCAGAAGCTACAAAACCTTTATGCTTGTTTACAGGATAGGCAAAGCCGCCAAAAGTGGTAGCATTCCAGCAGAATCCATCGGATAAAGTTTCGTTTGTGTCGAGGGGCAAACCAGAGATAGCTGGAGCTGGAGCTGCAAAACCCGAAGGAACGATCAACGAACAAACTGTAAGCGAAGCAAACAGCAAAAGTAAAATTTTTTTAGCATAGGATGTCATAAGAAATTATCACTCTTTTCATTTATGTTCATATATTTAAATACGATAGGCAAGATAATATCAGTAACAGTGTTATTTATTAAATGAAACGTAACAACAAATAAATCTAAGTAGTTAATAAATTTTACTAAATTAATTCATTTCGAAACCCTAAATTGATTTTTTGGAGTCTCAAATGCAGCCTTCACTCGGCATTGAAGCCTGTAAACTATCAATAGAAGTTCTTGTCACGGGACGTAATTCTAAAACTTTTATTTGGGGTAAATGGAACTTTTATTTCTGGAAATACTTTCATAATCGTCATCTCATATTTGATAGTTCATAGCGTAGAACTTGTAAATACACAAATTTAGTTGTGTTCAACTTTATTTTAGAATAAAACAAACTTAATTGTTTTAAAATAATGACCAAACGCATAGGAAATAGTTTGTATTCAAAATATTGTAATTCAGGACAATTTGTTTAAAACAACTTTATTTTAATGATTTCCACTATACTGTGATGAAAAGTTATATTTTAAATAGTTCAAAATAAAAAATATTTTACTTTATTCTTAAGAAAAAAATCTGGTTTTGGAATGAACTCTGAGATTGGCTTCGTATGAATACTCTTTGAATTTTCCTCAAATTTTCCTCAAATTTTCCTCAAATTTTCCTCAAATTTTGTTAGAAATTAAAAGATGAAACTCTCAAACAAAAACCCGTGCAAAATTTGTTTTGAAAGCTTTATCTCTGCCGTTCTATTCATCAATTGATTTTCCTCTACTCTGGACTGATTTAATTATCAGTAAAGGAAAACGGAATCCTGTTTCCTATAATAGATATAAATAATTATGTATTTAAAGTTTTATTAAGCCTATGAAAGCTAGATATTTTGTGGGTTCAACCATAGTTGGAAAAATTTTGTCGCCCTCATCGGATTGATAGAACCAATAAGAGCACTGAGTAAGAAATAATGTAATAATGAAAATTAGATAATTCGTCTGTAGTTCGTCTGATTAGATCAGCTTCTCACCTTAAAACAGAGCAGGGCGGCAACCCAGTTAAAAAAAAGATTGGCCGAAAATCAGCCTCTAACCTTAAAACGGAGCAAAGCTGCGATTCCTCCCAATTTATGAAGCTTTTCTCCGGGCTCAAAGGCCGTGCTGAAAACAACAACCTTCCCCTGAGCTTGTTCGACTTCCCTGAGGAGTTTATCGATATCCGCTCCTCTTTCCCGTCCTTCCCGGAGGGTTTCATCGGCAACAAGCAAGGTTTCGACAGCCCCGAAATTTAGAGCATTCTTAACATCGGCAAGGCCATAGGCAGCTTTGCCGTTCATTGAGATCTCACGGATCAGGTCTTCCATAAGGGCGGATTCGCGAGCTATACGGGATTCCTGCATAATGCGGTCAACTGCACCTCTGCGTAGAACTTCCTGAAAGCCGGACATTCCTATCATGGAGGTATCTTCGATAAGGGCTTTTGAAGCCATAGCCGGTTCGGTTTCCTGGAAATATTTAATGAAATCCTCTTTAGTAAACCCGGGTCCGGCAATAACTATGGACGCTTCCTCAGGAACGGCATGCCTGAGCTGTTCTACAACCTCCCTGAAAAACTCATTTCTCAAGCCAGTCTCTCGCTTTCCCGAAGACTGCCGGATATGAGAATAGATCTCTATCCCGTAGTGATGCACAAAGCCAATATCGGCATCGCCTTCTTCTATTGCTACCATAACAACTTTCGGGCGCTTTGAGGCTTCTTCAGCATCCTTGATCCGCTGGAGCTGGTCGTTCTTCCAGCGTTCCTTGACAATCGAAAGATTGGTTCCGATCTCGATATTGAGAGTATGATAAGAGCCCGCATCCATCCCATGCTCTATCATTCCATGTAACCGCAGTCGATTAGCAAATTTGTGAAACTCGATATCGTCAATCCTGATTCCAAGCCTGACCTTTACCTTCTCAACCTTTTCAGGGCGGATTTTGTCACTTGCCGAATCGGCTTTCCTTTTGGTAACCGAAAAAACCAGGTCCCCTTTTTCGATTATATATTTGAGGTGCCAGAGGTCATCAAGGGTTTCGGCTGTTACTGAAATTTCGCCTTCCCGTCCCTTAAGAGAGCGATTTGTAACTCTCATGCATTTTTCCCTCCATGCATTTCAATTTCCTCTTCAGTTCCGTTCCTGGCATTCATTTCTGAGATTTCTCCAGCGAGTTTTTCCTTGAATTCTTCTTCAGTTCCCTTTTCGAAGTTTTGTCCGAATTCCTTATCAATTTCTTCTTCGTTATCTTCAGGTTCGTTCTCGACTTCCGGATCCTCATGTTCCTCGCCCTCACCCTCAATCCTTTCTCCCTTCCTTTTCGGCTTCTGGCTCTTTAAGTCCGATTCTCCGGGTGGGACCATCATAGCGATCTGGTCAGGAGAGGCAATCTGCTTTACAAAGCGGGGATCATTGAGTTCGTCGGCATAAATCCTGTAGATCTTTTTAGAGATGTCATTCTGATTAAAAGCCCCGGGGACGACTTCGAGGATATAATCCCCATGTTTCCGGACAGCAGAAACAGGCCCGCCTATAACTCTCGTCTCGCCTTTGAGCTCAAGCCCGACTGCAATGCCGAGAGGAATATCCTTAAAGTAATTGCGTTCCCCGCGGATGATAAAAGCTCCTTTTTTCACATATTCTCCTGATTCTGGAGTTTTGCTGACCTGCTCGGCTTTGACCCAGTAGCAGTCCCCACTGAAATGCCCTGCCTTCCAGAGGCTGGAATAAGAAACAGCAAACTGTGCCGCTTCCTGCAAGGTAGATTCTGGAACCTCTTCTCCGCCAGTCTTGATAACTGTGAGAGGAGCTCCCGGAGTTTGGGTATGGAAAACAAGGTCTCTCTTTTCCAGGTATTTCTTAAAAATATCTTCGTTGGTGTCTGCATCCCTGCCTCCCACAACAAAGAAGCCATCCGAGGATACAAACCACCTGAACCTGTCATACCAGTGTTTTTTCCGGGACGCATGAAGCTTTCTTCCTGCCTTTGCAGCCTTTGCCACGGATTTTTTCTCCATAGCCTTCCTGGTATCTTCGATAGCTTTGAGAGCTCCATCTCTTTTTTTGCTAAATTTCTTGACCTTTTCATAATACTCCTGAGCATTCTGCGGCACTGTCTTACGGATGTCAATGTTAATACTCTTCCCGTCCAGGTTTACAGTTACAGTTCCTGCCCGGGGGTCAATATTTGTAATCTTTTGCGCAGCAGGCACGGTCTTTTTAGCCTGCTTCAGAATTGAGCGGATCTCGTCCCAGGAATACCCCTTTGACCTTGCGCTGTTGAGCACGGAAAGAAGCTCTTCGATACCCTGGTAGTTTGCATAGACTGTCTCAGCAAGAGTATTATTTTTCTCGATTTCTTTTTCGAACTTTTTAATGCTCCCTTCCTGTTGAAGAAGCCGCCGTTCATAAACGCCAAGTGCTTTTTCCTTTTTCTGAGCTGCTTTTACCTCTTCGATCTGTTCAAGTGCCTTTTTCCCAAAAAATTCATCAAGTGCCGTGTTAAAAGAATCAAAATACTCTTTTTCAAATCCTGAATAGCGAATAAGGTCAAAAGGAAGTACGTCGAAAGTTTCCAGCTTTCCGTTGATTTCCTTTTTCACATGCTGAGGCCTGAGCTTAGGAGCCTCACCTTCAACCCCGGCTTCGAGTTTAAGTTCGGTTTCGGGTTTAAGTTCGGTTTTGGGTTTAAGTTCGGTTTCTGGCTTAGACTCGATATCGGATTTAAGTTCAGTTTCAGTTTCAGCTTCTGTGTGGCCTTTATCTCCGGCTCCTATCCTCAAAAGCGGAGAAAAGAGATCGTGCATTGCATTACAGATCATGGAGGCGTCTTCTTCAGTTGCCTCCTTTGAAGGCTTTGATTTATCAATTCCTGCCCTGGCACAGACTTCTTCTGCCAGAACTCCTCCCAGATTGAACCTTGTGGCAACCGTCCTGACGATATCAGACGTAGATCTGGAAAACTCCTTTAGAAGGTCAGAATCCTTTACCTTGAGAGGACTTATCTGTGCCTCAGGCAGTTCGTAAATTTCTCCACTCCGAAGCCGCCTATCCTTCATTGTTACAGGATTCATAGGCAGAATAATCCTGTTTTCCGAATCGACAATAAGTATATTCCCAGGGGCGAAAAGCTCCACAATAAGATTACTGTGGACTCCAGCTCTCTCAACCCCAATTTTCACGATCCTGTCAAAGTCGTGCTGCTCCACATATACAATCCTGCCTCCCATCAGGTATTTTCTAAGCAGCATTGGAAAAGCCTGGGGAAGCGTCGGGCTTGCCCTGAGGTATTTGCTTAGATGAATACGCTTCCCGGCCTCAATAACCAGGTTGTCCCTGCCCTGGTGAAAAACGTAAAGGTTGATGCGAATCTCCTCGTTCGTGGGCTGATAGATCTTCCCGATCTTCGCATCAATAATGGATTTTGGACCTGCTGACAGCTCGGCAACAACTGCAGCAACGTCGGCACTTGACATATCCTGCTTCATGAAGTGGATATAATAGAGGCTTTTGGTATAAGCATTACTGAAGAATTTAGTGAAATTAGATAAAAGTGAAGCGGCTCAGCACTCAGGCTCGGCGGCTTCGCACACTTCGAGCCTTCGATGATCCACCTTACGAATCAAATGGTAATAGTTTGGACATAAGTTGTAAAGGAGTAAAAGGAAAGAAGATTACAATTTTCTCAAAAGGCGAAAATCCAAACCGAAGTTACCACCCCCAGGGTAGTATCCGTCAAGGTTTGCATTTTTCAGTATTTTTTCAATTTTAATCCTTGCGTCTACAAAGGTATCATCTATTGATTCTTCAACTTCATCAAACCCACAAATATCTTTATTCAGAAGAACCTCCTTCATTGCGAGAACATCAGCTACTGCAAATCTCAATTCTTTATTGGAATTTGGATAATTGTTTCCAATAACAAACCCGACTCTTTTGCCAGTCATGACGCTAACGCATAATTTATTTATTGGAGTTCATGAAACAACTCAGACCTTCAAAGACTGATAGCTGCGGGTTTTCTTCAAAAAATTGGGATAATTTTGTGAGGGGCAATTTTGAAATCTTAATCGCGCTTCCATCAGGGCATTTTAGTTCAATTTCGGCAGTTGGCCTGTACTCTAGCCAGGTTTTCATTGCTTCAAGGATTATCTCTGCAAAGACCTTACCAGTTATGCCGAAAACTGCAAGTGTACTGAAAATGGTTGTCAGATCAGCTTTATCCCCTTCAGAACAATCGGCTTTTAAAGGTTCTATCCAGCCATCAGGTATATTCGTGCAAATTGAACTATATAGCTGACAGCACTGCTCCTGCCAATACTCAGAAAAAGTTTCAACGTCTTCAGACGTGAGTACGATAGAGAAATTAGACGTATCAAGAACTTGCTGTATTCTACCACCAGCTATTCAACAATCTAAAACTGATATTTCCTTTAAGGAATATATGATTTAAGATTTTTGTTCAGTAAGAAATACAAGCTTGAAAAAAGTGAGATTTCTTTGAAAATTTTTTAGATAATTTGAAGTTTAAGTACTAATTGTAAAAAAGAAGAAAATTATAGTTCCCTTGAAAAGAAAGTCATAGTTTCCTTGAAAAAGAAAGTTATAGTTCCCTCAACAGACGGAACCCGAGATTGGCAAGCCGACTCTCAGTTTTGCGTTTGAAGCGGCCAGCTGAACGGCAGAGACCTGTCTCGCAGAGCCAGCTGCACCCACGAGAAACCCGATCAGGGCTACTGTCATCTTCCCACGCGCTCCCATCCGAAGGAGCACCATTATAATTATCGTGCCAATTATCCTGTACCCATTCCCAGACATTCCCGTTAATATCATAAAGTCCCCAGGGATTTGGTTTCTTGCAGCCAATAACATGAGTCTTATCGCCTGAATTTCCAGCATGCCAGACGTATTCATCAAGTATTGACTCGTCTTCACCAAAGAAACACCTTGTTTGTGTGTCGGCGCGGCAGGCGTATTCCCATTCGGCTTCTGAAGGTAAGCGGTATTTGTCAGTTCCTTCCATTTCATTCAGCTTTATGATAAACTCCTGAGCTTCGTTCCAGGAAATCATCTCAACAGGATGGTCTTCACCCTTGCAGTATGAATGATTGTTGCCCATTATCTTTTTCCACTGTTTTTGCGTGACAGCGGATTTACCCAGATAAAAAGAGTTATTAATTTTTACTTTATGAACCGGAGACTCGAAATCTGATCTGTCTTTCTCTTCTAAAGGTGAACCCATCTCGAATTCACCGGCCGGGATCAGTGCAAATTGTATACCTGTAAAAGGACTGATAAAGGTTTCAGTATCATCCGGATTATCAGCCAGTACAAGAATAGACGACTCTTCAGTTTCCTCAGTTTTCAGGTAGTATCGAATTGTATTAATGTAAGTCTTAATATTCATAATTCCCAAAACCCCACTCCATAAGAATACCTATTGAGTTGTCAATTTTTAACTTAGAAGTTCCTATTTTCGAATATTGTTTGTCTATTTTCACTTTTAATTCTTATTTCTTTTCGTTTTTAAATTTTTATTTGTCAATTTTCATTTTTCGTTACAATTTTCCAGAATATAATTCAATTCATATTTGTCAATTTAGAATTTTAATTTATACATATCGATTTTTATATTCAGCTTATCAAGTTCATTATTGGTTTTAGCTCTAATTTGTTAGATTTTAGTACTGCAAGTCCATATATCCTCAATAAATCATGGATAAACACAAATAAACACAGATAAACAGATGGTTTCAATTCGCGTGGTTTCAATTCGTGTTTATCCATGTCCATCCATGGTTTTTTATGAGAAACTCATTACAGTGTTGATTTCAAAGTCCAGTTTTATTTTTTATAATTTGGAATCGATGCACTAGAACTCGTTATAATATCGTTGCATATTGTTGTTCTAGGAGATTAAACATTACTGCCACAAAATACATGGATCAAGAGTCTTTATGTATCTGCCATAATAAAGAGAATTATCTAAACTTAAATTGACTGCTAAACGTTTTTAAAAAAACTCATATAACCAAAAGTAAAATATGAGATTGATCTATCATAGAAAAAACCAGCCAGATCCTCTTAACTAAATCAGTTTAGGACTTATGCAGTGGAGGAGTAAAATCAAGTGCGTTAAAGACTGTGCATATAAGTTAAGTTTAAGACAGTTAGCGATCCGATACTGTTGATTTTTCAATTCAACTGCTAAGTCCTATATCCATCCAAGTTAAAAACCCCAAACCAAGAATTTAATAAAAATCCCTGATCGAAATCACTGAACAAAACCCGATTAAAATAGTAAACCATACCTGATCAGAATCCATAAACTATACCCTGATCGGAATTTCTAAACCGCAATCCTGATCAGAACTCCTAAATTAAGATCCAAAACCAGAAGCCCTGAAATTATGGATAATCGAACCGCCCGCTTTTTGAAAACTCGCTTCCAGAACTATTACAAAAATGCCAAAATAGGCCTTCCTGACCACCTGCCTAACAGAGAATGGGCTTTCATCTTCTTTGACAATATGCCTGAAAAGATGATGCACAGACACAAGGCCTTCGGCTCACCCGGAGAAGTTCTTGACTATCTTTACGGCATGGCTCCTGCACATGTTTACAATTCAACTGCGTATTACGAATATCCTGATGCGCGGAAAATGAATGAGAAGAACTGGCTAGGGGCAGAATTGATTTTCGACCTTGATGCAGACCACCTTCCAGATGCCCCGAGAAACTACGCAGATATGCTGGAGCTTGTAAAGAAGGAAACTTTCAAGCTCATGGATTTCCTTTTAGATGATTTCGGGTTTTCGGAGAAGGAAATTGAGCTGGTATTCTCCGGAGGAAGAGGGTATCATTTCCATGTCAGAAGCCCAAAAGTCCTGAAGCTTGGAAGTGCTGAAAGAAGGGAAATCGTAAATTATCTCAGCGGAAGAGACCTTGATTTCAAATATTTTTTCAAGGAAGTTCCCATGGATGGGGAATTCGGAACCGGCTCAAAGACATTTAAAGGAATGAAAAACGTGCCTATGAAATGCACACTTGTGGGACATGATTCAGGCTGGGGAAGAAGGATTGCGCTTTATCTTACGGATTATATGAAAAACGAATGCGAAAAGAGGTACAAAAAAGATATGTTTTCCGAACTTCGCAGGTATGAGAAAGTCGGGGATACTACAGTAAAAAAACTGATTAGTCTTACAAATAGTGAAAATGGTTTAAAGGATATCCTTGAGAAAGGAAGGCTTGACTTTGACGTCAGAAACTTTAAAGATATTGCTGCCTATTTTATGAGAGAGTCTGTTGAAGATTTCCTGCACAGATTTGGAGCCAGTGTTGACGAACCCGTGACTGCAGACATCAAACGTTTGATCCGGGTGCCTGGCTCATTGCATGGTGGGTCAGGTATGCTGGTAAAGAAACTTTCCTTGTCCGAGTTAGAGAAGTTCGACCCACTTACCGATGCTGTTGTCTTTGGCGAAAGGCCGGTAAAAATAACAGTTTTAAAACCTTTTTCGGTGCAGTTAAAGGGTAAGGACTTAAAAGTAGAAGAGGGCATACAGGAAGTTCCTGAGTATGCGGCAGTGTACTTAATTTGTAGAGGTGTTGCTGAGTATGGACATAGAAGAAATCAGCCAGGTCCTGTATAAGGAAGAAAAACAGACAATAAAGACAATTCCAGCTGATTTTTACCTGGAGGCTGAGAAATATGTCCGGAAACTCGAAGAAGAGATTGAAAAAATCGGCAATTCCCGTTCTCCGGAGTTCAAAATGCTTCAAGATGAGCATGAAAGAGCACTTTCGGACCTTGAAACTATCTTCATGAAAAGGATAGGAAAAGTTATAATCAGGGCAACAACCCAGTCTAATGCGAATAAACCGATTTCAAAAGACATCGAAAAATTACTTCCTGTAGAAAAGAGGCTTTATGATCTCGTACTGCAAGGAATTAAAGCCGCAAAAATCGAACTTTTAGGTCCTATTCTGTACCCTGGTTCCGAGAATACTGCAGTCTGGCCTGAAATCATGGAAAGACAATTCTCTGCCGGTTTCAAGGGGGGAACAGAAGCAAAAATGAGGACTCCTGTTATTGCAGCCAGAGGGGAAACAGGGGCAATTCCAGACAAAAACAATATAAATGAGGAATACGTTGTTGTCCGAATACTGAAGGATCTGCCTACCTTTACAGGCGCAGATGGCCGAAATTATACTGTCAGTGCCGAAGAAGTCGTTGTTTTGCCGCAGCTCAATGCCACAGGGCTGATAAAGCGCAATGCAGCTAAACTGATTGTTGGACAGGAAGACTCGGGAAAAGACTGATTTCCTGGAAAAAATTAATTTCCTGAGATTTACAGCTTGTTTTAGCTTGAGAAAAGAGGCGGCAGGCAGTTTGAAGTGTTGGAGATTCGGAGTTAAGCCATGAAGGCCGGAAAGCCTATCAGGTAATAGTATGAGTATTTATATGTGTAGCTATATTTGTGTACCTTAACCTTGTTAGCACCAAGCTTTTTAAAAAAGCTTGAGCAAAAACTAATAATAGCTTAACCTTATAGCACCAGGCTTTTTAAGAAAAAGCTTGAGCAAAAACTAGTAGTACCTTAACCTTGTAAATGCTTTTGACCTCGCCTTGATAGAAGGTTTCTAATCGTGATATCGAGACCGAAAGAGGTTTGAAAAATATCAAGTTCATCTAATCAAAGGCTTCCCAAATAAGATCTTCCCAGGATCTAAATGCCGTACGTAAACGCCATACGTATAATTTCCATATGTATTACTTTCCATATGTATTACTATAGTGTCTTTCCGCGAAAGCCGGAGAAGACAAGCTGCATACCAATAATCATTAAAAAGGTGTAGAGAATGAAAATTCCAAAGAAGTTCAGGAGTTACTGCCCTTACTGTAAAACCCATCAGGAAATGACGGTTGAAAGGGTCAGAAAGGGTCAGGCTTCATCTATGACTCGCATTGCAAGACAGAAGAATAGACAGCAGGGCATAGGAAACAGTGGGAAATTCTCCAAGGTGCCCGGTGGCGACAAGCCCACAAAACGCATCTGGCTTAGATACCGCTGCACAGTATGTAAGAAAGCCTACCAGAAACCATGTTTCAGGGCAAAGAAGTTTGAGTTCAAGGAGTAAGATAAGATGGTAGATTATACCCAGAGGCCAAAAAGCAGGTTCCTGCGCGTAAAGTGCAACGACTGCGAAAATGAACAGATTATATTCGGGAGTGCAAGCCGTAAAATCACCTGCGTAGTCTGTGGAAGAACCCTTGCCGAACCAACCGGTGGAAAATCGACAATCACTACTCATATTCTGGAAGTGCTTGAATAAGCGAACAGGTAAAAGCACTTTATAGCATTGAGTAACAGGTAATAAAAAGATAAAACTTGAGAAGTGGTGCGAATGGGAAACGATAACTGGCCCGAAGTCGGAGAATTTGTTGTTTGTACTGTAAAGAATGTGACGGATTTCGGAGCCTATGTCGAGCTTGAGGAGTTCGGAGGGAGAGAAGGTTTTATCCATATCTCCGAAATAAAAGCAGGCTGGGTCAAGTACGTCAGGGACTACGTAAGGGAAGGGCAGAAGATAGTCTGCAAGGTTCTTAACGTGGACCCTTCCCGCGGCCACATCGACCTTTCATTGAAAGATGTAAACGAGCACCAAAGGCGCGCTAAAATCCAGGAATGGAAAAATGAGCAAAAAGCCGCCAAGTGGCTCCAGTTCGTGGCTGAAGAGACAAATACCGATGAGGATACCCTGCAAGCTTTGCACGAAAAACTCGTAGAAGAGTTCGGAAGTGCATATTTAGCCTTTGAAGAAGCTGCCATCGAAGGAGAGAAAGCCTTCAAAGGAGTCAAAGTTAATAAGAAATATTTAAAGAGTATAATCAAGATAGCAGGGGAAAACATCAAACTGCCTTTTGTAGACATTGCAGGCTATGTGGATCTGACCTGTACCCTTCCAAACGGTGTAGAAGTTATAAAGCAAGCCCTGAGTGCTGCAAATTCTGTCGATGACGTTGATGGAAAAGACATAAGGCTCGAAATAAGTTACACAGGGGCTCCAAGATATCGAATCAAGGTAATTGCCCCGGATTACAAGAAAGCTGAATCAGTCCTTAAAAAATCTGCCCAGATAGCAGTCGATACCATTGCCAAACTTGGCGGACATGGGACTTTCAAGCGGCATATCGAATCGGCAAAGGCGTGATACCCTTTGGGACAAAAGATCCGCAAATGCAAAAATTGCGGCAGGTACACTTTAAGGGAAATTTGTCCGGTCTGTGGGGAAAAAGCTTTCTCCCCAAATCCGGCTCGCTTTTCTCCTCAGGACCCTTATGGCAGGTACCGTAGAATGGCAAAGAAAGGATAAGGAATTGTTATGCAACAAAGTACACTTGTCCGCCTGAAAGGAAACCTTGAACTTAAAAACCCAATCCTTGTAGTGGGACTTCCAGGAGTAGGACTCGTAGGTAAGCTAGTGGCAGAGCATCTGGTAGACGAACTTGGGGCTGAAAAAGTAATAGAAGTTTATTCTCCGCATTTTCCACCTCAGGTACTGGTCAATAAAGACTGTACAGTCCGTCCGGTAAGCAACACTATATACTACGCAAAAGCAAAAGAAAATGACATCCTTTTCCTTGTAGGAGATCATCAGAGTACAACTTCACAGGGACATTATGAACTCTGTTCGCTTTATCTTGACATTGCAGAAGAGTTTGGAGTGAAGAGGATTTACACTCTCGGAGGGTATCCCACAGGCAAACTGACCTATGAAGATACAGTCCTTGGGGTCGCAAATGACACGAAACTGATCGAAGAAATCAAAGAGTATGGGGTAGAGTTCAGAGAATCCGAACCCAGCGGCGGTATAGTTGGAGCTTCTGGCCTGCTTGTAGCTTTCAGTAAGATGCGAGGCATTGATGCTGCCTGCCTTATGGGTATGACCCCAGGATATTTAATGGACCCTAAAAGCGCCCAGTCTCTTCTAAAAGTGCTCTGTAAAATGTTCGGAATTGAAGTAAACATGGAGTCTCTTGAGAAAAAGGCCGAGGAAATGGAAAGCATTCTTGAGAAGCTAAAGGAAAAAGAAGAACAACAGACAATCCAGGAAGCCAAACCTACCGAAGAAGACCTGCGCTATATAGGATGATGTGGTCTTAGAAATGACCAGAGAATTAAGTATGAATTTAGCTAAGGCTATCTAATTAAAGTGAACACCAAAAGTTGGATTTTCCGGTAAAGGGAAGGAAATGAAAGTCAATACAGACCTCCATCTCCATTCAAAGTACTCCATGGCATCTTCCAGAAGAATGGAACTGCCGACAATTGCCAGGGAGGCTTCAAAAAAAGGGATGGAATTAATCGGTACTGCAGACTGTACTCATCCGAAGTGGCTAGAAGAGATCAAAAGAGTATCTGTTTCAGATGAAGAAATCCGCATAGATGAGATTTATTTTATCCCAACTACCGAGATAGAAGACCGAAACCGTGTACACCATCTTCTGATTTTACCTTCGGTTTCAAAGGCTGAAGAATTGGCCGAGCGCATTGCTCCTTTCGGCAACCTTGAAGCCGACGGCCGTCCCAGTGTCAGGTTGAATGGCACTGAACTTGCAGAAATTGCAAAAGACGTTGGAGCCCTTATTGGCCCCTGCCATGCATTTACCCCCTGGACTGCACTTTATGGCTACCATGACAGCCTGAAAAGTTGCTACGGGGATATGACAGATTATATTTCTTTTCTGGAGCTTGGTCTGAGTGCAGACAGTGACTATGCAGACCGGATCCAGGACCTTCACCGCCTTACTTTTCTTTCGAACTCCGATGCCCACTCCCCTTATACCAATAAACTGGCAAGGGAGTTTACGCAGTTTGATGTGCCTGAGCTGACCTTTGATGGCTTGAAAAAAGCCATACTCAGGGAACAGGGGTATAAAGCTACCCTGAATGTAGGGTTCTTTCCCGAAGAGGGAAAATACAATCGGTCAGCCTGCATTAAGTGTTTTACTCAGTATCCGCTGTCTGAAGCCGTTGAGAATAAATGGCGCTGCCCGGTCTGCGGAGGCGTCATAAAGAAAGGGGTTTTCGACCGCGTGAATGAACTCGCAGACTTTAAAGAGCCGAAACATCCTGAATACCGCCCTCCTTACCTTCATCTCATTCCCCTTGCGGAAATTATCCAGATGGCTCTCGGCCATGCAAGCGTTCAGACAAAAGGTGTACAAACGGCCTGGAACAAACTTATAGAACGCTTCGGAAACGAAGTCAAAGCTCTTATTTACTCCGAGCCTGAAGACCTGAAGGTCGTGGGTGATGACAGGATAGTAAATGCGATCCTGGCTTTCAGGAAAGGCAATGTCATAATCCATCCCGGTGGAGGAGGCCAGTATGGCTGGCTTGAGCTGCCTGAAAACCTGAAAAATGAAGAAATCCGGCAAACAGGACAGCTTTCATTTGCAGATCTTGAGGAGATAAATCCCACGAAAGCAAGCAAACCCGAAAAAAATAGGGCGAAAAATCTCCGGAAAAAACCCGGCGAAACCGAAAAAGAAAAGCCAGGTAATCAAGAACCGAATAATACGGAACCGGATGATGCAGGCCAGAGTTCACTTTTCGATTTTTAAGAAACAGGTTCGAGAATAATAAGATATATAAGAAAGAAAGTATATTCACTATCCCTGCATCTGAAACACGTTGCATTAAAAACGTAGGGTAGCGCCCGGAAATTGTTCTCACTTTAAAACAAAATGCCCAGGTAGTCTAGTGGTAAGGCGACGGTCTCGAAAACCGTTTCTTCTTTGGGAGAGCGCAGGTTCAAATCCTGCCCTGGGCGCTAATCTTTGAGTTAAAAGCTCAAAAAAAGATTACTTGAGCTTAAACAATGACTTTTCTCTTTTCCTATGGCCCACCACCAATCAGTTGATATTTTTCAATATTTAACTCACTCTTATTTCTACTTTATGTGCCTCAATTTTTTTTACAACCTGATTTTTTCCTGCTTTCTTTCTGACGGAAAATTTCCAATGGTGAGATATTCGGGACGGAGAGGTCCTGCCCTGCCTGATAGCCGTAGAGTTCCTGAAATTCCACAGCAAAGGAATGCATAAAAAGGGCATTTGGGATATCCATTGGACAGAGTTCTTCGCATTGTCCGCAGTTGATACAGGAATCTGCAACAAGAGAATAGCGTAGTGCATGAAAGGCAAAGGATGGAGGAACCTTTCCAGGGGTGATAGTAAAGTCTGATACTTTTGTTCCGGACAGGGCAGGACATACTTCAATGCAGGTATAGCACTTGATGCAACGTGAAGTCTCATCCACAAGCTGTTTCAGGCGGGTTTTTCCTTCCCCTAACGACTGAAAATCTTTTTCTCTCCAGCCCTCGGCCAGCTTCAGCATCGACTTTTCGATTTTCCCCCGAATCTCCACACCTTTTGGGACAGGGGGAAAAGTTTCAACCACGCCTGCAGTTTTTGCCTGTTTAAGTAGTTCTGCGCCTTTTGCGCTGCATACCTCAACAAAGGTTGCTTCCATACCCATAACGCCCCATTCTCCACAGGCAAGATCAGCCTGCCTTGGAATTTTCAGTTTGCAGCGCCTGCAGTTACTTCTTCTTCCAAAGTTTGCCTCTTCCAATTTGTCTATGGGTATAGAAAACTCCTCTTCAGGAGTTTCAACGATAAACTTCCCCTTAGCAATCCTTTCCTTTTTAACCAAGTCAGGGTTAACTGCAAACGTTTCTACAATCATCTTCCTTGCCATTTCCGGACTTATTGAGCCTCCGCAGTTTAGCCCAAGCATGAGGACATTTTCCAGCCTGACTTCTCCCCGCTTTGCAAGCTCATAAAGACCCATGACATCGCATCCTTTCAGGGCGACTGCAATTTTCAGGTTCTCTGCCTTTTCCAGGTACTTGCTGAAAAGCCTGGACAGAAGAAGGGTCCCGAAATGCAGGGAACCCGAAATTTCCGAAATTTCTGCCGGGTCCGTAATCAGCACAGGTACAGCATCATAGATGTCGGCTCCTTTCCTGACCCCGAGCACCGCATCCACACTTCCGCTTTCCAGTGCAAATTTCAATAGAGCTGAAACCGCACCGCCTGACTCACCTTTTTCCAGTAATTTCTGGTCACAAGCCTGGACATAAAACATGTCTCCTTCTGACGGTTTCAAAGCTGTCCCTCCAAAAGTTTACTTTCTTGAGGTTCTATTTTCTCAATTTTTACCGCACACGCCTTGTACTCCGGAATCTTTGCCACGGGGTCGAGAGCCCCGTTAGTCAGCAGGTTGGCTGCACATTCCTTAAAATGAAAAGGTATGAAGACAACCCCGGGTTTTATGTCTTCTGTGACCATTGAAGGGATTTCGATCTTCCCTCTCCGGGAAAGTACGCGGACTTTTTCTCGGTTGCGGATTCCCAACTTTTTTGCATCTTTAGGATTAAGCTCCACCCAGCCAGTTCTGACTTCGGAAGCAAGGGTTTTCGACCTGCGAGTCATAGTCCCTGTATGCCAGTGCCAGATGTTTCTTCCTGTAGTAAGAATGAAAGGATATTCCACATCCGGGACTTCGGCTGGGGGCTTCCATTCAATACCAGAAAACTCCGCCAGCCCATCAGAGGTGGAAAATTTTTCGGTATGCAGGATTGGAGTTCCTGGATGAGTTTTATCCGGGCAGGGCCACTGAAGAGAGTCAGGTTTTTCAAGGCGCTCATAGCTCATGCCTCCATACTGAGGGGTAACCTTTGAGATTTCCTCAAAAATCTCTGCTTCGTTCATGTAGGAAAATTGAGGCCCGTACCCCATACACCCGGCAAGTTCGCAAATGATGCGCCAGTCTGCCTTAGCATCTCCCGGAGGGTCTACAGCTTTCCTGATCCGCTGCACTCGACGTTCAGTATTGGTCTGGGTCCCGTTCTTTTCTGCATAACAAGCCGCAGGCAAGACAACATCAGCAAGATTTGCAGTCTCGCTCAGGAAAATATCCTGCACGACCAGAAAGTCCAGTTGCTTCATGGCTTTTCTCACCTTGTTTAGATCCGGGTCCGAGAGCATGAAATTTTCTCCCATAACATACATGCACTTCACAGTCGATGTTCCTTCTGCAAGCTGTTCCATCAGCTCCGTAACCGTAAGCCCAGGGGCTTTCGGAAGTCCGCTCACCCCCCAGATAGATTCCATTTTCCTGTGGTTTTTCGGATCTGCAACCTTCTGGTAGCCAGGATATACATCCGGCAAGCAGCCCATGTCACATGCTCCCTGTACATTATTTTGCCCTCGCAGTGGGTTGACACCTCCACCTGGAACTCCGAGGTTTCCGGTTAGAAGCATCAAGTTTGCCGTGGACCTCACGTTGTCAACTCCCACCGTATGTTGGGTGATACCCATTGAATAAATGAGAGCCGATGGTTTTGATTGGGCAATCCACTCGGCTGCGGTTTTTAAGTCATCCTCTGGCACCCCTGTGATTTTTGAGACGTTGGGCAGGGAATAGATCTCCTGCATAACCACGGATTTCATTTCCTCATAATTTTTAGTCCTTTTTGAGATAAATGCCGAATCTTCCCAGCCATTTTCTATAATATGGTGCATGAGTCCATTTAGGAGGGCAACGTCCGTGCCTGAATACATAGAAAGATGTAGATCTGCCTGTTTTGCCGTGGGCGTGCAACGAGGGTCTGCACAGACTATTTTAGCCCCCTTCTTTTTTGCAAGCATTACTCTTCTTCCAATGAGTGGGTGCTGCTCGAGGGTATTGCTGCCAATAATGAAAATGCATTTAGACTCTTCAATGTCCAAGATGGAATTCGTCATGGCTCCCGAGCCGAAAACTGCGGCAAGGCCAGCGACTGTAGAGGAATGACAGAGCCTTGCGCAGTGGTCAACGTTAGAAGTCTTAAGGACAACACGGGCGAATTTCTGCATAAGGTAGTTTTCTTCGTTCGAGGTTCTTGCTGAAGAGAGGCAAACAATTTCTTCAGGGAGAAAAGTCATGAATCTCCCTGCTATAAGGGCCAGGGCTTCTTCCCAACTTGTCTCTACAAGCTGCCCGTTTTCCCTCACCAGCGGCTTTACAAGTCTGTCCTTGCTATGGATGAACTCATAAGCGTATCTGCCCTTTTGACAGAGCTTTCCTGCATTAACTGGAGCCCGGTGCCAGGGCTCAATGCCTACAGCTCTCCCATCTTTTACCACAATGTTAAACCCACATCCTGTCCCACAGTAAGGACAAGTCGTGTGCACATATTTCAATTCCATGTTTCCGTTTTCTCCTGAATACATTGGTATGTTCTGGTAAAATGATGGTTCATTAATGATAAGCTGATATTTTTCTAAACAATTCACATACCCGTATCTGCTTTCTTGCGGACTTCATAGTACTCCAGGCAAAATTGCAGGCATTGATTCCTCTTGCTTAAATGCAGATTGGAGAAAACCAGTCTGAGTTTTTCCTTCTTTTATTTTTTCAAAAAGCTGTTTTAAGGTATCTTCATTACTCTGAGTGAATTTAAATGGGGAATCAAGGAACGGTTCAAAGTAAATAGGCACATCATCAAGCCTGTAGAAAGTCCCTTCACACTCTATGGAGTCAACTACTCCCGGAAGCACAATATCTGAGATAGACGTAGTTGGACAGGGAATTGTATCCAGGCAAATCAAAGGAATTTCTGAAAGGTAAGCTGCACAGTCAGGGGGAATCTGACTCAAAAGATCAGAACACATTACAAAAGCTGCATCCACGTCTTTTTCTCGAAGCAAATCTACGGTTGTGAATTCTCCAGGGTTGTAACGTGGATATCCACGCATGAAGTCAAGCCCAAAGGGATACCCATACATGTAAGAAGCAACCTGGCTAAAACCTGCCGCGTTGCAGCGACTGCGGATAACTCCAATGGTAAATTTGGAATAATTGTTCAGCTCTTTCACAAAGTTCATGGCAATTTCAATATTCCTGTACTTCCCAGGAGATGAAGACAGTCCAACTCCTACTGAGATAGTCCCAAAATTGCAGTTCTTCATTATACCGAGCATCTCTTCCATAACAGAAATCGGAACTCCTGTAATCTCCTCTACGGAATGATGAGGAGTTTTTCCATGTAAAAGCGTCAAGAGCGCGCTTATTAGCTCATAGTCGGAGTCCGGTTTAAGCTGCACATGCAGGTCAGAAGCTTTAGCAGTTAGAGTTTTTCTTGGGTCTACAGTAATGATTGTCCTGTCAAAACGCCCGCGTTTGGTCCAGTAACCTCTTGGGAAAACCCCATATCTGGACATCTGCCTGGGCATGGATTCAAGTGGATTTGTTCCCCAGTAAACCAAAAGGTCGGCCCTGTTTTTCTTCTGCCCTTCAGTTGCACCGACTTTTCCGGCTTCCTGAGTTCCCATTACTGTGGCCCCATTGCCAGTTGTATCTACAATTGCACCCAGATATTCCCCTATCATAAGCCCCACTTCATGTGCTTCACAGGAAGTTTCGCTGCCTATGGAAATCAGTGGACGCTTAGCCGAAGACAGGATGTCTGCAGCTATTTGAAGGGCTCCGTCCCAGGAAACCGGCCTTAATTTTCCTCCGAACTTTAGAAGAGGCTGTTTAAACCTTTGGGGACTTGTAACCTCATTAAATCTGGAAATTCCCATCTTGCATACATTTTTAGCTTCAATCTTTCCACCCTTGATTTCAACCTGGATATCGTCGCAGGCAGCCCCACAGACAGGACAGACTATATTTTTGTGGATCATACTCACTGTTCTCCGACATAAAATTTTGATATTGTATATTCAGTACACTTTTCAGAAAAAATCGACAGCAACATCTCGTCTTTCATTTAACTTACCTCTCAACATTGTTCTGTACACTGCACAGCAGTTCGTTTTCATGCTAATGAACAGTGAACAATAATTTCACAGCACTGTACCATTTTTATGAACTAGTACTTCAATGTCAACAGGTTTTCAGGAATATGCCTTTTCCCTGCATTCTGGAAGACGGGTGGGGGAATTCAGGAGAGAACATACCTTTCCAGATCCCAATAGAAAAAAACCATGTTCAGATTTTTTGCTGTTATTTACCAGTTAGTAGATTTCCAGACCTACATTTGTTACCAGTAAACTACATTCTATTTCAAATTCATACGATTAATATAAAGAATTTGTATTGAGAAATAAATTTGTAACTCAGATATAAATATATCGGCGCTTCACTGTTTTGAGCGGAAATTTTATGTTCCCATTCAGAAGTTGACAATAGATAAAAAACTGACCTTATTAAGTTCATAAGGTTCATATGTAGATATGGTTATATAGTAGTTAATAGGAATATAACTTCCGTCTTAAATAGAGGATCAAATATGAAACTAAGCGCACGCAACGTCTTAGAAGGTAAGGTCAAAAGCATTATCCCCGAAATGGTAAACTCTGAAATCGTAATAGAATTACCAGGAGGAACAGAAAATCACTTTCATTATCACAAAAACATCAGCTGAAAGTCTGAACTTAAAAGTAGGAAGTGAGGTCTACGCAGCATTCAAGGCCTCAGGTGTGACGATAGCCACAGACTAACTGCTTATTTTTCATCATCAATTGATGATGAGAAAGTATAGTCAAAAACAATTAATTTCGCATTCCGCAGAAGTGCAAAAAAGCTACCTGGTAACATCAACACTCGTTTAAAAAGAGATAAAAAAGTATTATAGTTATACATACCTGTGCATGTCTGTGCATGTCTGGAATGTCTGGAATGTCTGGAATGTCTATGCATGTCTGGAATGTCTGTGCACACCTACGTACGTCTACATACATCTGCGTAACCTGGATCTGGCTCAATATATTTAAAAAAAGTTTTACATGTATCATCATGTTCTGGATACTTAACTTCATAATGCAGAATATCACGCGAAAAATTTGATTATTGAGCATCAGTATAAATAAACTCCTAAAAATAATAGATTGATTCATATGCATTTATTTTATATATGACTTAAGTGATTGAAGCTTTTTTATAAAAATAAATCATAACTTATCTTCATGCAATAAGAGAAATTAGCCAAAAAATTGTTAAGTTGAAATAAATAAACCTATAATAAATAGAGTAAATTTTATTACATCAACTTTACCGGTTTTGAATAAATGAATATGGAGAAAAACAAAAAAGTGATTATACTACCGAGAGTTCATTGTTCTCGATTCTGAGTTCAACCGCGTAAGTACTTAATTATAATAATATTTTGAGTAGGTGTAATCGTGAGAAAAGAACTGATAGTTCTGCTAGTAGTATTAGGCGTATTCCTTGCAATAGGATGTACTGGTAATGGAAATGAAGCTACAAACGAAACGAGCACTCCAGTCGCAAATGAAACGGGTGCCCCAGTCGCAAATGAAACTTCGGTTTCTGGGCAGAACCCTGACGCTATAACAGTATCTGCAGCTGCCAGCCTTACCGAAGCCTTTACGGATATGGAATCCCAGTTTGAAACCGAAAACCCTGGCACAGATGTGAATTTAAATTTTGCAGGGTCAGGGAGTCTACGTCAGCAGATTGAAGGAGGAGCTCCAGTTGATGTTTTTGCTTCGGCTAACCAGAACCACATGGACATACTTGCCAATGAGACCCTTATCGACAACAGTACAAGGGAAGACTTTGCTGAGAATTCCCTTGTGCTCATAGTCCCTGCAAACAGCAACCTCAATATAACTGGAATAAAAGACCTGACAGCCTCAGATGTGGGAAAAATCAGCATTGGAAATCCAGAAACTGCCCCTGTAGGCAAATATACAACTCAGGCATTGACCGAAGCAGGCCTCTGGGACCAGTTAAAAGATAAGACTATACTTGCCGAAGATGTCAAACAAGTACTTACATATGTGGAAAGAGGAGAAGTAGATGCAGGCTTTGTGTATATGACCGATGCAAAGACCGCAGACCCCGGAACTATAAATATCGTTGCTACTGTCCCTGTAAATACTTCTATCAGTTATCCTATAGCTGTGGTTTCTGATTCCGATAACAAAGAAGAGGCACAGGAATTCGTGGATTTCGTAACTGGAGAAGAAGGACAGAAAATACTGGAAAAATACGGATTTACTCCAGAATCCGAATAAAAAATAAGTTAAAAACAAAAAATGATCTACATGATGGACAAGATATGGTTTCCTTTATCCCTTACGCTCTGGGTAGCCGCCATATCGTCTATTCTTGTACTTTGCAGTGGCGTAACCATAGCTTACGTGTTTGCAAGGCGTGATTTTAGGGGAAAATGGCTTGCGGAACTATTCGTGACCCTTCCCCTTGTCCTCCCTCCCACTGTAATTGGTTACCTTCTTGTGATCCTGGTGGGAAGAAATGGGGTTCTTGGGCAGACGATTTTCAATGTTCTGGGAACCGGGGTCATGTTTACCTGGCAGGCAGCAGTTATTGCGGCGTATACTGTTTCCCTTCCCCTCATGGTACATACCGCGAAAGCTGCCATTGAAGGAGTAGACAGGGAAATAGAGTACGCTGCCTATATCCTTGGAAAAAGTGAATTTGAGACTGTTCTGCAAATAACACTTCCTCTTGCAAAAAAGGGAATACTGGCAGGACTGATACTCAGTTTTGCCAGGGCTATTGGAGAATTCGGGGCAACCCTCATGCTGGCAGGAAATATCCCGGGAAAAACGAACACAATGTCGATTTCAATATACAGCGCATTTCAGGCAGGCAATAACGAACTTGCCAATCTGCTTGTGTTGATCCTGGTCTTTATGTCCTTGCTGACCATTGCACTGACCGGCAGATTCGTAGAAAAACTTGAGGTATGAGATTGGGCATAAAAGTTGACCTTAAAAAACAGTATAAAGAAGCTGAAATCAATGGAAAAAAAAGTACTAAGAAAGCTTTTACAAGTACTAAGAAAGCTTTTACGTTAGATATCAGCTTTGAGATGGGAAACGAACTTGTCGTACTTTTTGGGCCTTCAGGATCAGGAAAGACCACGTTGTTCAAATGTATTTCAGGTATCACGGAACCTGATGATGGAAAAATAACTGTGGGAAGTAAAGTTTACTACGACAAAAACCAGAAAATTAACCTGCCCATCCAGAAACGCAATCTTGGCTATGTTTTTCAGAACTATACCCTCTTTCCTCACATGAATGTTAGAAAAAACATAGAATGCGGCCTCAAAGGCTGGGAAAAAGAGGACAAGGAAGTGAGGGTTGCAGAAATGCTGAATCTTATCCATATTGAGGAACTGGAAAACCGTTACCCTTCGCAGTTATCAGGTGGGCAGAAGCAGAGAGTTGCTCTGGCAAGGGCTCTTGCCCCCAAACCAGGGATTCTGCTTCTGGATGAACCCTTTTCCGCACTTGATATGGGAATAAGAACCAAACTTGCCGAAAGAATAAAAAATCTGCAAAACAAGATCGGAATACCATTGCTATTCATTACCCACAACTTTGAAGAAGCTTTCCTGCTGGCTGATAGAATTCTTATCTTATATGAGGGGAATGCACAGCAGTTCGGAACCCCGGAAGAAATCTTATATCACCCTGAAAACCGGCATGTAGCAGACCTCACAGGTTTATCAAACATTTTTGATGAAGCTAAAGTAGAAAGGTATGATGAAGAATCAAAAAATATAATATTAAAAAGTGGGGATATGAGAATAAAAGTAAAATCTCAAAACCTCAAACCTGGAGATAAAGTTTCCTGGGGAATATATCCCGAGAACATAACTCTTCTTTCACCGGATTCTGGTCCTGAAAATCAGAGTGAAAACATCTATTCTGCGCATGTCAATAGTATCATCAATAAAGGACCAAAAAAACGAATCACATTTAAGCTTGTCAGACAAAACAAAACTCTGATTGCAGAAGTTCCTGCACAGTTTGTTGATTCCATGAAGCTTTATGCAGGTGGTTTATGCCTAGTTAAACTGGAAACGAGTAAAGTGGTGGCATTCCGTAGCTTATAACTCGAAATTAACACGTAGATTAAAACTGGAAAATAACACATCTATTCTAACATATTCTATTTTGAGCAAGACATTTACATTCAATTTCTTAAAATTAAACTCTTATTTCCAGAAAAACATGATTTCTTGCCGTTAAGTATTTAATAGAGGAAAGATATTTGGGTATCCTTGTAAAGGGGCTGTGGCCTAGCCCGGCATGGCGATGGGCTCCAGCGGATAAATGATGAACAACGGGTATACTGAGTCTTTCCCGACGGGGTAAGATAATGAGGAACCGTTGGAGCACTGATAGATGCTCACCAGAAAACTGTATAAGCAGTTGTTCGGAGATACCCGTCGATCGTGAGTTCGAATCTCACCAGCCCCACGTTTTTTCTTTAATTTTACTTCTTTATACATATTCTTTTAAAATTCTTCTCCATACACATTTTTTAGTGTTTCCTTTTACGCTTATTCATTTTAGTGTTCATGTTTGTGCTGATTTATTACTGTTCCTCTTGTACTAATTATTTTAGCACTCCATTTTGTACTAATTATTTTAGCACTCCATTTTGTACTGATTCACTTAACACTCATTTTTGTACTGATTCACTTAACACTTAAATGCTAATAAACACTAATTCGGCGCTCAAGGATCTAACATTTTTATACTTCAAGAAGAGGAGAGTTTTAAGAAGTAATACTTTACATAGCTCCCCAAAAATTAATACTCTGCAAGTCAATCTTCTTCTACCTGCTCAAACTTACAAAAACCTGCTCAACAGCAAGTGAGGTTCTTATTTTGAGACGCGAAAAAGAAGAAATAGCTGTCCTTGTCAGAGCCACTCCTGAAAAAAGTAAAAAAGATGGGGACGGACATGCCGTTGGAGTTATCGGCATCAATAAACATGGAGAACTGCTCAGGCTCTACCCCCTGGGATTCAGATACGGGGAAGGATTGGTTGATTTTCGAAAGAATGACCTGCTTGAGGTCACGGTTACTAAACCTGAGCACGATGTCAGGTGGGAAAGCAGGAAAGTCCTCAGTCATATAAACCTGGAAAAGCCCCTTAAAGAAAGAGAAATAAAAGAGCTTGTCCTGCCGCTCGTAACATCTATTGAAAAGCTGAATCTCGAAGGAGCAAGCCTTGGAGTAGTAAAGCCTGAAATCCTGGATTTAGAGATAAAGGTTAACAGCACTGAAGTTTATGACCGGCAGCAGTATTTTAACCTCATAGGAGATTTTCTGGAAAAAGGGGAAAAATCCGCCCGAGTGCCTGTCGAGATAAAGTTTTTCTTCATGTGTAAGGTAGAAGAGGCCTGCAGGGGGCATAAAATAATCCTGCTCGACTGGGAATTCAATGAAACCGTACGGAACATTATAAGAGAGGAACAGGAACCGGCAGCCATAGAAAGAAAAATAGAAGAGTATTTCTCGAACCTCATGAAAGAAAAGGAACTTTACTTCATCATGGGAACGCATTTCACGTATGGGACCTGGATGATAACAGGGCTTTTCTGCCCGGAAAAAAACGGTAAGCTTCAAAGCAGTCTTTCCGGATTTTAAAAACAACATGAGAAAAGAAAAATTGGTTAGAAAGTTAGAAAAAATGAAGAGAAGATTGATCTAAGATACGCTCTAAACTTAATCATTAACCTAACCAAATAATGAACCTAATTAAATAATTGACTTAGGTAAGTAATTAACTTAGGTAAATAACTAACTTAAATAAATAATCAACCTGGTTAAATAATTAACACATTTAAATAACTAACCGAACTCAGTTATAGAATTTCTAATCCTTCAAGCTCTTTTTCCAAAAAAGCTTCCAACCTATCCATACCTTCCTTTATATTATCGATGCTGTTGGCATAGGAGAACCGCAGATAACCTTCTGCCCCGTTTCCGAAATCGATTCCGGGTGTAACTGCAACGCCTGCTTCGTTAAGAATACGGCGGCTCAGTTCCAGAGAGTCGCTACCGTACCTGCGAGCGTCGGCAAGGACATAAAAGGCTCCCATCGGCTCTTTGCGGACTTCAAGACCCATTCCGATAAGCCTTTTCAACATGTACTGGCGACGTTTGTTGTAAGTACAAACCATCTCGTCGACGTGATCCTGCGGACCTTTAAGGGCTGCGATTCCTGCCTCCTGGACAAAGGAATTGGCGCAGATGAAAAAGTTCTGGTGAATTTTCTGAATTGCACGGACGCATTCAGGAGGACAGATAATATAGCCGAGCCTCCAGCCGGTCATAGCATATAATTTGGAAAAGCCATTAAGGACAAAGGCGTTCTTTGTGTATTCCAGAATAGTATGATCGTCACCGCCATAAATCAAACCCTGGTATATCTCGTCCGAAACAATAGGAATTCTTTTTTCATCCGCGATCTTGGCAAGACCCTGTAAGTTTTCCGGAGACATGACATGCCCTCCAGGATTTGAAGGACTATTAATCAGGATGGCTTTAGTATTCGGGCTCAGGCACTGCCTTACGGTTTTCGGTTCCAGGGCAAACCCGTTTGCCTCGCTTGTGTAAACAAAAACAGGAGTTCCACCCAGGTATTTCACGAAGTTAGGATAGCAGGCATAATGGGGGTTTGACATTATAACTTCGTCCCTTTTCTCAAGCAGAGCCATAAACACAATCAAAAGAGCCGGACTTGTGCCGGATGTTACAATAATCTGGTCCGGACTCAGTTTGACTCCGAACTTCTGCTGGTAGGATTCGACGATTGCCTCTCTGAGCGAAGGAAGTCCCTGACTGTGAGTGTATTTTGTGGCGCCCCGGCGAATGGCAGCACAGGCAGCTTCACAGATATGGGGAGCTGTAGGGAAATCAGGCTCTCCTACCTCAAGGTGGATTATGTGTCTTCCCTCAGCTTCCAGAGCCTGGGCACTTTCCAGCACTTCCATCACATAGAAAGGAGGGATATCTTCAGATTTTTTTGATAAGATGCATTCGGAATTTATTGAAAACATAGAAGACCTTCTGAAAATCAATTATTGTGAGAGGAGCTGAAATAAAAGCAAGTAACACTGTTGATGTTATATCTGAAACTGCGTATGCTTTCAAGATTTAAATATTCTATGGGAAAAAACAAAATCAGAACTGAGAAAATATAAATAAAAAAGTCGAATCCTGAGAAGCCTGAAATGGAAAAAGATAACACTGGAGAAAACAGAGAAAAAAATTAGTTCCTGGTATGAAATCAGTTTATAAGACCGAAAACAGTTTATAAAATAGCTTAATTTCTTGGCATGATTTTTTCGAGAACTTTTACATCCAGATCACTCCAGCCCTGGCTTTCAAGTATTTTCGCAAAATCTCGCTGGAAAACCTGGAACTTTTCAAGATTTTCAGGAATAATATTAAGGAAGTCATAGTCTCCATATGCCCCTGCAAAAAAGGAAGAAACCGTTTCCTCAAGCTTTTCCTCTATTCTCTGGGGATACCAGAACCCATCCCGTGAGAGCAAGACAAGGTTTGGATCTGGAACCGGTACATCTTCAGAGTAAATAAAAAACCCTATGGAAACCTCTTCCCCGTATTTTGCAAGAACCAGTTTATTCTCAAACCCGGATTTCTGAAGCTTAAGGAACCATTCGCCCTTCAAAAGATCAGAAACTTCATTGATAACACCATGGACCTTGAGTATTTTTTCTGCCATCTGCTGTATCTCCAGGATGAAGTTTTTACGTTGCTCTTCAGGCATCTCAAGACAGGACATACAGCCTTCACCGGCCGGAACCCCAGCATACTGAACCTCTTCTTTACCGAGTTTTTTCGATTCTTTGGAATTTCCTTCAGATTCTTTTTCTGCTTCCCGCTGAACATCGGGAACAGTATGCCATATCTTATTTTCAGGATCTTCTACCGTAACTCGCACCCCATATAGTATATAGTGACTACTCGTGAACTACCTTTCCCTATCTGATCCGGCTTCGCCAGATCATCTGAGTGAGAAGCTTCCCGAAGGTCATTAGGCCCAAAAAGAAATACCTAATGTTCCTTTCCTTCATTCCCCTCTCTACCGAGAGCGAGTCCAGAGGCTCTACCCCGCGTTCCGCAGGTGAAGAAATGTCAAAGTGAGATATGAGCATGATATACTTGAGATGCGTATAGCTTCTACCTTTCCGTAGCTTGAATTTCCCAATCCCTTTGGGTATTTTCAAAATAGCTACCATGTTCTCCAACTCCTCATCTTGGTTTTCGCATTTTGGTAGTGGTGTCAGTAGCATATATAATTAGACGGTAAAGTAGAAATAGCCATGCAGAATCAATAACAAAAGAAGGCAAGGAACTTGACGGCTCCCATCCCTCCCTGTCCGATCCGGAAAAACGGATCTACCGAGGAAGGGTTTTCTCGCCTTCAGAAGATATATATTAGGTACTACAACCCTTTTCACAAGCCGTTAAACAAATTGCTTGCAAGCCTTTTGAAAAAAGGCTTGAGCGAAAAAACCTAGCAACGTTTAAGTTTGATAACTTTATCCCCAAACCCTATAGGCGTGATCAACCGGCGCAACGGTTGCGGTTCAACGGTTGCGGTTCAACAGTTGCGGCTCAAGTCGAAATAGTTACTTTAAGCGTTCAGCTCTTCTGAAAAGGTTTTCAGGAGAGCGGTCCACTTCGTCACAGATGATCCTGTGGGGAATTGAGCCCGGAAGAATAGAGCAGGTCTGATTGTCCGTGCCCCGAAGCCCCCAGGTTTCGTCCGTGAGCAGGAAGTAGGAGTTTTCAAGCCTAACACCTTTTGCTTCCAGCGAAGAGAGAAAACGCGGGTCAGACAAGTCTTTCCTTATTTCTTCTGCGACTTTTACCTGCGTGCCCGGACCTCCTTTTTTAATTAGATAAAACCGGTCATTCGAGAGGATTTTATCCATTGTACGGATAATCAACCTGTAGCAGGTCTTTTTATTCGTGGATTTCTCGTTGACTTTCTCCAGATAAAAGATATTACGCCCATTTTGAGCAATATCGGAAAGAATGTCTTCTCTCCGGGAAAAAGACACCACTTCACAGGTGGGGATATTCAGGAAAAATACCGGAAATTTTTTAGATAAACTGTCTGCAATTGCCTGATTTACCTTTTCGCGTGGAATATATTCAAAATTAATGCTGAGATCCGGAAATTTCTTTTCGATTTCCGGCTTTTCCTTCTGGAAAACTTTTACGGCCTCAGTAGAATCATTATAAATGGTAATGTCCCTATCGCTTTCTGAAAAAATTTTAGAAAGAGTTACAGCGAAAGAAAGGGCCTTAAGTTCACAGTCAAGATTATTTTTAGGGGCACCGGGGACCTTTGTTGTAGACTGGTGGATCTGCTTGCCGTCCCGGAGCACAGTACAACCAATATAAGAGTCTTCGCCTTCATTAAAGGAAGAATCACAGTAAACCTCAAACATACTTATTTTCACCTGTTCAGTAGAAGATTTCATTGCAAACTGGATTAAAACGTAGGCCAAATGTATAAACAGTAATCTTACAAGATGGGCTACAAGATGGCAAATTAATAATTATGGCTATTGATAAAATATGATATTAGAAATATATAACTTATAAGTAAAATAAAAAATCAGGGTAAATGGAAGATAAGCTGGAAGAAAAACCAGGAAAGTAGAAAGAAACGTATCCTCTTCAAATTTAATGGAGTTTCAACTACCAAACAAATAGAATAGTTGTTCCATTTTCCCTTATCATATTTTAAAGTGAAAAAAACAGAATGAAGAGGTTGAATTCCTCAAGACAAAGACCCAGAAGCTTCGAGATGAAATCAACTTACTCAAAGGTGAAAAAGCCAAACCTAAGATTCTTAGTTCTAAAAAGAATGAAAATATTTCTTCTGAAAAAAAAGACAAAATCGAAAACATCATAGAGAAAAGAACCTAAATTTAAACTGGACAAAATAGAGATTCATCAAGTTGAGATATGTAAAGTTGATAGATCCATTTTACCCGGAGATGCGTATCCTAAAGGTTATAGGGATGTAATAGTTCAAGATATATTCATAAAGCCTTTGAACACAAACTACAGGATAGAGATTTTATTCTATTTCAGAACATAAAACGTATCCAGGTGAACTTCCAGGTAGTATAAAGGGTAAATTTGGTCATGGAATCAAATTTCTGATAATCACTCTTAACCATGTTGCTAATGTTTTAGAGCCAAAATTAATGCTGAAGCATTTGATCTGATGAAAACGTTTAATGTTTCCAAAATCTGGATGGAAAAGCTTTCTTCTTGTAAAAACAACATATTCAACGACGAGGGAATACATCGAAAGATGTGTCGAAAAATGCGTCGAAAAATGGATTGTATTTTTTTGCGTAGTGGATATAAAACTACTAGGAAGAAGGTTCCTTGAAGCCTGTGCAATTGCAACTATCATGACAGCAAAGAAACTGGGGATAAGTGCATATCAGTACATATGTGATAGAGTCGACAGTACATTTGAGATGCATCTCTGGCTCAACTAATCAGAAAAAAAGCTCATAGAATGGAAATTAAGGAATTTCCACTCAAATATGAAGAGGATACACATTTATTAATTTATCACTATTTTTTATTTTTAATATAATACCTAATTTTTACTAATTTTTTCTTTTACTATTTTTTTATATTTGTTCTCTTTAAACTTCTTTTCAATACTACATCTTGTTAATTTTTTATCATTAATTACTCTTGGTATATATTTTGCAGATTATATTCAACGTTAACAAAATTCGAAAGTTTTATGTATTATTTTTAGTATTATAAGTAACACTAAAAAATACTATACATATATTTTGTATTACCCATTAAATAATATTTTCTGTCAAGTGCTATTTTTATGGCCAGATTATGAAGACATTAATTTAATAAATTTGGAGAAAAAAAGCATGATAAAATCAGGTATAACAAATCTAAGGAGAATAAGCCCAAAATTCATTTATCTTGTTTTCCTGACAGCCCTTGTTTTGTCCCTTGGATCTGTTCCAGGAATGGCAGCTGAAGGTTGTCACTGTAACTCGAATTTAATGGGTCAGGTCTTTGCTGCAGCCGAAACAGATCTCGGAGCTGTTGGACCACAAAACACACTTATTATTACGGATATAGGCTCTCCTGCAGAGTCTTATGTTTTCCTGGATGATTTCTACTCAGAGTTTAATAACAGGAATCTTCTGTACACAAAAAATCTCCTCACTGTCGAGAACTCAAGAAATAGTCCCCTATGGTTTGCATTTTTCAATAAATGCAGCGGGAAATGTACTTATATCGAGGTCTCTTACGGAAACGAAAGTAATATTAGTTACAAGGTAACTGAAAACATAAACTTTGATAAGCTTTCGAAAACCAATGAATCGAGAGATGCATGGAGTGAAAAGGTAAACAATTCGGTATTTAACGGACACGAGTTTGCTGTTCTTACAATAGCTAATGCTTGGGCTACCGGAAAGCTCGACTATGAGCTTATGCAGTGCCTAGAACTGCACAATCATTTCTGTCCAGGAGTTTCCAGCGGTTACGTGCTTGCAAACTGGATGGAAGAAAACTATCCGCTTAAAGAAGGCGTGAGTTACACGGTTTTCTCCTGCCCTAACTGGTGCAAAGACGATGTTTTCGTAAAGCGCTGGGATGTGACTCCGGGAACAGGAGGTATCTGGGTCTCAGCATTAACGGATGACGAAACAGAAGCTCTTGGAGGTTCTCCTGCAGGCATCTTCGTGGTAAAGGATAAAAATGCCGGAACTATGAAAGCAGTAGTCCTCGGATTTGACTTTGACGTTGTCAATGCGAACTGTGGTGCAAAAGACACTGATCCGGGATGGGTCTCGAAATATTTAGCTGATCTCTGGCTTATGGATAAGGAAAATTGGGACACAGAAGGACTTGTTTCAGTAATTTCAGTAATGGATATCGATGCCGATACCCTGAGCGAAATGAAGCTGGCAGATAATAATCCTTATGTGGTTCTTGGGCTTCTTAATTCCACAGAGAGTACTCAGCCCTCGGAAAACTAAGCTAGTGAAATAGGCAATAAACTAAATGATTTAAACCCACAAAAAGTTTAATCAGGTATGTTTGAGGATTCCAGTAATCCTCATACCTTCCTCTTTCTCTTCCTTTTTTATTTTTTGTTGTTCGGACATTTTTCCTGAAATCCGTTTACTATCTTTCTGGCATGTTCCAATCTTCGAGTTTTTGACTGTTATGCATTTAGGTTATAGGGTAGAGTTATAGAATTATTTATTACCTAAACGCACATGAAATTCTTCTAATACAGGCACAAAGAAATGAAAGTACTTGAAAGAACTTTCATACCAAACGGAATTCTGATTAATAACACAGAATTCTTCATTATCAGAATAGGATTCCTTATATCAGGATAGGATTCCTTATTATCAGGATAGGATTCTTTATTATCAGGATAGGATTCTTTATTATCAGGATAGGATTCCTTATTAATAACTAATTATTTACTTATATAGGAGTTACGCAGTTGGCTCCTAGCATATTGTTTTTTCCAAACTTTCAAATATTTGAATTAATTTAACGTGTATTGGGGATTCCTTAAGTATTCTGTCACTGCCACTCTTCTAATTTTCATAGCACTTTCAAACCAGGATATTCCACTTTTGATTCTTTGTAATTCCAGTCTAAGAAAAGCTCTTAATGAGAACATTATATGTGCTCTTTGTGATTCTTCCTTTCTTGCCTGACATTTTTCGACACCACAGAACTGTTTTATTCCCCTATGATATTCCTCAATTTTCCATGACTTCTTTGCCAAATCTTCACGTTTTGCTTCATCCATCTCTTGCACATCTGTAACCCAGTGTTGCGTGTCTCCATTTTTTGAAACTATCCTAAACACCTTTACAAATCCATATGCTTTGAGGTGAACCACACGTCCTTTTGGAGGAATATCTACTGTTTCAAGTGGCACATTTCCCTTGTTGTCAGGATTTACCAAACGATTATTTTTCAATCTTGTAAGGAAATGCCACTCTTTCTGTCTAATGGCTTTAAGGTTTTTCACACTTGCATACCATGTATCAAATAAAACGAATTTGGGATTAAAACCACGTTCTTCGGCCTTGTCAAGCATATCACGGAAATGGTCATTCTTTGTTTTGTCGTCTACATCGATGTTATAAATTCGAAAATCGATAGGTATAACGGTTGTACCGTCAGTCCAAACTAAGGTAACCAGGCCTATTCCCTTTACAGTACGATGATGTTTTCCACTCCACATACGACGAACAAAAGCAATTTCTTCTGCGTATGGTTTATCTAATGTTGAATCATCAACAATTAGGTATCCTCCCTTAAGCTTGACATAACTTTTTACTTCCTCCCATAGTGCTTCCGTGTCTGGAGGTTGCCTTTGAAGGCAACGAGTAAAAGCATCATGAGAAGGAGCATTAGCTATGTCTGGATAACATCTAGCAGCTTCAGTACAGCTAAAAACGTTAGAAGCCGCAATGAGAAAATTAATGTAGTCAATGTCGGTACACTTAGGTGGATTTATGTCCATAACTCCGTACGTTTTTAGAGAAACACTAAGCCATAAGTATATTTATAAAGATATCAAGTTTTCGGCATTTTAACTGCGTAAGTCCTATTATAGATATATCCCAACAGCCAAAAAAGAGTTAATACCATGCTTGAAAAACTGAAAACCTCACTCATTAATTCTCCTATGATCAAGCGAGGAGAATACAACTACTTTATCCATCCGATATCTGATGGTGTACCGTCCATAGACCCCCATATGGTTGAAGAGATCGCCGAATATATTCTTCAGATTACCGACATTAAAAAAGTCGATACTATTCTTACAATAGAAGCCATGGGTATTCCTGTGGCAAATGCCCTTTCTATGAAAACAGGAATTCCTTTGACCATTGTTCGAAAGCGGCCTTATTTTCTTGAAGGAGAAGTGGAACTTTCTCAGAGAACAGGGTACTCGAAAGGAGCTCTTTATATAAATGGACTCAAAAAAGGGGACAGAGTAATTATTGTAGACGACGTCATCAGTACCGGCGGAACGCTGATGGCACTCGTAAAAGCCCTGAAGACTATGGGTGTAGAGATTCTGGACGTAATTTCCGTTATCGGACGAGGGAACGGTTATTTGCAATTAAAGGAGCTCGGGGTTGAACCCAAGATTCTCGTTACGATCGACGTGAGCGAGAAAGGTGTGGAGATTAAGAATGTCTTTGGGAACGAGTGACGCTTTTGACTTAAGGCCTGACTATATTATCAGTGTGATAAATAAGCTTGGTGCAAAAATCGTAGGTTTCCAGTTTCCTGAAGGGCTCAAAAGAAAAGGTCCGGAGCTCGCAAAAAAAGTTGAAGAAGCCACCGGGGCTGAGATTATCATATCTGGAGACCCATGTTTTGGGGCATGCGACCTGGATAAAACTTTACTTGAGCAGGTTGATATTCTTTTCCACTTCGGGCATGCCGAGCTGGAGGATACGAAATTTTCCGAAAGGGTCTATTTCATAGAAACGCGTTCTGCAGTTGACATCCGGCCGGTTGTTGAAAAGGCTGTCTCTGAACTTAAGGGGCAGGTTATAGGACTGATTACTACTGTCCAGCATGTACACAAGCTCCCTGAAGCCTGTGATGTCCTGGAGGCAAATGGAAAGACCTGCGTAATCGGGAAAGGAGACTCCAGGCTAGCATATCCGGGCCAGGTACTTGGCTGCAATTTTTCTACAGCAAGGAACGAAGTATGTGATGAATATTTATATATTGGAAGTGGAGATTTCCATCCTTTAGGTGTAGCTCTTTCCACAAAAAAAAGGGTCCTTGCAGCCGATCCATTTTCCGGAGAAGTTCGCGAGGTGGACCCTTCAAGAATCCTCCGCCAGCGGAGCGCGGTAATTGCAAAATCACTGGATGCCAAGGTTTTCGGGATAATTATATCGAGCAAAAACGGGCAGGAAAGAATGGAGCTGGCTTTCTCGTTGAAAGCGCTTGCCAGAAAGCACGGAAAAGCGGCACACCTTATCCTGATTGATCTTGTCACTCCGGATCAACTTCTTCAATTCAAAGTAGACGCTTTCGTGAATACTGCCTGCCCAAGGCTTGCAATCGATGAAGTTGGGCGTTTTCCTTCCCCAATGCTTACGCCTCAGGAATTTGAGATAGTGCTTGGAGAGAGGGAATGGGAAAAACTTGTACTTGATGAGATTACCGAGGAGCCAATATAACTTTTTAAATGTTGGTTATGTCTAGGTAATAAATTCAGGTCTAAATATTAAGCTAAAATATATAAATAAAGGATTGAAATTATGCAAATCGAAAATTTAAGTAGATGAAATGAAACAGAGAAAACTTGAGATACTCCTGGAAGAGTTGGAAGACTTTTCCAGTCCTGAACTTGAGCTGGAGCAGTACCAGACACCTCCTCTTTTAGCTGCGGAAATTCTTCACTTTGCTTACATGCAGGGAGATCTTGATGATTCGGTACAGGATCTGGGCTGTGGTACTGGAATCCTTGCAATCGGAGCAAAGCTTCTGGGAGCCAAAAAAGTTATAGGTTATGATACGGATCCAAAAGCACTTGAGACCGCAAGAAAAAATGCTCGAAAACTTGGAGTAGGAATCGAGTTCGTATTATCAGATGTTGCCGACATAAAAGAATGCGTAAAAACCACGGTTATGAACCCTCCTTTCGGAGCAAGAGTGAAAGGCAGAGACCGGCCTTTTCTTTCGTCAGCATTAAGAACAAGTGAAGTGATATATTCAATTCACAACCGCGGAAGCCTTGCTTTTATCCAAAAGTTCATTAAGCCTGCAGTCATTACACACTCCTACGTTGCGAAATTCCCTATAAAACGCACCTTTGATTTTCATAAAAAAGAACGAGAGGTTATTGAGGTCGAAATCTATAGGATTAAGGTCTCAGGATAATACAGACGCAAGCACCGTTTAAGGCATCAGATTTTATAGCATCGGTGCAGGACTTCACCTCAAAAAGCGAGCTATTACACTGCTTATAATAAGTATGCCTGTGTATTACAAGCTATATGGTGCGTCAATAAGGGCATAAGTGGCAGATAATAGGAATATGATAACATATCTACTCTATTGAGATTGATTATCTGTCAATTAAATGTGCCAGTATCCAATTGAATGGTTGCCAGCACTCCATGTTATTGATAGTTACTGTGATTACGATTTATATCGACTACTAACGCTAGTCCAAATGAGGGATCATGATTAGAATTAGAAAAAGTAAAACTACGAGAAAAAAATTGACTGGCCCGAGTGAAGGAAAGCCGGTTGCTGAAAATGTAACTCAAATTGCTTCCGAAAGCAGAGACCAGTTCAAAGGCCGATCGAGAGATCAGTTTAAAACCCCAAGGGAACAGGTTAAAAATCAACCAAGAGAGCAGCCCAGAGAATATAAGAGCCAATCAAGAGATCACTTCAGGGGACGCCCCAGAGATCAGTTTAAAGGTAAGTCCAGGGCTCAGTCAAAGGACCAGTTCAGAGGAGACCAGGGCAAGAAAAGAAGATTCCCTTACCAGAAAAAAGGCTCCAGGGAAAGATCGAATATGCCTGAACCCGGAGCTCCCCACGAAACCGAGACTCCTGAAGAAGAGCTTGAAAAAGGAGGTTTTGTGCTTCCTGGAGAGCTTGTGGGAACGACTGAAGAGTTCAAGCCTGGGGAAGGAACAAACGTGTCTGCTGGAGATATTTACTCTACAGCTACTGGCACCGTAATTATTGACAGGAAAGCAAGAGTAATCTCAGTCAGGCCACGCACGCTCACTCCGAATATTCTTAAAGTAGGGGATATTGTCTATGGAAAGATAACTGATGTGCGCGAATCCGGGGCAATAGTGGAAGTTGCAGGAATTGAAGGCAAAGAAAACAGGGAAATTGTCAATGTGCGTTTGGGAGACATCCATGTATCGAACGTGCGGGACTCTTACGTTAAGAGACTTTCAGACGAGTTCAGACACTTTGATATAGTCAAGGCCAGAGTTCTCGACACTGAAAGAATTCGCCTTACAACAGCTGAAGATTCCCTAGGAGTTGTAAAAGCCTACTGTTCAAACTGCAAAGGAGAACTTGTGCTTGAAGGGAAAAAGCTTAAATGCCCCGTCTGCAATATGACCGAAACTCGCAAAATCTCAACCGAGTACGGGAAAGGGGTAAAATAATTTCTTTCTCCTGCAGGTATGGTTTCTGCACAATAAATTACCAGTAAATCATATTACTCACACTTACAGGTGGTCACCAATGGAACTGAACATTATCTCCAAAACAGACAATGAGCTTGAAGTCAAGCTCAAAGGCGAAACACATACCCTTCTCAATATACTTAAGGATCTTCTGATTAAAGACCAGAGGGTTGAGATTGCCTTCTATGATATGAAATACGTAAGTATCAGTGACCCGATCCTTTACATCAAAACCGATGGTACAGACCCTATTGAGGTCTTAAAGGACGCTGCTTCGAAAATAATAGATCAGTGCGACGAATTTACTGATGTCTTTGGCAAGGCAGTAAACGCCTGAAGTATCTGAAAAATAGTGCATAACGTCTGTTAAAGGCGTTTTGCTTTCTTTTTCCGGAAAATCCGGAATCTTTCCAGCAGGGGTTCTTGATAGTTATTAACAAGCTTTTGCTATCTTAAAATTAAAGGTAGTTTTGGAATACTTTTTTATGAATCGATGCGTAATCCAGATTAAACAAGAAATCTTAAACACGAAGTAGGGTAAAAGCATAAACTGAATTGAGTAATTTCGATTCATTTTAGTTCAGAAGTATATCCTGCATCTGCAACTTAAAAATCAGAAACTAACCTGTAACTTAAAATCAGAAACTAACCTGTAACTAATAGAGGTTAACCTATAACTAATATTGAAGTATGAAAGATAAATTGAGGTATGAAAGAAGATGAAACTTGACGACTCATCCCTTCAGAAGTTCGGTTTTATAAAAAGAGAGACCCTTGGCAGTATAAACATCGACCCTCTTCAGACAGGCGGGCGTCTGACCGAGGCTGCAAAACAGGCTCTTGTAGAGTGGGGAGACGGGTATTCAGTATGTGATTTCTGCGGAGGGGTTCTGGATCAGATAAAAAAGCCTCCAATTTATGATTTTGTACATAAGGCCCTTCCCGAGTTTCTTGACTGTGATGAGGCAAGGGTCACAAATGGGGCACGGGAGTCCAAGTTTGCTGTCATGCATTCTATTGGAAAGCCGGGTGACTGGATTGTGCTCGATGGGCTTGCCCATTACTCTTCCTACGTTGCAGCCGAAAGAGCAGGCCTTAATATCAAAACCGTACCTCATTCAGGCAGCCCCGATTATTACCTTGACCCTGAAGGGTATGCCACAGCAATCGAAGAGGTTACAAAGGAAAGTGGAAAACCGCCTGCTCTTGCACTTGTAACTTACCCGGACGGAAATTATGGAAACCTGCCCGATGCAAGAAAGATAGCGTCGGTCTGCCATCAATACGACGTCCCTCTTCTTCTAAATGGTGCATATGCCGTAGGAAGAATGCCGGTATCTGCAAAAGAAATCGGTGCTGACTTTATTGCAGGCAGCGGGCATAAATCTATGGCCGCATCAGGGCCTATCGGAGTGCTCGGGGTAAGCGAAGAGTACGCTCCCATCGTGCTCAGGAAATCCAAACATAACAAGGTAAAAGAAGTTGAGTTTTTAGGATGCACGGCAAGGGGCGCTACGGTTATGACCCTTATTGCATCTTTCCCGGATGTGGTAAAGCGTGTTAGGAACTGGGACCAGGAGGTCGAAAATGCCCGCTGGTTCTCGGCAAGGCTTGAGGAAATGGGCTTTATCCAGCGCGGGCAGAAACCCCATTCTCATGACCTTATGTTCTTTGAAGCTCCACGCTTCTATGAAATCTCCGAGAAAGTCAAGAAAGGGAGATACTTCCTCTACAAAGATCTCAAAGCACGCAATATTCACGGTATCAAGTCCGGGCTTACAAAATATTTCAAACTCAGTACTTTCGGGCTTGGAAGAGAAAAACTTGAAGTTGTCGCTGACTCCTTTGAAGATATCCTGAAAAAATATGAGGATATTTAAGGCTGTTTAAGCCTGTTGATATTTTATGTCCGGGAGGACTAAACCAGGTGCACGATCCTGGTTATGACTTTCCCCTTTTTTGAAGCAGATAAATTCAAAGATTCAAGATTCCGAAGAAATTATGTGAAAAGTGCGCAAAAATGTATATTTTTGGAATATCTGCCAAATTTATCTGCTGAGTCCAGGTACTTTTACTGAGTCCAGGTACTTTTACTGAGTCCAGTACGTTTACTGAGTCCAGTACGTTTACTGAGTCCAGTACGTTTACTGAGTCCAGTACGTTTACTGAGTCCAGTACGTTTACTGAGTCCAGTACGTTTACTTTTTCAACTCAGGTTTTCCATATAATACCCTTCTTGTGTAGAATTAAATACCCAGGCAGTTTACGCCCCATGATGAATTAAATAGCATGAGTCCTCTAAATTATTATGAGAATTTAATCATTATGGAGGAGTATGTTTGGAAGACAATGGTGGAGATGCTTTTAAGTATAAACTTGGTAAGTGGGTTCTAAGCATAGATGAATGCGCTTTTATGGATCTTATGGAGATTGGAAAGAACAAGTCTATGCGTCAATATCTAATCGAGTCAATTGATCATTGGGTAAACAGAGAAGAACCACTTATAACAGATGAATTTATTTCGGAAATGTGCGACTTTATTAAAAACGAAAATGAAATCCTTTACGACCGTTTGATGAAGAAATGTGCTCTAAAAGGAATAAGTGTAGGTGAAGGTATATTTGAATCCCTGAGTCTTTTAAACTGTGGAATGATAAGTGCGCAGGAGTGCAGACAGTATGAAGGTGACTTTTCTGATGTGTGATCTCTGTCTTATATTCTCACTCTCTTAAGTAAACTTAATTTTGTACTTCAAGCACATAAATCCTGAATATATTTCGCGGAAAAGAAAAGGTAATTTAGGTGCAGCAGTAAGATCTCGCAATGAAATTTCTCTGCTATTCACCTGTCTTTAGTTTTTCAGCAAATTTTCTTTTTGGATATTTTTGCAGTTTTTGCTGAAGAGTTTTTTTTACTTGAAATCTTTCAGGGCTTCGAAATCCAGTGTTGCAAAGTAATCCTCAATAGTCTCGGCTCTCCTGATCTGCACAACGCTTCCGTCTTTTCTGAGAAGGAGTTCGGCAGAACGGAGTTTTCCGTTGTAATTGAAACCCATAGAGTGGCCATGAGCACCTGTGTCGTGGATTGCAAGGATATCTCCTATTTCAATTTCTGGAAGAAGCCTGTCAATTGCGAATTTATCATTATTTTCGCAGAGGGAGCCGGTTACGTCATACTTATGGACAGGAGCCTCATTTTCCTTTCCGAGCACGGTTATATGGTGATAGGCTCCGTAAATACCCGGCCGCATCAGGTTGGCCATACAGGAGTCCATCCCGACATAGTCCTTGTAGGTGTGTTTGAGATGCCGAACCTGGGTAATCAGGTAACCATAGGGGCCTGTAATTACACGGCCGCATTCCAGGAAAACTTTGAGCGGATAAAGCCCGCTAGCTGTGATTGTGGCTTCGTAAGCTTCTTTGACACCTTTTGCCACGGCTTCGAAGGAAACAGGTTCTTCTTCAGGCCTGTAGGGGATGCCTATGCCTCCTCCGAGGTTCACAAATTCGAACTTTATGTTGAGTTCCTTTGAGATTTCAACTATAAGTTCGAAGAGAATTCTTGCGGTTTCCACAAAGTAATCAGCTTTTAGTTCATTCGAGGCCACCATTGTGTGCATTCCAAAACGCTTTACTCCTCTGTCCCTGAGTATGCGGTAGCCTTCAAAAAGCTGGTCTCTCGTAAAGCCGTACTTTGCCTCTTCCGGCTTTCCTATAATGGCATTTCCCTCTTTAAGAGGGCCAGGATTGTACCTGAAACAGACAATATCAGGAAGTCCGGCATACTTTTCAAGGTAGTCAATATGGCTTATGTCATCAAGATTTATGTATGCTCCAAGCTCTTTTGCCTTCAGGAACTCTTCAGCAGGAGTATCGTTTGAGCTAAACATTATGTTTTTTCCGGTAATTCCGGCTTTTTCAGCAAGAATTAACTCCGGCAAAGAACTGCAATCCGCACCAAAGCCTTCTTCTCTCAGAATTTTAAGAATATAGGGGTTTGGGAGGGCTTTTACAGCAAAAAACTCTTTAAAACCCGGAACCTCCCTGAAAGCTGCTTTCATTTTCTCCGCATTTTCCAGAATGGCTTTCTCATCGTAGATATGAAACGGGGTGGGATACTTTTTTATTATTTCCTGAATTTTCTCTTTGGTGAAGGGAAGGTCCTTTGAAACCATATTATTACCTTTTATCGATTTTTGTTTAATGGGGTTTTGTATCAATTTGAACTTTTACTCCTTTATTAGTCTTTCTACCCCGAGTTCCGTCACCCGAGTTCCGTCACCCGAGTCCCGTCTCGGGAGGATGGTGCCCTTTTCGCTCACTTCGTTCGCTCAAGAGGGCTGAACTAAGGCAAGAAAAGCTGTTTTCTAAATGCGCTCAGGAGGGATCATTTATTCAAATTTTGTTTTGGATTAGGCGGCGTTGTAGTTATGACTTTTTTAATAAAAGGCTTAACTGCAAACTTTTTTGAAAAAGAGTTGATTGAAAAATCCAGCAAAACTACGTGGTCAGCGTTATCACAACCATTTTCAAAAAACTGCTTGCCTGCAACCCTTTTGAAAAAAGGCTTGACCGAGAATTTTAGCAACGAAAGGATCAAACATCATAATGGTTGCAGCACAACCCTTTTGAAAAAAGGCTTGACCGAAAACAACAGCAAGAACGTGATCGGCGTGATCAAACGGCGCAACGGTTGCGGCACATACGATCATGCATTGAGTTTTTTGAAAACTTGTTTAAGCCTGGAGTAGGAGTAGGTGTTTACAACGTCTTCTTTTTCCAACCAGCCTCGACGCGCCTGTCCGAGGCCGTACCGCATGGAAGTCAGGTCGGAAACGGCATGGCTGTCTGAAGATATACAGAACTTTAGGCCAAAGGTCTTTGCACGCAGGATAAGCTCGTCATTAAGGTCAAGCCTTGAAGGCTGGCTGTTGATCTCCATTACTCTTCCATTTGCAGCGGCAGCTTCAAAGACTTTTTCAAAATTAACGGCATAAGCCTCTCTTTTTCCAAGCAGCCTGCCTGAGGGATGTGCAAGGATATCGAGGTATTTGTTCTCCAGAGCCGTGACAATCCTTTCAGTCATTCTCCTTTCAAGGAATGCAAAACCGGAATGTACAGCTCCTACCACAATATCGAGTTCTTTGAGAATCTCATCAGGATAGTCAAGGCTTCCATCTTTCAGGATATCGACCTCAGATCCTTTGAGGATTTTTATCCGGAATATTTTTGAGAGTTTGTCGATTTCTTTCCATTGGGCTTTTAATTTCTCAACATCCAGGCCGTTTGCAACCTTCTGGGAACGGGAATGATCGGTTACTGCGATATACTCATAACCAAAAGCTTCTGCTTTTTCAATCATTGTTTTTAGGCTGTCTTTTCCTTCACTGTATTCGGTGTGCATGTGGAGATCTCCCCTGAGATTGCCTGCTTCTACCAGTTTGGGCAGGGCATTTCTTGCAGCGGCTTTAATTTCTCCCCGGTTTTCACGAAGTTCGGGTGGGATATAGGCAAGGCCAAGTTTTTCATAAATCTCTGCTTCGCTGTTGCCTGCAATCTGTTTACCGGATTCTTTTAAATACAGCCCGTATTCAGAAAGTTTGTAACCGTTTTTGATGGCAACGTTTCTAAGTTCTATATTGTGCTCCTTTGAGCCCGTAAAATACTGAAGAGCTGCTCCGTAACTTTCAGGTGGGACTACTCTAAGGTCAATAGCTGTCCCTTCTCTCAAAATTACGCTGCTTTTTGTGCTACCTTTTAAGATCACTTGTTCAACGTCCGGAAGGGAGACAAAACAATCCATTACTTTCAAGGCCTCTTCTTTTTCAGCTTCTGCCAGGATATCGATATCCCCAATTGTCTCTTTCAACCTGCGGAGTGAACCTGTGCATATTATTTTCGAGAGATCGATTTTAGAGGTTCTGCTTTCACACTGGGCTTTTAAAGCAGATATGACTTCGTCTGCTAGTGGAAGTGCTTTTCCGAGAGCTAGCCGGGCATGGCTTTTCTCATACTGCTCAATTGCCCTTGCCAGATTCTTTTCACTTTTTTCTCCAAATCCTTCGAGCCTCTTTAGCCTGTGGGCAATGATTGCGTTTTTAAGATCTGAAAGTGTCCTTACACCAAGGGCATCGGAGAGATTTTTGATTTTCTTTGCCCCAAGCCCTCGAATTTCCATTAGTTCTGTAGCACCTGAAGGGGCTTTTTCTTTAAGCTTTTCAAATTTTTCCACTTCGCCTGTTTCCAGATATTCGGCAATGTGATTAGCAATTGACTCCCCTATGCCCGGAATTTTAGTTAGTCCAGATTTTCCGTCTTTGGTATAGATTTTTTCTATGTCTTCCCCAAGGTTTTCTATCATCTGAGCAGCTTTCCTATAAGCCCGTGGTTTCCATTCAACCTGCTGGTATTCAAGAATGTCAGCAACCTCATAAAATAACTCGGCAATCTCTCGATTTCTCAATTGTTACCCCCTGCCCCTTTTATTTTCTGTTCCAGTTTCTTCTTTTACTATCTTCTCCTTTCTTTCCTTTCTGCATAAATAGTCTTCAAATACCTGTGCCTTTCCTCAATAGATCTCCAATCAATAGATCTCCAAATATCTTTTCTTCATTCAATAAGTCTTCAAATACCGTTCATTCAATAAATCTTTAAATGTATGTTATTTCTTCAATAAATCTTCAAATGCCTCTGCCTTCCTTTAAATTCCGGACTTCTGTAAGTGTAGTAATATCATAAAGTCCTTTATCATGTCTTATGCGTAAAAAGCGAGGAAAACGCAGAGCAAGCCCGGTATTTCCTTTTCCCTGCCCGGCAGTGTGACTCGGGCTTTCAGTAATTTCCGAACCAAGGACTTCAATAACCAGAGACGGTTCTACAAAGATATCCGGAAGCATTCTACTTTTTATGAGTACATTTTTAGGGACTTCAGAAATAATATGCTCTGAAAGTAAGCTGTCGATTTCTTTCGCGTCCTCTTCTGTGAACCCGGTTCCAACTTTTGTAAAAGTTTCAAAACGCTGTTCCTCTTCATTAAGAATTGCACAGAGGAGAGACCCAAATGAACCTTTCCTTTTTCCTCGTCCGTAATATTTCCCTACAATTGCAAGGTCAAAGGTCTCTCTCATCCCGCTGGCATATTCTTCTTTCCATTTGAGCCAGAGCCAGCTCCTTTTTCCGGCTTCGTAAATAGAATTCCGATCCATAGATTTGATTATAATTCCTTCAAGCTTCTTTTCCAGAGCCTCGTTGAAAAAGTCCTCTATTTCTTCAAGATTATCCGTAACAATTCTTCTAGCAAGGCGAAGAATTTCTGATTCCTTTACATATTTCTCAAGGATAGCTCGTCTTTCCGGGTAAGATTTTTTCAGAAGCGAATTTCCTTCCAAGTACAGGATATCGAAAAAGAATACGGCAACAGGGCAAATTTCAGCATATTTTTGGACCTCATACTTTCTGCGCCTCTTCATTAGTCTCTGGAATGAATAAAATTCTCCAGTTGAATCGTCTGCTTTCCTGCCTTCAACGTATGCAACGATTTCCCCATCAAGCACGATTTTCTCTGCAAGAATGCCTTTCCTGACTGCTTCCACAACATCGGGATACTGGGCAGTTATATCTTCAAGCCTTCGAGAAAAAGCTTTAACCTCTTCTCCGTTTTTATGGATCTGCACTCTCTCCCCATCATATTTTTCTTCGGCTGCTTTTTTTCCGGGAATTCGTTCTTCAAGCTCTTCAAAGGTTTCCACGCGCTGCGCAAGCATTGACCTTACAGGCCGGCCAAGTTTTATGGAGAAGCGCCCAAGAGCTTTCGGACCGTGTTCTGCAAGGGATTCTGCAAGCTCTCCGATGTCAGTACAAACGCTATAGCTTTCTTTGATCTTGACGACATATTTTTCGTCCCCTGTAAAAGCGATAGAAAATGCCTCAAGCAAAAATTGGTCCCCAAAACCAAGCCTTAGTTTCCCAAGTACAATCCTGACTATGTATTTTCCTTCTTTGGGACTGGCTCGCTACAGGATACTGGAAAGCAGCCCGGTTTTTTCCTCCTGACTTCCTTTTCCTGAGGCTTCTTTTATCTCTTTTAATCTTCCAAACACTTCATCAATTGCCAGAGACTTTTCTTCTCTACGATTTAACTCAAAAGCTACATTCCCAAGGTCCCCTGTCCTTGAATATCTTTTTTTAACCTCTTCTTCGGAAACTTCGTATGCTCCGGCAATAGCTTTTAAAGCGAGCTTATCTCCTATTCCCAGTGCTGTATTCTCAAAAGCAGGTCCTATGCTCCCGAGAAAAAGGTATGCACTGTCATTTACTTCCTTTCCTTCCAGCCCCTAAAAAAAATTAGCAATTTTCCTGACGATTTCCTTATGGGATGTTATGTTTTCAAGTTCCTCAAAAAGCTCCGCAAGCTCTATGAATCGAGCCATTACCCTCTCCCCGAAAAAACGCTTTGAAATTTTTCTCTATACTAGAATTCAATTTGCAGGTCTTTATCGCTTTGCACCCTCAAATTTCAGAAATAGAGTTTTTCCTCTTTTCCCCATGAAACAACTATCTCTGCCGTTCTCTCTTCATTACCGAAACCTTTAATATCTAAAAGATGCATGAGGAGAATACACATCACCTCTATATATCTTCATGCGGCTGTGGTTTAGCGGCTATGACCTGAGCTTCCCAAGCTTAGAACCCGGGTTCGAATCCCGGCAGTCGCATTGAAAATAATTAAAAATAAGTCTTTTTTGAATTATATTTCTTTTATACGAAGTCTATTTTAAACTGTATTTCTTTTAAACTAAGTCTTTTTGAAACTGTATTTCTTAAAAACTAAGTAACTATTCAGCCTACCAAAAAAAGTTGATTGATATCGATTTGAATGAAAAATAGTTACTGTTATATTACAATTTATTTTTAATAATATTTAGAAATATCTTTACTGGCTTCGATCCCCAAAAAATTCAGAATAAAGTTAGACTTTAAAATCCACATTAATAAATGAACTTTTTAATAAATGCGCCTATAAAAAAATTAAAGATAAACACGGATAAAAACGAATTGAAACTATCTATGTTCATATGTGTTTATCTGTGTTTTATTGAGAAGATACTATGAATCGATGTATCAGGTGTTTATTTGTGCTCTACAAGAGGTAGATAATCCGAATAGGTGCTGTGTGTTATGTTTTTATACGCGGAGTCAGCAATGCCATCCCCGTCTTTATCTACTGCGGTTTGGGAAAATCCAGTGCCGTCAGGTTTTCCCCAGAAATTACCCGCTATATACGATCCGCCTACAATGTTAGTGCCTGAAGTTTTCGTAATGTTATAGGAATTTCCTTCTCCGTTTTTAATGGTCATATTGGTATTGTTGAAGTAGTTGTTGTAAATAAGGTTCCTATCGCTTCTAGGGCAGATATAAAAACCGTAAACACTATTATTTTGAACAGTGTTATCTGAGAATGTATTGCCGTCAGAGTTGCCAAAATGGATTCCTCTGCTACTATCAGAAGCCGTATTTCCTGAGAGGAGATTGTCTTTGGAACTTTGAATAGCAATCCCGTACTCTTCATTATTTGTAACTGTATTGTTTGAGATTATATTTCCACTGGAATACAGGGTATAGATCCCAAGCCCGTTATTCAAAAGTTTGTTGTTATCAATTGTACAGTTCCTGCATGAAGACAAATAGATTCCTGAGTGAATGGGGTCTGTAGCTCCAAGAATCTTAAACCCACTAATTGTTATATTATCTGCTTTCAGAAGGAGCACGTTAGCATTTGGAGTTCCGGCTTGAATTATTGTATCATCAGGGTTTCCGGATTCTGACCTGATTGTGAGATTATCTTTAGTTATTTTGATGTTTTCTGTATAGGTTCCGGGACTTACGGTAATTACATCGCCAGAAGTTGAATTGTTAATAGCACTTTGAATCGAACTTCCTGGCTGGACTGAAATCTCAGCCGCAGCTCCGATACCTGATATTAGTGTTAAAATAAGAACAAATGCTAATAAAGCGGTTAATTTGCTTATTTTAATGCCTCCGTTTATTTAGAAAAGTTCTGGTGGAACTTTATTTAACGAATAAATATTTACGCCCCAACACCATGCCAATTCTCGTATGTAAACGTGTTGACTTGACCAAAAAAAATGTTTTTTAATATAAATTCTTTAATCTAGTTTTTTCAAAACAAGAAGTCTAATATAAAAATTAAAAAATGACTGGATTTTAACCATAACCCCTTCCCTTCTTCATTTAATAACAGTTACAAAAGTTGCTTATTTAAGAACGAATGCGGGAGAATTTTAAAAAGATCGGGCTTCGCCAGAGAAGCACAAAATAGATTTACGGGCTAACGTACCCGTATTTAGACTAAAACGAAATATTCTAACGAGCCTACTCCATAACTCAAAATTGCTTCTTTGAATATTGAAATCAAGAATAATCAAGAGTATATGATCAAGGAAACTAGTTCTAAAACTCTTATCAATTTTGAGTATAAAACTGGTTTTGGGATGAGCTCAACTCTTCTCAGGTTAATTATGCTATCCATATGTGTTTGAGCCCAAAGATATCCCAAAATAATTATCTTCTAAACTATACGTCTACTTTGGATCGTGTTATTATTATCCTACTGATTTATTGAGATCAGGACTTACGCGGCTGAACTGGGAAATCAATCGCATCAAACCTTTAACTGTATAAACCACTAAAAAAGTCACAACGCCTAATGTGCTTGATTTTGTACTTCAAGTGCGTAAGTCCTAGACATGAATTCTTCTGACTTAAATGCGGGAAAGCTCATCAAGTGAAACCTTTTTCCTGTAGCCCATACCCTGGAATATTGCTACAAGATCTCCTTTATCATCAGTTATATTTACAGTATATGTTGAAATTTTGGGATTTATTGAGGTTTCTTTTGCCTCCGCTGTGAGAGTCTTGCCTGTTGCGGCTTTTACAAAAGAAATATTTGCATTGATAGCGACAGCAACATTACCGTACGCATTTGACGCTGCAGCAAAAGTAAGATCTGCAAGGGTAAATATTGCACCTCCCTGGACGGTTTTCAGGGCATTAAGGTGCTTTTCCTCTATATTCATGATAGCTTTCGCATATCCAGGAGAAACTTCTAAAAGTTCAATTCCTGAAACTGCAGCGAATTTATCGTTCTTAAAAAAGTTTTTAATATTCTCCATGTAATAACTCCAGTTATTGTATAAGTAAAATCGTGCTCTATTCTTCTTATTTTTAATTAAAGTTATTCTTCTGAATGTAAACTTAATCCTGAATCTGCCATTTTCAGAGGTAAAATTCCTGCCGAGCCCCTAATATAACTATCAAAATCTTTTTGAACACCAAAGATAATTTCTCCTAGGATTGAAGTGGTGGAAAAAAATACATTATTCTGGAAGGCAGTTATCAAAAGGACTACACAGGTTATTGCAGGCCTATTCTTTTTTATGGTGGCGTTTTTTCTTTCTGCCGGTATGATTGATCTGCCCAGAGCATGGTTTTTCTTTAGCCTTTATTTCATCTCGGTGCTCTTTAACATGGTTATTTTCCTCAAGTTCAATCCTGAGGTCATAAGAGCACGGAGTGAAATGAAATGGGGAGAAATGAAGTGGTGGGATAAATTGTTTGCCGTGCTCTATATCATATTTCTTTTCATAATGTTTATTGTGTGCGGGCTTGATGTGGGAAGATTCCAGCTTTCAAGCCCTGGGACGGAGTTTCTAGCTATCGGCGTTGTAATTTTCATCGTGGGATGGGTTTTTGTAACGTGGGCAATGGTCGAAAACAAATTTTTTGAAACTACAGTCCGCATCCAAAAAGAAAAGAGACATAGAGTTGTTATCACAGGACCTTATGCTATCGTCCGGCATCCGGGATATGCCGGCATGATACTGTTTTACGGCTGCGCTCCGTTCGTCATTGGCTCTCTTTATGGACTGATACCTGCACTGTTACTTGCTGTTACTTTTGTTTTCCGCACATACTTCGAAGACAGGATGCTCTACAAAGAGCTTCCAGGATATAGAGAATACACAAAGAAGGTAAGGTATCGGCTTGTGCCGTTTATTTGGTGAGAAATAAAAGAATCACTTTTATTCTCGACTTTATTCTCGACTTTATTCTCAACTAGAATAGTTTCATAACTATTTTCATGATCAGATTACCAGATAATTATTCAGAACATAAAATTCAGAGATACAGTTTTGATTTTTGAGATGAGCTCTATGGATACGTGATAGAAAATTACTTTTAAAACGCCATCTGACCCTTAAAACCAGACTAATCTGTATAGTTGATAGAGATTAATTATTTATAAACGGATCGTTTATTATTTATTTGATTTATATTAAATTATATTTTATTTAATTTAAATATATATAATCGGCCTGTTGGTCGAGCTCGTATACGGGGGTTAAGAATGAAAATGAAATTAATCGTTTCTCTGCTAGCGTTATGCATGACATTGTCTATTGTGTCTGTGCAAGCGCAGACTGACACGGACATGGTCGGAAATATGAAAAATATGAGTGCGATCCTGGCCGGAAATATAAATGAAACCATTACCTGCAACATGACCGGAAACGCGGCTATTGTCGGCACGGATAATATAAGCGGAAAAATGGGGAACATGACAAAAATGGGGAACATGACAAAAATGGGGAACATGACAAAAATGGGGAACATGACAAAAATGGGGAACATGACAAAAATGGGGAACATGACAAAACCCGTGACATTTAATATAGTCGGAAAGGTGGTCATAGTCAATGACATTGGAAATATGACCGAAAAAGCGCTTATAATTGGCAAAATGGAGAATATGCCCGGAAAAGTGATTATTTTCGGAAAAATGGATAAAATGGGTGTAATGGCCACAAGAATGGAGACTAGGTCAGCCGGAAATATGTCTGCCAGAATGGCCACAAGAATGGAGAACATGTCCGGAATGGCAGAAAACCTGCAGAACATGACCATAGTCAAGGTCGGAACCATGACTGGAACTGTGACATGCAATATGACCAAAGACATGGAAAACATACCCAAAATGGCCGCAAAAATGGAGAACAAGACCGGAAGAATGGAAAACCTGACTGTGCTCGCGGCTGGAGATATGAGTGGGACCATAACATGTGATCTGACTGGAAAAATGATTATAATCAGAAACATGGGTAGTATGGAAGAGGTAGCCGGAAAACTATCTAATATGCCCGGAATGGCCGCAAGAATAGAGAACATAACCGGAAAAATGGGGAACATGACCAGACCCATGATGTGTAACATGACCGGAGGCATGATTATATTTAAAGATATGGATAATATGGCCTCAATGGTCGAACAAATGGATAATATGCCTGGAATGGACGAAAAAATGAATTATTTGAGCGGAATGGACGCAAGTACGGTTATACTAGAGGATATGGGCATGACTGGAATGGCCGGAGAAATGGAAGACGTGACCAAAATGCCCGGAAAAATGGGTGTAACCGGAAAAAAGATTATGATCCGAAATATGGATGATATGACTCAAATAATAACCAGAACCGTTACATGCAACATTACTGGAAACACGACTACTATTAAGAACATGGGGAACATGACCGAAAAATTAGGTATGAAGTAACTATTGATCGGTAAAATGTTCGTGTAACAAAGTATGAATAAGGAAAGGATTACCTGTCAGTTTGATTGAAAATCCGCCTCAGGAAGTAGAAGCTGCAAATATATAGTATTTACAGTTCCTTACTTCTTTATTTTTCCAGTTTTTTATCGTGCATTATCTACTCGACATGCATTATCTACTCGGCATGTTTACCTGATATCCAAAATCAGCCTTTCGATCTATTTCTGCTCTTACCGGATATTCGAGCGTCAAACAAACTTCCGGACTAAAATAGATTTATCAATAAGTCTATAAATGCCCTAAGAATACTTATTATATATATCAGTTATTTCTTTTAACAATGCAAGTGCACTAATTTGCATGTGATCATATACTTGATGAGAGTAAAACACATGGATAAATAGCAATTAAAAGAAGAAAGAATGGAATTACTTTCCCAGATTGATTCTCTTTTTGATTTCCTTCTCACGTCACTGTCAATTTTATGGTTGATTCTTATTATTATAGACTTAGTGTCTGGTCTTTCACCTACATTGCAGACATTAAGTTTTTTTATCTGGGGAATATTTATAATTGATTTTTTTATCGAACTGGAAGTTTCCCCGAAAAAGAAGGATTATTTAAAGGAAAACTGGCTTGTCGCTCTTTCCCTGTTTTTGCCTGCATTGAGAATCCTGAGGCTATTTAGCGGATTCAAGCTGGTTGGTTTTGCAAGCCATGTCAGATCTCTTCATCTGGCCAGTGTTCTCTCTTCTTTTTATCGGAGCTTAAGAACAGTCCGACAGATAATGGAGCAGCGAGGCTTGATATATATTCTGCTGCTTACGACTTTGATAACTCTACTTGGAGCCGCGGGGATATATGATTTTGAGCGGCAAGGTTTTACTTCTTATTTGGATGCTCTCCGGTGGACAGCAATGATTATGATTACAGTAGGAAGTAATTACTGGCCAAAAACCGCTGAAGGAAGGATACTGGCCTTCTTATTATCTGCTTATGCTTTATACATTCTCGTATATGTAACTGCGGCCCTTGCACACCTTCTTGTCAGAAGTGAAAAGTCGTTCTCAAAAGAGATTGAAGAACTGCGCAGCAAAGTACAGTGTCTTTCCAGTGAAATTAACAGGTTTTCAGAAAGGGAAAAAAAGTAGATTTGCAAAATTTTTCAATCTTTTTTGCTACTGGTTCTTCTCTGTTTTCCTAATTACGACCTACCATTTATCAGGCAAACACCGATAAAATTTGCAGATTATTGCATAGCTTAAAATTCGTTTTTTAATTTAATTCCTTGAATTGACAAGGCAATTTCAAATTACTGAGCGAGCATGAACGCTCTTTGAATTAAGTATAAATTAGGTTTTGAAATAAGTCTATTAACAAAAAAAGTCTATTAACAAAAAACGTTTCGGCTAAAGATAATAAACTATAAAAATAAAATTATATAAAATAGGCTGTAAATAGTATATTATTTGATATATTCTTTTAATTAACAATGGTTTCTTATTTATATTTCTATATCTATTATATTCTTTGAGTATAATCTCCTGTTGGTACGTACTATTTGTTGGGGCAACTTGGGATCATTTTAATCGGTACATTTTTTCGGCACATAAAATGAGAGCAAAATCTGTCGGTAATATGCCTTCCAGAATACCGTCAATAACTAAGTGATAAAATAACGCTTAAGTGCTGTATATACCGATAAAAATGGTTGAAACACCGACAGCTTAGTCGTATCAAACAATAGGAGTGTGTACAAATGAGAATACTTAAGAAGACAATAAGCGTGCTAGTGCTGGTCTTTTTTGTAGCATCTCTGACAGTTGGGTCAGCCAGTGCAGGTTACTGTAAAAATAAATGCGACTGCAATAAGGATAAATGCTGTGACTGGGGATGCAAAGATAAATGCAATCACAAAGATAAATGCGGCTGCGGCTGCGGCTGCGACTATGACTTTGACTTCGACGCCTTCTTTGGAGGTAGCTTCTTCGGATACGATTGCTTCCTAGGAAATGGTTGCTTCTTTGGAACAGGCGACTCCTGGATTGACGGCTGGAATGACTGTTGTTAACTAGACTGTCATAATATAAGTTAAAGCATGATTACTCATTCGTAACGTCTTACATCAGGCTGCAAGGACCATTAAGTCCTCAATAGTTCAAGTTTAGAGTTTCTATGGGGGAGTACTCTTAACAGAAATTACGCGTTTAAGTAGTAAAAGAAGTATGAGCACGTACCTCTATCACATATATAAATTAGACATTTAAAGTCTTATGCGACTGGTTCTTTAGTTTAACTGTGTAGTTTCTTTCTCTATACTGGATAGCAGTCATCGAAGTGAATTTACGAATGAGCCTCATTTTATTTTTCTTAGAGATCATAATCTGACAAATCTGCCGAATTTTTAAGAAAGTTTCTGATTTCTGACTCTTAGGTATAGCTTGATTAAGGAAAAACTCCTGAGGCTCAAATTACTAACTTCTACTTTGTACCCGATGATTAGCGTTACATTTTTCCTGTTACTGATTTAATTTATACAGGATTTTCTCTTAACCTACTTTCTGCAGGTCGACATTTATTTTTTGGCAATTTTTAATGATATCGATTTTGGAAAAATCAGATTTCAGGTGTAAAATCGATATCCTTCAGCAAGAAAATTCCTTAACCGATGATCATATAATTGGCTTAGTTTATTTAAGGAAATATAGTTGTATCTGGAAAGTAATTTTTACATAAATAAAGAATTCATAGAAACCGTGTGTATTCTGCAAAGAAATAAATGTATCTATTAACTTTTAATGATCTCAAATTTATAGCACTGGAGGAGTTTGATTGAATAAAGGAAATTTGACGTATTTTGTTGCTCTTATTTTCCTACTTCTTGTAGCCTTTTTAATCTTTTCGGAACAGAGAAAGGAAAAAAACTCAGGGATTGAGAACGTAAGTGTACAGGAAGCAAAAGAGATGATTGAAACAGGCGATGTATTCGTACTTGATGTTCGTACGCCTGATGAGTTTAACTCATCTCATATCAAAGGAGCGACCTTAATTCCCCTAAGCAATGCCTTTGGATCAAATTTGAGTTCGGATAGTCTGCTTAAAGCTCGTATAGACGAAGTACCCAAAGAGAAAATACTGGTTTACTGTAGAACAGGACGCAGAAGTGATACGGCAGGTAAAATGCTTGTAAACGCAGGATATTCCCAGGTTTATAATATGGTAGGAGGTATCATTGCCTGGACAGATGCAGGATATCAGGTTGTCAGCTCTGAAGATACAGAGTCTGAAGGCTCACATAATTGAAATTACATAGTCTGCACTTCTAATCGGCATCACATCACCTTATATAAGGAGCCGATTTTATCGGCCACAACTTTTGTATTTTTATTGTTCCGCATCTCAGTGAGCCAATAATTCTAATCATTTTCCTTTTTTTCAATATATTTCAATTGAAACCTGTTTTTTTCCAAGTGCAGTAACTTCAAACGAAGTAATTTTAAACGAAATAACCTCAAAAATAACTTAAAAAGAAATAACTCAAAAGAAATAACCTTAAATGCAGTAGCCTCTTAAGATCACTACTACATATTCTCTCTATGATTACTCTATACTTGTTCTGTAACTGAAAAGACTTTTATTCTCTAGAAATCTAAATTTACAATGAACTAAAAATTATAAAACTGGTTTTATATTATCACATTGGTGATAAAAATCAATTGAGTATTAAGTTTGGGGGTATAGAATATGGGAAGAGATGCACCAACCGAAGAGAAAAGCTCGATAACACCTAGAGATCGAAATGTAACTTTTGAAAGAGGCACTGAGTTTGTGGTTCCTTATGTAGAAAAAAATATTAGCAGGTGTAGATGTTCACAGTGTCCAGTTCAGGCTAAGAGTCGATGTGCACAGAGTGAGGTCAAGAGTGCAAAACAGGCATTGAAGAATGCTCATGCAGGTGAAGTTCCAGACCCAGAAAATGTTCCGGGTGTTTATTGCTCGGAAGGTCCGGCCCCATGTCAGGACCTTGACTTTGACAGACAATGCATCTGCAGTTCATGTGAAGTCTGGAAGGAATATGATCTCAAAAATGCAAATCCAAACAACCATTTCTGTCAACATGGCAGAGCGACCTGATCTATCACTTCTGTCAGATGCTCAACATAATTAATTTATTTATTAATTTTTATTGGATCTTTGATTTAATATTTAGATAGTGTGTTTAAATTTCACTTGTTTTTCACTTGTTTTTCACTTGTTTTTCACTTTTTCTTAGAATTAGATTGCAATGGAAGCAGTTTTCTGGATTTATGAAAATTTAGTCTCTCACCGAAAATACTATATCTTTTGATAAATATTGTTATTGATCAGTCAAAATATTTTGGGGTTGGCAAGTATAATTCTAATGTTTAATCCTAGGGCCTATCTTAGGTTTTTCAAGATTTCTAAAGGCTCAAATAGCCCTATTTCAACTTATGGAGGAGAAAAATAAATGGTATCCTCTTTACTGGCAAACGTTGACGTACTTCTTGGCTTTGCTATCTTAATTCTTACTATTTTCTACAGATTTCAAGTTCCTCCTGTACTTGGTTTTCTTGTAACCGGAATGCTGATTGGCCCATATGGGCTTGGTATTCTCAATGGAGGACAGAATGAACTGAATGCCGATCTCGGTGTAATCTTTTTACTCTTTACAATTGGAGTTGACCTCTCCTTAAAAGAACTATGGAAGATGAAGAAGGCTTTATTCTTGGGTGGAACTCTCCAGATCCTCTTAACTATATTTCTTACCCTCATTATTTGTTCATCTCTAGGTTTTAACTCCACTACCTCTGTTTTTTTCGGTTTTTTGATATCACTTAGCAGTACTGCAATAGTACTCAAAGTCCTCCAGGACAGAAACGAAGTTTATACACAACATGGGAAAACCTCACTTGCAATTTTGATATTTCAGGATCTCGCTATCGTTCCCCTAATTCTTATTACCCCATTATTGGCTGGAGATTCTCTAAGCTTTGAAGGTTCACTTTCAACCGTTTTTCTCAAAGGTTCACTGGTCATTCTGGTTTTTATCCTGAGTGCCAAATTCCTGATTCCCTACATATTCTACCATGTGGGCAGGACGGGCAATAAAGAGTTATTCCTTGTCAGTGTTGTTTTCATTTGCCTTTCTACCGCTCTCTTTACCTCAAGTATCGGGCTGTCTCTTGCCCTTGGCGCGTTTTTAGCTGGGATTGTCATATCAGGCTCCCAGTACAGCCAGCAAGCAATGGGCAATATTATACCTTTGAGAGATATGTTCATGAGCTTCTTTTTTGTGTCTGTAGGGATGCTCTTGAACACTGAATATTTGCTTGATCATCTCATGATCCTTATTATTGCTTCAATTGCCTTAATAATTATAAAATCAATAGCAGGAGTAGCTAGTACTTTTCTTCTCGGCTGCCCTCTTCGTGCAGCTATATTGACAGGGTTTGCATTGTCTCAGGTAGGAGAATTTTCTTTTGTTCTATCCAGATTGGGGGTGGAGTATTCTCTCATGACTGAAGAGGCTTACCAGGCGTTTCTTGCAGTTTCTATAATTACCATGGGAGTTACGCCTTTTTTGATTAATGCTTCCTACAAGCCCATCGATTTCCTTGTCACAAGAGTTTCAGGAACAACCAACGGCCTGAAGCTAATACATGGCTTATATTCGGAACCTATTAAAGAAGAAGAACAGGCTGAGCCTGAAATGAAAGACCATTTAATCATCGTAGGTTTTGGTTTTTCCGGAAGAACAGTCTCGAAGGCTGCAAAAGCCGCAGGCATCCCTTATATTATTGTAGAAGCAAACCCTGAAATTGTTATCCAAGAAAAACAGAAGGGGGAAAACATCCACTATGGAGATGCAACTTTTGAGGTTGTACTGGAACATGCAGGCGTTAAGAGTGCAAGAGTTCTTATTATCGGGATCTCAGATTCAACCGCCACAGGTAAGATCGTAGAAATTGTGAAAAAATTGAATCCGAACATCTGTATCATCGCAAAAGTAAGGGATCTGCAGGAAATGAAACGCCTCAATTCCCTGGGAGCGGATGAAATCATCCCCGAGGAATATGAAACCTCAGTAGAAATCTTTGTCCGCGTGCTGGAAAAGTATCTGGTTCCGAGAGAGAACATTGAAAAACTTGTAAATGATGTGCGGGCTAATGGCTACCGGATGCTGCGAAAATTGTCAGGGAATACATGTGATGATAGCGAGTTCAGCATAAAAGACGGGCTTCCTGGAGTTGATATTCAGGTTCTGAAAGTGGAAGATGGTTCAAGTTTCGATGGAAAAGCCCTTGAAGACCTGAACTTCAGAAAAAAACACGGAGTTACAGTACTTTCGGTTCGCAGAGGCTCAGATCTGATTTACACTCCAGAAGGAAATTTCATCCTTCATGCAAAAGATGCCTGTATCCTTCTTGGAAAACCTGAGGATCTTTGCAATATAAGAAGGTTCTTTGAAAGTATTCACGGATAATCAACAATTTCGCTAATTAAAATTTCACGAATTAATTTTCATGTTTTCTCGATCTGCAATACAACATATATCCCATGCTTCCTGAGTTTTTACCATGCGTCAGATCATTCTCGCGTCTGCATCTCCAAGGCGAAAAGAATTGATTAAACAACTTATAGGAGATGACTTCCTGGTCTATGCCAGTTCCTATGAAGAATCTCCTTGCCCTGGCATACACCCTGAAGAACTTCTTTTAAAGCATTCTGTCGAAAAAGCCAGAGACGTAGCCAAACATCTTAATTCCGGGCTTGTAATTTCTGCTGATACCTCGGTGCTTTTTAATGGAAAACTCATGGGAAAGCCAAAATCTTCCGAAGAAGCAGAGAAAATACTGAAACTCTTAAGTGGACAGCAATTCCTGGTTATAACCGGGCTTACAGTCCTTGACCTGGACAGAAGGACAGAAATCAGTGAACTGGAATCCACAACGGTCTGGATGGACAAAATAAGCAATGAACAGATTTCAGCCTATGTCAGAACAGGAGAACCCCTTGATAAAGCAGGAGCTTTTGCTGTTCAGGGAAAAGGGGCAACCTTTGTGGAAAAAATAGAGGGTGATTTCTTTAACGTCATAGGTCTCCCTCTTTTCCGTCTTGGAAAGATCCTGCAGAAAGCTGGAGTATCTATATTTAGTGAAGATCTATCCTGAAAACCATTGTACTGCAACCGCTATGATGGTTGATCCTTTCGTTGCTGAGTTTTTCGGTCAAGCCTTTTTTCAAAAGGGTTGCAGGCAAGCAATTTTTTCAAAAGGGTTGCGGGCAAGCAGTTTTTTAAAAGGGGTTGTGCTACAACCGTTATGATGACTGATCTCGTCGTTGCTGAGATTTTCGGTAAGCCTTTTCAAAAAAGGCTTGCGGTAAAAGTAATAAAGTATATCTGACCAATTAGGTAATAAGAGATGATTAAAATAACTCTAAATCGAATTTGGATACATTAAAAAAGTTTTGTTTCATTTTTATAATTACTTCAGGCACTTAAAAATCCAGAGGCGTTCCGGATGCTCCAGGTTTACAATACTCTTACACGAAAGAAAGAGGTTTTCAAACCTTTAAAGGAAGGCGAAGTTTCGATTTACGCCTGCGGACCTACAGTTTACAACATGCCGCATATAGGCAACTATCGTACTTTTCTGATGGCAGATAATATTGTGAGAAGTCTTGAGTACCTTGGATATAAAGTAAAACTTGTAATGAACATTACTGATATAGATGACAAAACTATCAGGGATTCGAAAGTAGCCGGAATGTCACTTAAGGATTTTACGGATAAATATACGGCAGAGTTTTTTAAAGGCCTTAGTATGCTGAACATAAAAAGGGCTTCAGCTTACCCTAGGGCTACGGAAAATATTGACAGCATGATTGAACTTGCGCAAAAGCTAATAGACAAAGGGATGGCTTATGAAAAAGGCGGGTCGGTCTATTACAGAATTTCGTCATTTCCGGATTATGGCAAACTTTCAAAGCTTGATTTTGATAACATTATAATTGGCGCATCGGTGGACGTGGACGAATATGATAAAGATAATCCCCGCGATTTCGCCCTCCTGAAAGCTTCAACCCCCGAGGAAATTGAAAGGGGGATTTATTATGAGAGCCCATGGGGGAAAATCCGTCCTGGATGGCATATCGAATGCTCAGTGATGGCCATGAACCGCTTTGGGCCCACTCTGGATATGCATTTAGGAGGAGTGGACCTTATTTTCCCTCACCACGAAAATGAGATTGCACAATCGGAAGGGGCAACAGGAAAACCTTTTGCATGCTACTGGATTCACGGAGAACATCTCATAGTCGAAGGAGAGAAAATGAGCAAATCCAAAGGAAACGTCTTCACCCTGCCGGAGATTGTTGAAAAGTACGGTGGGGAAGTTGTGCGTTTCATGTTTCTCTCAGTCCACTATCGTAAAAAACTGGACTATTCCGATGCCTTTGCCGAAAATGCAAAGAATAATTATTTACGGCTTAAAGAAACGCTTGAGAACCTTGAATTTAGCCTGGAAAGCGCAGAGAATACAGATTATCCTGGGGACGAAGAAGTTCTTAAAACCCTCCCTAAACTGGAGAAACAGTTTAGAGAAGCTCTTGAGGACGATTTCAACACCCCAAAAGCCTTAACGATTTTTAAGGAGCTTTCCCGTACAGCTAACAAGTACCTTGAATCCGAAAAAAATCGACAGGTCCTTGAGAAGCTTTATTCCCTTTACAGGCAGTTTTCAGATACCCTGGGCCTCTTTTCTGAATCAGGAAAAAAGAAAATCCCCACAGAAGTAATGAAACTGGTTGAAGAACGTGAAGCTGCCAGAAAAAAGAAAGATTGGGCAGTTTCAGACGCTATCAGAGAAAAAATAAAATCCATGGGATATATTGTTCAAGATACAAAAGAAGGGCCAAATGTAAAAGAAAACGAAGAAAGTTAAGAAGGTATTTAAGGTCTGAACTTTAACTTAAATTAAAACGTCAATAATTATTTATTTATATATACAAGTTTACTTACGTTAATCTATTCTTACTCAGGGTCACAGTCTCTTTTTCTATGAGACATGACCATATTACCTAATGGGGGGCAGTTTCTGGATAAAATCACTGTTGATGAAAAAGTTACTGTTGATGAAAAAGTTACTGTTGATGAAAAAGTTACTGTTGATGAGAAAGTTATTGAAAATTCAGGTAGGGAGGCCTTAAAAGCAGGGGGTATTTTAGCCGAACTGGGGCATGCTCCAGGTACAGTAAAAAAATTTGCGCTTGTATCTCCGAAAGCCCTGGAAGAAAAATCCACAGAATCGGTTGATAATGCGATGCTTATGATTAAGGAGATTTCTAAAAAAGTTGTAGACAATCTAGAGGAAACTCCTCCTGAGTTCAGGCCATGTCAGGTGGAACTGACTTTTAACTTACTTCTGACTATGAATGGAAAAGCAGTTATCACCAAATCGGAAAATGAGAAAAACCTGAAAGTAATGTTAATGTGGAAGAATAAAGGAGAGGAGACTGAGAAGGAAATCCCTGAAAAAGAAGGTTGAAACTCGGTCTATACAGTTATATAAATTTTTAATGTAAGCATATGGGTTAGGATCGAAGACTTCCTGAATCCATATATTTACTTCTCGGTAGCCAATTTCATTTCTTGGTAACCAGGAGATTCATTTATTGATATCTTTATTGGTATCAGGATATTCACTTTCCGGTAGCTAAGATTTTATTTTCGGTAATCAACATATTCATTTATTGATATCTTTATTGGTATCAGGACATTCACCTTCTGGTAGCTAAGATTTTATTTATCGGTAATCAACATATTCATTTATTGGTAACTATATTCACCTATTGGGTCTTTACGTTAAATTCTGTGGTTATATGTTATAAATATTTCTTGCAGTTTTCCTGCATGGTTTCCAGAAAGAAGAATAATGATTTACGAAGCAAGTTAAAAAGTGGTAGGTGGTATGAAATCCAAACTTCTTGTTTTTTTACTGGTTATTTCGCTTTTTGCAAACGCTTACTTTGTCCTGTTTGAAGAACAGCCTTCCTTTGAGGGAAAACAGGTCCAGGAAATGCAGACTCAAATAAATTCCCTTGAAACGGAAAATAAAAACCTTAAGACGCAGATGAATCAGAGTAATGAGTCGCTTCAGTCTTACGCTTCACAGTTAAAGTCCTATCGAGAAAGGGTATTTGAGCTTGAAAATGGCTCTCAAGCGTGTCCTGAAGGAATTGAAGGCTTTGCTACCCTTCAGGGGCCCGCGGTTTTCCAGAAAGTCGAACTCGAGAAAGCAGGTCCCTTTATCCGGAAAAATGTTTCTGAGGAGGGAGCTTTGCTCAATATCTCAGCTGAGGTCCAGCCCGGAAAAGGCCGTGTGCTTGTCCAGACAACCCCTCTGATGGGTGTGGTCTTCCAGGATGCTGCAAACACTGCAGTTTTCGTCACTGAAAACAAAACCGGTAAACAAATGTCAAGCAGTGATATTATTTTCAGCATTACCGCTTCGAATAAAACTCCGGGAGTCGATGGTCCCAGTGCAGGAGCTCTCATGACCCTGCTTACGATTTCAGCCATTGATAACAATACCAAACTGAACAATAGTATAACTCTTACAGGCACGATTGACGATAAAGGCAATATCGGTCAGATAGGTGGAGTTATGGAAAAAGCTAAGGCAGCAAAAGCCGGAGGCAAAACCCTTTTCCTCATTCCGAGGGAAAACAGCCAGCTTGTGATATATAAATATGTAGAAAGGCAGCTTGGCGGTTTTAATGTCATTGAGCAGAAGCCAGAAATCGTAGACGCTAAAGAGTACATAGAGAAAGAGGTGGGAATCAACATCGAGTATGTGGATACTATTGATGACGTACTTAAGTATGAGAAGTAAAATCTGGATTTGGATACTTACTGTAATTTGGATTATAGCTTTGATTCTTTTTCCGGGGCTTCTTTTTCTTCCCGGAACTTTATCTTGCTACTGCAAATCGTTTCCTTGAGGTTTTGAAAAATAGACCTGACTGATAAAGAGCTCTGCCAACAGCAATTTTTATTTATCTTCAAGCTTTTTGATCATTTTGTAATACCTTAAGTTTTGCCCATTTTTCACAGGAATCACATATTCGGCCTGTGTTTCATAGCCAAGAGCCCTATAAAAAGAGTATGCTACAAGTGAGGCATCCAGATCCATTATCCTGACTCCATTTTCCATGGCCTTTTCTTCAAGCCCGTGCATAATCTTCTTTCCGAAGCCCATGTTTTGATATGCCGGCTTTACAAAGACTCTTCTAGCGCTTGAACCAAGAAGAGTGCCCGTTCCTATAAACTCCTTTCCTGAGGTAAGAATCAGGCAATGTCCTTCCAGTATATCGTTTACGATATTCGTCCGATTGTGATAATCCTTAAAGTAATCAACTGCTTCCTGCGAGTAAATATGGAAATAACAGGTATCAATTGTCTCGTTTACCAATTTTCTCAAATAGTCCGCATCTTGAGGTTTAGCTATTCTCATTATTATTTCTTCAGCCACTATATCTTATCCAGCATTTAAATTTTGTAAACGTCGTTTGATTACGTTAAGAGTACTTAAATTTTTGTTGGAGTGTTCTTATTTTTTAATCTAAATAATTGTTGATTGATTCTCAGGCCATTTTTTAGTATGAATAATTATTGATTTTCAGGCCATTTTTTAGTATGAGATTTTCCGGTACTGAGTTTTGGAATATTGAAAGTTCCCTCATGCTTTAAGTTCATTCAGGCAGGTTCAGCCTGTTCTACTATTTTTGTTTTTTATATTTATTATTTTTATTTAAATATCATAAAGTATATATCTACATGCGTTAAAATTAAAGCCGTTTCAGGCTGCTGTCTGATATGCACTTTTAAATTCTGAAAAACACCTCTTATCGACTATGCCCCCCGAAATCACACCTATCATTGAAGAACCTGCGCTTATTGTAACCAATACTGAAAACTCACTGGTAGTTGCCGATATCCATCTCGGGATCGAATGGGATCTGTACAGGAGTGGGATCAATTTACCCAGCCAGATGAAAGGACGGCTGGACAGGCTTCTTGGCTATATACGGGCAAATTCCCCTGATAGAGTAATACTTCTTGGGGACGTGAAACATAATGTCCCTAAGGTCTCCTGGCAGGAAAAAGACGAAATTCCTCGCTTCCTCGAAACGCTTGCAGAACATTCACACGTTGATATTATCCCCGGAAACCATGATGGAGGAATCGAACTTCTTTTCAACAGGCAAAAAGACATCAGGATTCATTCCGCACGCGGTGCAGTTATTGACGGAGTGGGATACTTCCATGGGCATACCTGGCCTGCCCCTGAACTGCTGGCTGCATCTTATGTAGTCACAGCCCATAATCATCCCACTGTTCGTTTTACAGATTCGTTTGGTTACTCAGTAGTTGAACCTGCCTGGATCAAGACAAAGTTCAATCTGGAAGTCCTGAAAGCTCATTTCGGAAACCTTGATTTTGAGAATCCTGCACAATGGACAGATCCTGAACTCTTCATAATACCGGCTTTTAATGAGCTATGTGGAGGCGTGCCTTTTAACGAATCTACTCAGGACGAACTTCTGGGCCCGGCTTTTTCCTCAGGTGGAATCAAACTTGAGGCTTCGGAAGTATATTTACTTGATGGAACAAGGCTCGGACTGCTCAAGAATATTCGGAAGCTGAAGCATACAAGAGTTAGAAACAAGAATAGGAATAGAAGATGCAGGAATTCAAAAGGCTCTGTATAATATGAATTCAAAAGACCCTATATAATATGATTTGGCATGTAGACAAAGAATTTAGCTTTAGTCATAATTCCCAATGTGAGTATTTGAACTTATTTTATAACCACGGAAAACGTGGAAAGCATGGAAAAATTATGCCCATATTTATTATTCTGTGCAGTATTAACATTACCATAATATCCAAATCTTTTTAAAATTTGACGCATATAACTATTTTGAATATTTGTATTACTTAAAGAGTAAGTGAAAACTCATAGAATCGAGGGGTTTTGAAAATATTAATATTAGCTTCTCTATCTACTGACAAATGACAGATACTCATTCTGTACTCATATTTTCTTAGTATGTGCAGTGCAGCAGATACTATCGACTTAGTTTTGAACTATCAGTTTTCTTTGGTCAAAAGGGAAGGAAAATAGGAAAGAATCGAAAACTCCAGGCGGAAAAATAAAACTTAGTGAAAGCAGACTGAGAATGTGCTCAGACTGAGAAAGTGTTGGGCCAGAGTGAGCAGGACATAAGGTAGAAGTTATAGTCACGCCTGTAATTGTTGCAACAAAAACCTCATTGTATCTCATTTGAACAGTTGCATTATTTAGCCTCGTGACTATAGAAGATATTCTTTCACCTGCTCGGGAGGTGGATAAACTGGAAATAACTGATATCGTTGACGTCCAGGCGATCCAGTCTATGATGGACAACTTCTACAAGATTACTCACATACCCATGAGCCTGGGCGATCTAAAAGGCAATATTCTGGTAGGTGTAGGATGGCAGGATATCTGCACGCAATTCCACAGGGTTCACCCCGAAGCCTGTAAGCACTGCGTAGAGAGTGACACCAGGCTATCTGCAGGCATTTCTTCAGGAGAGTTCAAGCTCTATAAATGCAAAAACAACATGTGGGACATAGCGACTCCCATCATAGTTGGGGGTCAGCACGTTGCCAATATATTCTCAGGCCAATTCTTTTTTGAAGACGAACCTCTGGACTATGAGATTTTCCGATCCCAGGCTAGAAAATATGGCTTCAATGAAGAGGAATATATAAAGGCGCTCGAAAAAGTCCCACGGTTGAGCAGGGAAGCTGTGAATACAGGTATGGCCTTCCTTATAACTTTTGCCAACATTCTCTCGCAGTTAGGCTACAGCAATTTTAAAATGGCTCATTCGCTGGCTGAACGTGAAGCTCTTCTGAGCGCATTGCAGGAGAGTGAAGAGAGGTTCCGGTCGGTTCTTGAGAACTCACTTGATGTGGCATACAGACAAAACTTTCAGACCGACAGTTATGATTACATGAGCCCGGTGGTAAAGAAGATTACTGGCTACTCTGCCCAGGAAATAAGTTCAGGAAATGCCAGTGAGATTCTTGGTCGTATTCATCCCGATGACCTTCCCATAGTTACTTCAGAGAGGGATCGGGCATACGACACTGGTTCTGGAACTCTGGAGTACCGGTTTAAACATAAGGACGGTAAATATCGCTGGTTCGCTGATAGATTCACGGTAACTAAAGGTTTGAATGGAAAGCTACTTTTTAGTGGGGGTATTATCCGCGATATTACAGAGCGCAAAAAAGTAGAAGAAGCTTTAAAAAAAGCACATGAAAATCTAGAAGAAAAAGTTAAAGAACGAACAATAGAGCTTGAGAAGGCTTACAATTCATTGAAAGAAAGTGAGAAAGGCCTCGCTGAAGCTCAAAAAATGGCTCATATTGGAAACTGGGAGTGGGAGATTGAAACTGATAAAGCCTACTGGTCTGAGGAAATGTATCATATTTTTAGACGTGATCCTCAAGAGCCAGCACCTTCTTACAATGAATATTTAGGTTACATACATCCCGATGATCGAGACTACTACCGGAATGCCCTTAAAAAAGCTGCAAAGGAAAATCTTTTTGTTATCGATTACAGGATTGTCTTAGCAAATGAGGAAGAGCGGATAGTCCATCTAAAATCCGAATTCGTGTATAATGATAAAAATATCCCCACTAAGGTAAAAGGAATAGTTCAGGACATTACTGAAAGCAAAAAAGCTGAAGAGAAAATACAGACACTGTTGAATGCAATTGAATCATCGGACGATGCCATTATAACTGAGTCTCTTGAATGTATTATTACAAACTGGAATAAGGGCGCAGAGCAGATTTATAGTTATTCAGCTGAAGAAATTATGGGGAAAAATATCTCAATCCTTGAACCGGATAATCTCAAGGGGGAAATAATACAGTTAATTGAAAAGATTAAGCAAAAAGAAAAGATCCGGCATTACAAAACTCTGCAGCGGAAAAAAGATGGTACCTTAATAAATGTTTCAATAACTCTTTCTCCGGTTTTTGACGCATCTGGAAAGCTTGTGGCTATCTCCGGCATTGTAAGAGATATTACTGACCATATCAAGGCGGAAGAAGCATTACATGAGAGCGAAATACGCCTACGCGGATTTTACGACTCAGATATGATCGGTGTATGTTTTTACAATCTGAACGGTTCGATAACAGAAGCTAACGATAAGTTCCTGGAAATAGTCGGTTACACTCGCGAGGACTTGCGGGCTGGGCAGATTAAATGGAATAAGATGACTCCACCAGAGTACAGTCAATTTGATGATCATGCCGTGGCTGAACTTAAATCAAAAGGCATAAGTACGCCTTACGAAAAGAAATACACCCGCAAAGATGGCTCACACGTACCTGTCATTATTGGGATATCTACCTTCAATAAGGTGCTTTGTGAAGGCGTAGCTTTTGTTCTTGACATTACCGAGAGGAAAAAGGCAGAAGAAGCTCTGGTAAATCTCGAGACTACCCGTAAGAAAGAAATCCACCACAGGATCAAGAATAACCTGCAAGTTATCGATTCTCTTCTTGATCTTCAAGCTGAGAAGTTCGATAACCCGAAAGTTATTGAGGCTTTCAGGGAAAGCCAGAATCGAGTTATATCTATGGCTCTCATCCACGAAGAATTATATAAAGGAGAAGGGACCGATACCCTGAACTTTTCTGAATACCTTAAAAAATTAGCTGAAAATCTTTTCCAGACTTATAGCCTTAGTAGTAAAAATCTCAGCCTATGCACGGACCTGGAAGAGAATACGTTCTTTAATATGGACACTGCTGTTCCTTTAGGAATAATTGTTAATGAACTGGTCTCTAATTCCCTCAAACATGCATTTACTGAAGGCCAAAAAGGACAAATCCGAATTAAGCTTTACAGAGAAGAAATTAATGACGAAACAAGTAAATCTCTTTTCAGCTTGACAGTTTCAGATAATGGAGAAGGAATTCCTGAAAATTTAAAACTAGAGAGGCTAGACTCACTAGGACTTCAGTTAGTAAATATCCTTGTTGACCAGCTGGACGGGAAAATCGAGCTTAAACGGAATCATGGTACTGAATTTAGGATTACTTTTAGTGTAGTGGAAAATTCGAAGTCTATGAATTGATAGACATAGGATACATTTGTAATGGTGCTATGAAAGTTTTGCAGCGAATAATACAGTAGTTATTTTATAAAGTAGTTTGTAATGGTGCTATGAAAGTTTTGCAGCGAATAATACAGTAGTTATTTTATAAAGTAATGCTGATTTCACTAATAATTTATTAATATATGGACTCGTTTTCTCAATATTTATATAATATGCATGGATGTATTGAAAAAATTAAATGTCAGGACTCAAGCTAATAGACAGCCATTATTCCTGGCATTCAGACTTGCAGCTTTCAGCCATAGAAGTGTGAATAAAAAATTCACTATCTAGTAACTTACATATCTAAAAATTCACAAATCTCCGTGAGGCCTTCCACGATTCTTTTCTGCTGTGGGCACTCGGGTTGATTTCTTAATGGCTGATTCGTTGATATTGATTTATTATTGATTTGTTCATGGTTAACTTATTTACTGACTTATATATGATTACTGATCGATTTAATAATTTATTATCGGTTTACTAATTGATCACTAATCGATTACTAAGTGGTTTATTCGTATTCACCTGAATAGGATGTACTGATTCGATGAGCATGGAAATTAACAACGAAAAAATGTCAGATAGCCTTGTACCGTCTGGCAATGAATCTGACAATAATGATATTTCAGATAGCAGGGTCTTTGATGATTCTAAACTTGCAAAACTAAACGGCATCAGAAGTCAGGGACTTAATCCATACCCCTATAAGTTTGAAAAGAATGGGGATATCTGTGAAATCCAGAAAAAGTTCGAAGACTTTGAAAAGAATGAAGGGCTAACGGTCAGAACCGCAGGAAGGCTCTACAATATTCGCAGGCTTGGAAAAATGATATTTGCTGACCTTGGAGACCAGGGGGGCAGAATTCAGATAACTTTAAGGAAAGGAAATCTTCCTGATGAGGATTTCAAGACTTTTAAAACCCTGGTCGATTCGGGAGATATTGTAGGCGTTCAGGGCACACTTTTCAGGACAAAAAGAGGTGAAAATTCCATCAGTGTATCCGAATTTTCTCTTCTCTCAAAATCCCTCTGTGCCCTCCCCGAAAAATTCCACGGCTTAAAAGACGTTGAAACCAGGTACAGAAAAAGGTATCTTGACCTTATAGTCAATGCTGATAAGCGAGAGATTTTCGTTATGAGGAGCAAACTTATATCCGAGATCAGACGATACCTTTCTGACAGGGAATTTCTGGAATTTGAAACTCCAATACTCCAGAATGTGTACGGAGGCGCAAATGCAAGGCCTTTCACAACTTTCCATAACTGTCTCGGGCAGAAACTCTTCCTTAGAATTGCTCCGGAACTCTACCTTAAGAGGCTTGTTGTTGGTGGATATGAGAAAGTCTTTGAGATCGCCAAGAATTTCAGGAATGAAGATATTGACACAACCCATAACCCTGAGTTCACCACGATTGAAGTCTATGAAGCTTATAGGGACTACAATGACATGATGGACTTAACTGAAGGCCTCATTTCAGAGCTTATGTTCAAGCTGACTGGCAGCTATGAAGTCAAAATAGGCGAAAACACGCTCAATCTCAGTACTCCCTGGAAACGTATTTCCATGGAAGACGCCTTAAAAGAGTATGCCGGGCTTGATGTTTTTGCTCACTCGCTTGAAGAGTTGAAGCAAATCGCAATCGAGAACAAAATCGAGGACTACGAAAAGGCAAATACTTACGGAGAGTTCCTTGCCCTGCTCTTTGAGGGTCTGGTAGAAGACAAGCTGATAAACCCGACTTTCATATACGATTACCCCGTGGAAAATTCTCCACTTGCCAAAAACCACAGGTCAAAAGAAGGCTTTGTTGAGAGATTCGAGCTATTCATGAATGGCTGGGAACTGGCAAACGGTTATTCCGAACTGAATGATCCTATTGAACAGAAAAAAAGGTTCGAAGAACAGGACAAGAAAAGAAAGTTAGGAGACCTTGAAGCCCAGACCATTGATTACGATTTCGTAAATGCCCTTGGATACGGAATGCCACCTACGGGTGGCATGGGGCTTGGGATCGACAGGCTTACCATGATACTTGTGGGCCTGGACTCTATCAAAGAAGTAATCCTTTTCCCGCAGATGAAAAGAGAAGACTGAAGATTTCAGACTTAATTTTGTTCTGCAGGTCCGAGTTTGTCCTGCTAAGCGGAAGGCCAGTCGAGGAGAAAATCTCCTTATTTTTTATTTTTGAGAAGTTTATTCCTGAAAAGCCTAAATGACATCTTCCTCGGGCAGCATATAATTTGATTTGGCTGAAGTCTACCTGCTGGATGGAACAAAATTAGGGTCATTAAAGAACCTCATGAAGCCAGACCAGGCCAAGATACCCTACCGAGGCTGAAAACTTGAGGAGACTTCAAAAAAGCCCAAATAAAGCTCATGTTTGAATGGGAAGTCGTGAAAACATTTGGCCTGTGTTTAAAGTGGTGTGTGTTTTCTGGTTAAAATTAAGGCGTTCTAGAAAGTCGTGAACTACCCCTAAGCTAAAGACTTAGGAGGTTTACGCTTTTTCCTATAAAATTTATTGAGTTTCTGAAAAAAGAATCTGGGGATTATATCCCGGATGAAGACTTATAAAAAATACCTAAATTTTTTTGATGTTCGTTTAGTTTGGTGCTTAACTTAGTCTTTAACTTCTATTTTCCTGCATTTTACGGAAGTTATCAGATGCCAGACTTTTCAAAAATACACTGGTTATGGATTTCAAAGAAATAGTTCATCATTCGATCTACATTCTTCCATATTTTTGTATTGTCATTTACCTTATTATTCTGCATACTATCTTTAATCATATTTTTCTTCAGACATCATCTTCAACAATAGATCTTTATAATAAAACACAATAAGTATTATACAACACAAGTTTTTTAGAATTGTTGTTTATAATTTAGTTACTACTCATTAAACGTCTTCAATCCCGGGAAAGTGTCTTTACTGAACCTGAGACAAAAATGAGAAAATAATTTGCTTTTAAGTAAACTGGCCGAGGACAATCTAATGGCTAAAGACGAAATATATAGGGCTCTATTTGAGCAGTCCAATGATGCAATTTTCATAACAAAAGGGGAGCATATTCTTGAAGTTAACCTAAAGGCTGTAACCTTCTCGGATATGGTAGATCTCATCTTGAAAAAATGTCCATTCTCTCTCCATTTACTGAAGAATCTCTTCCTGGCTTCCAGAATGCACTAAACGTAACTCAGGAAAACAGATCGGCGTTATTTGAAAATTCTGGCATGAACCGCCAGTACGGAGGTACTGGCCTTGGACTTGCTCTGGTAAAACAGTTTGTTGATCTGCATAAGGGCAGAGTATGGTTTACAAGTGTTCAAGGAAAAGGGTCATCTTTAATATTTGAGCTGCCCGTAAATGGTCTTGATGAAATGGAAAAAACTGATAATGTATTCAAAGATAGTGCCACCAAAGTTGGGGTATCTGCAAACTTTTCAGGATGAATAATTCCAGATTTTACTGCAGTATAGTTATAGGAAGACTATTTCCAGCTCTGGTGGTGAATAGTGTATCATTTCATGGAAGAACAATGCTTAGGTCCAATGGATTACTGGTTAGCATATCTACATCGACGTATAGTATTGAACTTGTCGAATTTTCTGAAACAGTTTGAGTCTTAGTGATATCGTTATCTAATGTAACCACAATTTCTCCACCTGGCACCGGTGTAATTGAAAATTTGTCTTTTATAGTTTTTCCAGGAACTGAAGAATATGATTTGCTAAATACAGAAGTGTTTTTTGAGTTAAGTAGTTCTACAGTAACCTCATGATTTGCGTTACCCCAATTATTTATGAAAAAAGAATTAGGATCAACGCTTTCACTATTGTTTTCTTCTTCAACGTTGTTCTCTTCTTTACCAGTAGGAGAGTTATGCTGCATAAAAGGGTTTAGAATAACAATGCCTACTAACAAAATGCATATGCCTGCAAATATAATTAAAGATTTTTTTCCTGACATTTGATTCCTTAATTAAGTTTAGTAAATATATACTTGTATTCAAACCTTTATATAGATTACGTAGTTTGAAAATAAATTGTGTAATCTTTACCTTCAATTCGGCTCAACATTTAAATTCATATCTTTAATTTTCTATATTAATACGTATTAATTTATATATTTTGACAGAGATTGATTTATAATATATTTAGCAGGTAAACCTAATTATAAGGTAAACCCATTGGTTATCGGTTAAGGAATTTGCTTGCCTGAAAGCTATCGATTTTGCATTAGAAGCCGTCCTTAAATTTTGGTCTCTTTAAATGAAATCAATACCCTGTTACAGCCCATAATTTATTAAAATATTTAACAAATGTTGAGAAAATTGACGCAATTTATCACGATTCTCCACTTAACCGAAGACACATGAAGGTAAACCTAATTATAGATAAATATTTTCATATTTCTCCACCATGAGACTCAATATCTTCCAGTGAATCTCTTCCATATTCAGTATTTTTGACTTTACTTTCCCTTTTTCGGAGTTATAAGTTCTGTAATCCCCTGAAACTTGAAAAATATCCATATCATTGTAGTTCTTTTTGTTGATTCTCCTTTCTGATCTGGAAACGTTTCATTATCGTCATCTAATTTTGTCCTCAGATTCCATTTTGCAATTAAAAAAATAATCAAGCGGAGAACCATTATCATTGCCAACGCTTTAATTCTCGACTTATTCTTAAAGTACACTTCCGATACGCTAAAGGAATAACTTTTCTAAAATCTAAATTTATTTTTAGGGTTGATCCTCAGATCACGGATTTTTCTAGGAAAATAGGGAATCGATTCTGGAATCGAAGCATCAGTATAAAAATGCACTTAAAAATTTGGAAAAAATCTAATGAAATTATTAAATAACTGTAAATATTTATAGTAATCACTTTTTGTGATTTATAGGAAAATGATTAAAAAATTTAAATAAGATGCTTGCGGGAGATAATAGAATCATATTAGGAATTGGGGATATAAAAAAAGAAATATAAAAAGAACATTATATGATATCAGTAAATTTAAAAGAAGGCAAGAAGGCCTAACACATTATTAACATAAGAAGGAACTAAATAAAAGTATGAAATCATAAGATCATACTTGTAATTCAATAATAGAACATAGGTATAAAAACACGACGGAGAATTCGCTGTGGAATGTAAAACTGTTATTCAGGATGTTATATGCAGGATAAAAGCCATTAAAGGCGTAGAAGATACATATATCTTGAGTGAAGAAGACAAAAAGAAGATTTTTGAGCTTGAGAAAAAAGCTGAAGGAGCTGTACTTATGGGGCTTGGTGTAGGAGACAATCGGGGAATAAAGGAAGTCTTCAAACGCCAGGTAATCATAGCTTTTACAACTAATATGAATTATGTCTGGCCTGAAGGACCCAATGTAGTACTTATGCAGTATGGAGAAAAGGTTGGTGAAGATGTTTACGATCCTGAGAAACTTGAAGAATGTAAAAAATGTAACGATATGCTGGTTATGGGAAACCTTGTAATCTACAAGAGCTGCGTGCCTAAGCCAAAAGATGCAAAGAAAGAACCCATAACTGTAGTACTTCCACCCAAGAAATGCCAGGACGTGGAATGCGTAGAAGGTGCGACTAATGCTGTAATTGCATCTCCGTCCACTCCCTCGGATGAGTATATCAGGTCTGTAATGGGTCTCAAACCGGCAGCAGGGCTCGGAACCTTTATTATTGGATTTGATCTTTGTTAAATGATGACCTGTAAAAACTTATGGATTTAAAATGAAGCAGGCTCTGCACAGCAAATATTGAACTGCCGTCATGCTCGCATTAAGTGGACAGCTCATCCTAAAACCAATTAAATTGCTACATCGGTATGAGTAAATCAATGCGGGTGTATCAATGTGAGTTTTCAAACACACTTTGTGATCCGAAGCTCTCGACTGATTATCCATAATTTGAGTTGGTAAATCATTTTGAGCTTTGGGATCAGCTCAAATACTTTCAATAAGATTAAATTAAGTAGCTTTTTTAAAAATCATAAAACTTTTTGAAGCTCTCAAATTGATTTCTATTTAGAACTGCCATAAGAATAAAAATTTGGAACCCAGAAACCGGAAAGACGGAACTTGAGATGAAAGAAGATGATTATAATAAGGCCTGCAGGGAAATCCTTGAAAAAGTACTTGCCGGCGAGATAGAAAACGAAAACCAGTTAAATAAGGCAAAAAAAGATGTCAGTAAACATTATCATCTAGCCAGCCTCCCCAGAAACGGAGAGATCATAACCCAGGGATCGGATGAAGAACAGGCAATAATTAAAGACTTTTTGAAACGGAAACCTGTCAGAACGATTTCTGGAGTTGCGGCAATTGCTGTAATGACATCTCCGGCTCCATGCCCTCATGGAGTTTGCCTTCCCTGCCCAGGAGGACCTAACTCTGCTTTCAAGTCGCCCCAGAGTTATATGGGAAGAGAGCCTGCAGCCATGCGGGCGATCCAGCATGGATTTGACCCTTATTCCCAGGTTGAATCCAGGCTTTCCCAGCTTAAAGGAATCGGCCATGATGTAGAAAAAGTGGAACTGATAGTGATGGGAGGTACGTTTTCTGCACGCAATCTCGATTATCAGGAATGGTTTATTAAACGCTGCCTTGAGGCAATGAACGATTTCACAGGAAAAGAGTGGAGAGAAAAAGCCTGGAGAATTGGGAAATCTTTACCTTATATTCCTCTTGAAGAGGTGCAGAAAGCAAATGAAAAAGCTGAAATTCGCAACGTAGGAATCACATTTGAAACGCGTCCTGACTGGGCAAGAGAGAAACACGTGGATGAATTTCTCAAACTTGGAGGAACTAAGGTAGAACTCGGAGTTCAGAGTGTTTATGATTTTGTGCTCACTCGTATGCAGAGAGGTCACGGAGTTGCAGAAATTGTCAGGGCTAATCAAGTATTAAGGGACAGCGCATTCAAAGTTGGATTCCATATGATGCCTCATCTGCCTGGCTCGGATTCAGAGCTGGACCTAAAAGGCTTCAAAAAACTCTTCGAAGATTCTCGCTTCAGACCCGATTATCTCAAAATTTATCCTACCCTGGTAACTGAAGGAACTCCTCTTTACAAGCTTTGGAAAGCAGGAGATTACGAGGCTCTTTCTGACGAAGAAGCTGCTGAACTAATTGCGGATGTAAAAGAGATCCTGCCTAAATGGGTAAGACTCCAGCGTATCCAGCGAGATATTCCAGCTTACCAGATCATTGCCGGGGTCCGAAAGAGTAATCTCAGGCAGCTTGCAGAAGAAAAACTAAGAGAAAGAGGAGGGAAGTGCCACTGTATTCGCTGCAGAGAAGTAGGACATACTGGCCTGAAAGGAAGAAAAATAAATCCAAAAGACGTTGAGCTGACTGTAGAGACATATGAAGCCTGCGGAGGCAAAGAACATTTCATCGCTTTTGAAGACCTTGCCGCAGATGTCCTCGTTGGATTTACCCGTTTGCGCTTCCCCGCTGTTCCTCATCGCCCGGAACTGCAGGATGCCGCCCTGATAAGAGAACTGCACGTTTACGGGTCTATGGTACCTATAGGAAAAGAAGCAAAGCAAAAGGAGTGGCAGCATAGAGGATATGGAAAGGAACTTCTGGAATATGCAGAGAAGATAGCACGTGAAAATGGATACCGGAAACTTGCCATTATTAGTGGGATAGGAGCCAGAGAGTACTATCGAAAATTCGGATATGTCCTTGATAATGTATATATGTCAAAAGTTTTGAAAGATTAAGACCTGCAACTCCTGAGCAGGTCACTAATTTTAATTTTGTTATTAACTTAATCCTGTCACCAATTTTAATTTTGTTATTAACTTAATCCTGTTATTAACTTAATCCTGTTATTAACTTAATCCTGTTATTAACTGAATATTGTCATTAACTGAATATTGTCATTAACTGAATATTGTCATTAACTGAATATTGTCATTAACTGAATATTGTCATTAACTGAATATTGTCATTAACTGAATATTGTCATTAACTTAATCCTGTTATAACTTAATCCTGTTACTAACTTAATCTTGTTACTAACTTAACTTTAAATATATTAACTGTGAATATAGAAAAATATTAAATAGTATGGTATGGTATCGTATAACTGTTTTCTTATATATAAAAAATAATAATGTAAAGTACAAAATAACGGTAAGAGTAAAGGCTTTATCTTGCTAACTGCTTTTCAAAATTCCAAGAAGAAATTAGCTTTAAAGAACAAAGGCACTTGAATTTGATAGATTATACTAAACCAAAAGAGAAGAAAAGTCAGTTTTTCCAGGATCAACTTTATAAAATAAAAGTTAAGAATTAAAAAGAAGATAAAAAACGTTAGTAAAAAATTAAATACTATACATTCGTAACATAGGAAAAACCTTAAGTTTAAATGTTAGGTTTTGAAAAACGATTTGTAAACTCTAGAATTTCAAAGAGTTTTTTAAAATAAAACTAACTGAAATTTAGAACTGATAAATTCAAAAAATTAAAAAACAAATAATTGAGTAAATCCGATAAACATAAAAATTATAAAAACTTAAAGTAAATTCCAGAAAATGTAAAAATGTTAAGGAGACCTGAAGATCCTACAAGTTCTGAAAGGACTCCTGAAACCCTGAAATCTAAAGAAACCCTGAAGAGACTCTAAGGAACTCTAAACAATCCTGAAAAATTCTGACGAGACTCTGAGGGAGAAACCCTAAAATACCCAAAAGAAACCCTAAAAGGCTCTAAAACACCTTAAAATGCCTGAAGAGAATGGTGATAAAAATGAAAATTAGAGTTGTAAGTTCAAAAGAAGAGATAGACACTTTAAAAAATGATGAGGAAATTATCCATCTTGCATTCAGACCATCCAACAAGGATATTTTTAAACTCATCCTGAAGTGTCCAGAAGTTAAAGCGATCCACATCCCAAGCTCATACAAGAAAACAATTTCCAGTTCCGCACAGATGTATCTTTCCATGCAGAACATTTCTTTACTTGAGGGTGATGTGTGGGGACACAGAAAAGATATTAATGAGTACTCCGAAATCTCCCAACGTGTTTTCGATCGCATACAGGAACTAAAGAAAGAAGGGTTTTCCGACGAAGATACTGTTGAGAAACTCGTAAGAGAAACAAGACTCAGCCCAGACTTTGTAAGTTTCATTATGTCTAACTGATCATCTAACTGATAAAAAATAACATAAGCCGGTCATCTTGATCGGCATCTGTTTTTTTATAAATCTGTTTTTTTATAAAATTCGTTGCTCAAATTGAGCGCGCTGATAAAGCAATTATTCTGTTCAAACTTTTTTGACTATTAAATAGACTTCTCTGAAATCTCTCTGAGAGAAATCTTTCGTATTTTCCTGCCGGACTCCAAAATAATTGGCTCCAGAATTATCTTTTATAGATTCCCGGCTAAAAACCTGGGCATGACCGATGGCAGTTAATTTAGCAGTTAATTTGGCAGTTAACTTGACAGTTAGTTTGGCAGTTAGTTTGACAGGTAATTTGACAGGTAATTTGATAGGTAATTTGATAGGTAATTTGATAGGTAATTTGACAAGGTAATTTGACAGTAGTTATAGAAAATCAATGTTAGTTTCAGATACATGATATTGGTTTAAGATAATGGGTTTAGCTTTAGGTGATCAATAGAAGTTTCAGATATAATGAGTACAGTTTCCTGATTCTGAAACTTTATTCAGGATGACGTATCTGCTCCTGTTCACTCAGATAAAAAGAATGGCATCCTGAGTAAAAAGCTTAAGTAAGATAGCGAAAAGATTTAACAGGATTTCATGACCGAGTTTGAACACATGCTTGTAAACTCATTTAATACATACATTGAAGAAAACGGAATAAGAGCTATTTCCTATAGACTTAAACAACATAGATTTACTCCGCAGTTTCTTGATGTACTTGTGGACTCTCTTAATCCAGATCTATACCTGGGAATTGAATGCAAAAGCATCTCAGTGGACAAGGGAGCAAATGCACTTTACTTCTCTCAGCATTTTACCGTAGATAAAAATGGAATTCATCAGATAGAAAGAATTTCAAACTACCTAAACAAATCAGGAAGACGTGGCTTTCTTGCAGTGGAGCTTCGCCTGGGAACCGGACACGGTAGAGAAGCATACATGATTCCCTGGAATGAGCTCAAAAAAAAATACTTTGATAAAGATCTCAAACTTACGCTACAGGAGATTCGGAGTTTCCCAGAAATCAAAAGAGAAGGAAAAAATTATAGGGTTGACCCTATGGAGTGGGAAAGAAAATAAAGTTTGAAAAAGCGCTTAAAAAGCGCTTAAACTTGAGGCAAGTAGAAAACCGTGGAGAGAATAATGTCTGAGACAATGAAAGCACTTTATAAAGAGGCGGCAAAGTGTGCCGAAGAGATTAAAAAGTATAAATCAGTCCACGTTGTTTCCCATATTGATGCTGATGGGCTGACTTCTGCAGGGATTATCTGTACTGCCCTTGAACGCGGAAATTTTGAATATACAACACGCTTTGTCAAGCAGCTTGATGAAAAGGCTCTTGATACCATCGCAGATGAAAATCATGATATTGTCATTTTTACGGACCTGGGAAGTGGGATGTGCGAACAAATAGAATCCCGCGGGATTCATGCAGTGATCTCAGACCACCACCAGCCTCAGGGAAGCTATCAATTTCATCTGAATCCTCACCTTTTCGGAGCAAATGGCTCATATGAACTGAGCGGCTCGGGAAGTACTTACCTGCTGGCTTCAGCCCTTGGAAAAAATCAGGATCTTTCCTCGCTGGCCATAGTAGGAGCAGTTGGGGACATGCAACATCTGAAAATGGGGCAGCTTGTCGGGATCAACAGGGAAATTCTGGAAGAAGGAGTTAAAGAAGGCACTCTCCAGTTCAAAAAGGACCTGACCCTATTCGGAAAGCAAACCCGCCCGATTTATAAATTGATACAATATTCCTCTGACCCTTATCTTCCCGGACTTACAGGAAATGAAGAAGCTTGCATCGAGTTTCTTCATACTCTCAACATTCGCTTCAACCAGAATGAACGCTGGAGGCGCTGGATTGACCTTGAAGACCCGGAAAAACAGAAAGTTGTCTCAGGACTCATCCAGTATTGCCTGAAATCAGGTATACCTTCGTATAAAATCGAGCGCCTGGTAGGTGAGGTATATGTTCTTCTAAGGGAAAAAGAAGGTACGGAAATGAGAGATGCTTCAGAGTTTTCCACCCTTCTTAATGCTACTGCACGTTATGACCATGCTGAGATAGGACTTGCAGTCTGCATGGGAGATAGAGAGAAAGGCTATGAGGACGCCCGCAAACTGCTTGCCGAACATAGACAGAACCTTGTTAACGGGCTCATGTATGTTAAAGAAAAAGGAGTCGTTCAGCTTGAAAATATCCAGTACTTCGATGCTGGCTCGGAAATAAAAGAAACTATCGTGGGAATTATTGCAGGCATGAGTTCCACACTGGTTAAAAACAGAAATCTTCCCATTATTGCTTTTGCAAAAGCCGAAGGAGGGATTAAAGTATCAGCCAGGGGAACACAGGATCTGATTCGCAGAGGAGTTAACCTTTCGGAAGCAATGTCAATGATATCGGCTGAAGTTGGAGGTGCAGGCGGCGGACACGATATTGCAGCAGGAGCAACTATTCCCAATGGTAAAAAGGAAGAGTTTGCAAGAAAACTGGATCTGTTTATAGGAGAACAAATGCAAAGAAAGGCACATTCAAAGTAAAGAACTAGCCTTCTGAAACACACTCTAAAAAACTGAACTAAGTCGTGGGTAAAGGCTCAATAAAAACAAAGAAATTTTATAATAGGATTTGCCATTGAGCCTTAAACCAGATCTTCAATTCTGCTCATCTCTTTGAATGAGATTAGTCTTGACATTGCACTGGTATCTATGTCAATTCCATATTCCTGTACAACAGCCATAGGATTTGTCCCTCCTATAACGACTATTCCGAGATGATCTCTCTCTATGGGAACATCCAGAACCCGTGTGTTTGGCTCCCCAACTTCCAAAATTCCACTAAAGCCTGCATCCAGAAGGTCAGAAAGGCAGCTTTCAATTTCATCTCTTGCAACCATAGGAGCTTCCCTAAGATTTGCAAGAATCTTACCTGAGCCTGTTCTGAGCATTTCCGATACAGAAGTAATACCCTGTGACATCAGGATTTCAAGCGGATCTACAGTCGTACTTACATAGGTCAGCACATCAGTGAAACGAACCGGAACTCCGTTTCGGATCTGAACAACTCCTCCAAGTTTAGGGTTTACAGGAATTCCTGCCTTGAGAAGCACACCGTCAATAGTAATGCTGCATACGGTCCCGATACCTACCTTTCCTTTTTCGATAGTCAGGTCTCCTATAGATTCTCCCTCGGAGACTATCTTAACATAGGGAGTCACAGAAAGCCCGCTTGAGATTACCATTTTGAAGATCCCAAGCACATCGTCCAGATCTTTTTTATCAATAAGTGAAAGATTAAGAATGATATCTCCATCCATTATCTTAGGATCAAATGTAGTCCTGAACATAAGATCTCTTATTCTGGATGATGTAAATTGAACACGGTATCCATTTTTTTGCATTTCGAACCTCCAGTAGTTGAAGGTATTTATACTTATTATAAGTTATGTATTAATTATGTGCTATAATTATGTACTAATAACCATATAACTATAATATATGTTTTTTATTATAAGTTATGTATTAACTATGTTCTCTAATTATGTACTAATGATCATAATATAATTATAATATATGTTTTTTATTAGAAGTTATGTATTAATTATGTGCTCTAATTATGTACTAATGATCATAATATAATTATAATATATGTTTTGAGCCTTTATCACTTATTTTTTGCGCTCTCACCTACCCATAGAACCGGATTACTATAGGGCGGGAAATAAGAGTAAAAGTTTTCTGAGAGAACGAACTTAAAAAGGAAAAACTAAAAAAGTCCAGTATGTTTAAGCTGGAAAATAGCCTGTTTCTCAGAACACTCCTGTTAAGAATCCTGTAAAATCCTGTGGAGCCGTTAAAAATCTCAGTTTTTCAATTCTATGCACAAGCTCATACATACATTCTCCGGAACCGAGCCCTAGATTATCGTATGCAAGGGGTTCAAGATGGCGGATAGGTGGTGTATTCCTGTAAAGAGGATTTTTGACATAACCATCTTTAAGCAGGAAATAAGAAGCCCCGGAAAGTCTTTTTATAGGTTCATAAACCGAGGAAAAGTCGCGACAAACCCAGTTTGCCATTTCGAGAGTTTTATCGGAAGCGTTTATAGTCACATGCCCGTATCCAGGAGGAACAAGTACTAAATCTCCTTTTTTTGCTTTTATGACTACGACATCTAGAACAAAATCTTCCTCTCCACTTTTCACCTTTTGCAGAAGATAAGTAGCAGAACCTTCAAGTACCTGATAAATTTCAGGATAGTAGGCATTTGTTCCTGGAACACGCGGATGGTAGTGGCCTACAGTTTTAATATATTCAGATCCAAGCATTGCGGGAGGAATTACAGTAATGTCATACCTCAGGTGATGAGCTTTAATTGCTTCAAGTTCAGAGTCACTTTTCGCAAGGTCCCTGAACATGTAGTACACATCCCGATTTCGTACCTCTGTTTCTTCAAACCACTCCTTATCAAACACCACATCTTCCATATCATGGAGTCTTCGGACATCTGCCACAGAGACTTTATCCCCGAACTTCATTGTAACTTCCATCGAGTTCCCCTTTCCTACCAGAGCATATAGCTAATATTCAGATTACAAACAAGAATTTACTATAAAGGCGCCAATACATTACCAGAGTCGACTATCAGGAACAGCACTATAAGTATAATAAAGTAACTGACGGAAATACTACTGCAGCCTGATTTTTTACCTCTTGCTATTTGAAACCTGAAAGATAATACCTCTCAGGCATTCAGAGCATTTTCAACCATTTTAGGGTAAGTAAGCTCTATAATAGTTTTCAGATTAACTGTATCTTCTCTGTTGTATTTAATAAGTGTATCCAGAGCTTCACGATCTCCTTTCTCATATTTTTTCCAGAGCCTCACGGCATCAAAACCTGTTATGCCCTCAGTACCGTCGCTTCGGGTGATCCCGAGTAGTTTTTCAATGTTTTTTAAACCTCCACTGTACCCTATTCGCCTTAAGGGGTACATAAGGTCTATATGGAGCTGATTGAACTCAATTTCGGGAAATTCGGATTTTATGAAAGGTAAATCAAAACGGGCACCATTGAAGGATACAAGTAGCCTGTATTTTGAGAACTCTTCTACAATGTCATCAAGGTTAATATCTTTTATATACGTTTTTGATTCTTTTCCGTTGTAGATTCCCACAATAGTTATTTCATCTCGGGACTTAGAAAGTCCCGTTGTTTCGATGTCTACAAATGCAGCAGAATCGGAAAATAAGGAATATGCCCTCCAGTGCTCGGCAGAAGGAAGGCATTGTGAGAAAAAACAATGATCTTTTGCTGCAAGGTGCTCAGAAGATATCCTCACCCCTTCACAAATTCTGGCCTTTCGTGATGAAGGTATAGAGATCCGGTCTTCCATTTCAAGAAATTCTTTCCAAGTATGTATACCTTGAGCCCAGATTTTTCGTTCAAGGCCCTTTCCTACACCCGGAATATGAATGTATGTATTATTCAGCATATTTCCCCTGAACCAATTGGGGGTAATATTTAATAAAAATACTGCATGAAACTGGAAGTGTTCTAAAGAGAAAAACAACAAATTCAAGAACTAGATATAGTATAAAGTGCGAACACAGATATAACAATAGTGGCTGAAAGATGATAAAGAGTCACGTTACAGGATAAATTTTTAAAGATGGAAAGTCCAAAACTATTCAAAATAAATTATATAATATAGGTGTGCAGTTAATGGCTAAAATTTCCGTGATTGGTGCAGGAAACGTAGGGGCAACTACAGTCCAGCGACTAGCTGAACTTGAACTTGGCGAAATTGTCATGACGGATATTGTGGAAGGACTACCGCAAGGAAAAGCCCTCGACCTTATGCAAGCAGGGGCAATAAAAGGTTATGATACGTCAATAATTGGGACCAATGATTATGCAGAGATCGTAGACTCTGATCTTGTAATAATTACAGCAGGGATTGCAAGAAAACCCGGAATGACTAGGGAAGATCTGATTAAAACAAATTCTAAAATAATAGCAGAGGTTTCCAGAAATATTGCAAAGTATGCTCCGGACTCCGTAGTAATTAATGTCACAAATCCACTTGACATTATAACGTACATAGCTATGAAATCAACAGGATTTGAGACAAAGAAAGTATTCGGAATGAGCGGAGTTCTGGATTCGGGACGTTTTGCAAGCTTTATTGCAGAAGAACTGAAGTGCTCGAAAAAAGATGTTCAGGCAATGGTTATAGGTGGTCATGGAGATCTGATGGTGCCTCTTCCTCAATATACAACAGTGTCAGGAGTTCCACTCACGGACCTGCTTCCAGAGGACAGAATTGCCAAGCTGGTAGAGAGGACAGTAAACGGAGGAGCAGAGATCGTAGAGCTCCTTAAACAGGGCAGTGCTTTTTACGCACCTTCAGCGGCTATTGTCTCAATGGCGGAAGCCGTTATTAAAAATTCGAGGAGAATTTTGCCTGCTTCGTCTTATCTTGAAGGACAGTACGGGCAGGAAGGTATTTACTTCGGTGTACCCGTAAAGCTTGGGGCATCAGGAGTAGAAGAAATCCTTGAACTCAAGCTAGAAGAAAGCCAGTACGAGATTCTCAGAAAATCCTCAGAAACTATTCGAAACACGATTTCACAGCTAGAAGTATAAAGAAATAAACTGGAATAAGAGATAAACTGAGATTCAAAGGGGATTAATCAGAATAAAAAGAAAGGTTATATAAAAGACTGAAGAGTTCTGATCACAGGTAACCCAAAAATTTACCTGTGAGCCAGAAAAATTCTCAAAAAGGTATCTTCTCATTCTGGACAGTTGCAGGAAAAAGGTAAGTAAGCTGTAGCCTTTGAGTAAACAAGAGTAAAAACAGCTTAACACTTTTAGAACTCCCTCTTCTTAGTTCAAACATCGGACAAAGAATTTAACAAAACGAGACCATTTTTATCTCTCGCTAGTTAAAATAAGGGGATTTATTATAATAATGATTAAGATTCCATTTTACCTGAAAATGTGAGATAAAACTAGAGATGACATAAGTTAGCAAAACTGTAAGATATATAAGTATGTTTTTCATATAAGATTAGGATAAAGATTTAAATTAATTTACAAAGCAGGGATATGATGCGCGCAGAACTTACATCACTTTTTGGTTTAAACGTGTACACAAACGCTGGTGTTTATGTAGGGAAGTTGCAGGATCTCGTAATTGATATAGAAGATCAGAAAATTACCGGGCTTGCTATTTCGGATATCAATAGGGAACTTTTTGACCTGACTACCAGGGGCGTAATTATTCCTTACAGATGGGTTATAACGGCAGCAGATATCATAATAGTAAGAGATGTTATCCAGAGATACAAAAAGCGAAAAGAAGATTAAGTTAATCTGAAAAGTACATGAAAGACCGGGAAATTTATGCTGAGATGCGCTGTATCCCTCCGGTGGTTGTGCGCGCGGACGGCAGGAATTTTAAAAATACACTTAGGGGCCTGGGCTTTGGAAAACCCTATGACCAAACTTTCGCCAGGGTAATGGCGGATACTGCTGAACTTTTTATTAAGAAAAGTGGTTTAAGCCCTCTCTTTGCTTACACTTTTTCGGATGAAGTTAGTTTTCTCTTTATGGAACTTCCCTTTGAGGGAAGAGTAGAAAAAATTGATTCTGTCACGGCAAGCTTTCTGGGAAGTGCACTTACGATAAATTTGCAACTTGAAAAACCTGTGGCTTTTGATTCTAGAATAGTAGTTCTTCAAAAAGAGGAGATTCCTGCGTATTTTCACTGGAGGCAACTTGAAGCCTGGCGCAATTTTGTGTCAGCCTGGGGATATTATACGTTGAGGGATGAAGGAATAAGTAAGGTTGAGGCTTCGAAATGTCTCAGAGGAAAAAAAGAATGGGAAATCCATGAAATGCTTTTTGAGAGAGGAATCAATCTTTCAACTCTTCCTGCCTGGCAGAGGAGAGGAGTTATTATTTCAAAAGAAGAATACGAAATATCTGGCTTTAATCCCATACTTGACAAAGAGACAAAATCTCTGCGTAGAAGGGTCACTCAAAACTGGGAAATCCCGAATTTTAAATCTGAAGAAGGCATGGCATTTTTACAGAAACTTATTAATAGGAATTAAGGTTTTGAGAATAAGAAAATAAAAGGAATGTAGAGGCAATGGACAGACTCGACCTTATAAAAAGAAATGTTCAGGAAATCGTAACTGAAGGAGAACTTGAAGAGCTTCTTAACAAAAAAAAAGCTCCACGTGCCTACGTCGGATACGAACCTAGTGGAAAAATCCATATGGGTCATGTTCTTACAGTAAATAAACTAATTGATCTCCAAAAAGCCGGATTCGAAATTACTGTCCTGCTTGCGGACGTGCATGCTTATCTTAATAGGAAAGGTACGCTTGAAGAAGTCCGAAAGATTGCAGACTATAACAAGCGCTGCTTTATTGCCCTCGGGCTTGACAAAGAAAAAACTAATTTTGTTTATGGGTCTGACTATCAGCTTGGAGCAGAGTACATGTTAAATGTTCTCAAACTTTCAAGGTCAGTGACTCTGAATAGGGCTCGCAGGAGCATGGATGAAGTCGGGCGTGCTATGGATGACCCAACCGTTTCTCAGATGGTATATCCACTGATGCAGGCTATTGATATTGCTCTGCTCGGAGTTGATATCGCAGTTGGAGGTATTGACCAGAGAAAAATCCATATGCTTGCACGTGAAAACCTAAAGAATCTAGGATTCGAAACCCCAATCTGCATTCATACTCCAATTCTTCTGGGATTAGATGGAACCAAGATGGCTTCATCAAAGGAGAATTTTATTTCGGTGGATGACACTGAAGAAGAGATCTATAAAAAGCTTAAGAAAGCGTACTGTAAGATCGGAGACACGGAAGAAAACCCAATTCTCGCTCTTTTCCGCTACCATATATTTCCTAGATACGAAACTGTTGTCATAGAGAGACCTGAGAAATTCGGTGGAAATATAACATATGTGAGTTACGAAGAAATGGAAAATGCTTTTGCAGCAGAAAGTGTTCATCCAATGGATCTGAAAAATTCAGCCGCAAAGTATATAAATGAGATTCTGGACCCTGTCAGGAAAGTTCTGCTTTAAATTATGGGATGGCCGGGCTCTTCTCGGCCACTTCAGAGAAAAAATAAGAATAGAACCTTTATCCAAAGTATAAGATATAGGTTCACGTAAAACTTGTTGCTTAAAATAAGGTACTTATTTTAGAAATGAAAGAAGCTTCTGGATAAAATGTTATATAGCTATAGATCATAGAATATTTAAAGGGTCGTCTAGCTATTCAGGGTGCTTTTATGAAATATATTTACCAGGACTCTACGGAACTGCCTGTACAGCGGGATTTCATTGAGGATCTGAGAACTTTTTTAGATATAACTTCCCGAGTAATCCCTCTGGAAAACTCCATAATAGAAATAAAGTGCAAGCAGAAAGAAACGCTTCATGAACTGAAGAGTAGAATAGAAGGAATGAATTATTTTGAAGAGAAGCTTGAGACTTTACTCAGAAAATTGGTAAATGAAGTTGATATAGAGGACATTATACCCTGCACTAACGCAATCCTGCAAACATGCAGCGAGAATCTCGGGAAAAGAAGAGAAATCCTCAAAGCTGAGTATACAAAAATAGAAGATGGTACTCCAGAGGATTATAAAAAAGTTGAAGAAGATATACTTGAAGTTCTTAGCAGGTTTTTAATCACAGGAGTTTACGGAGCTGAAAAGAGATTTGAACTTTCCATCAATACAAATAGCATTTCAGGAGAAATGGAAGGTTGGGTCTCGGGTTTGCAGTATCATTACACACTCACTTTTACAGAAGAGACTCTGACAGTAGAAAAACTACTTGGAAGCTTAAGCCTGCCAGGATGGACGCGGGCAGGCATCCTGAGAAAAGAAGAAAAAATAAAAATGCAGAACCTTTCCGAATTTCTTGTAACTTTTCTAGAGTATGACACTCAGAAAAACATACGTATAGCCCTGGAAAACAAAAAAGCAAACAGGAAATTCAGAATTGAAGGCGGAGATCACAGATATTTTGTATATGAAGATGATAAGGAAATCACCTCGGATAAAGAGCTTGGGGATTTCATTGATATGGAAAATCTGGCAAGAATTCCTGAAAAAATTCAGGCTTATTTCATGGCAAATATCCGCACCTACAACCTTTCAAAAGTCCTCCTTGACGAAGAGGATGCCATTTCTACCAATCAGATCTTCGATTGCCTGAAAGTTATTGCAGAGCAGTATGGAGTAATCGTACAGGAATGCCTGGCAAAAGGACACAATAAAGAAGAGATAACCATCAAAATGGAAAAAGCTGATGGCACACGGACTGAGAAATATATAACAAAGACTGAAATCTACACCCAACTGGCAGAGGTCGGAAGTGAAGGCATTGAGATTGCTGGAATACTTGGTGTTGATAGCAGAACTCAAATAAAAGATAAAAAATACCTGATTGTCTAAAACTTTTCTTGCACTTTATTTTTAGAGATAGGACTTACGCACTTGAGGACCAAAATCAATTACGTCAAAGATTGTGGATTAAAGTCATGCTTTAGACATTTAACGGTTTAATACTGCTGATTCTTCAGTTCAACTACGTAAGTCCTAATCTATTAGACTTCAAAATGCAAGTAAGTTTGCAGATTCAATAACAGTAGAAGATTGTGAGGTTGACGGCTTTTATCCCCCACCTACCAGATAGGATTTATCCGATATTTCGAGGAAGGGGACTTCCAGCCTTATTGTTAAATCTCTTAGGAGTTACGCAGTTGGCTCCTAGCATATTGTTTTTTCCAAACTTTCAAATATTTGAATTAATTTAACGTGTATTGGGGATTCCTTAAGTATTCTGTCACTGCCACTCTTCTAATTTTCATAGCACTTTCAAACCAGGATATTCCACTTTTGATTCTTTGTAATTCCAGTCTAAGAAAAGCTCTTAATGAGAACATTATATGTGCTCTTTGTGATTCTTCCTTTCTTGCCTGACATTTTTCGACACCACAGAACTGTTTTATTCCCCTATGATATTCCTCAATTTTCCATGACTTCTTTGCCAAATCTTCACGTTTTGCTTCATCCATCTCTTGCACATCTGTAACCCAGTGTTGCGTGTCTCCATTTTTTGAAACTATCCTAAACACCTTTACAAATCCATATGCTTTGAGGTGAACCACACGTCCTTTTGGAGGAATATCTACTGTTTCAAGTGGCACATTTCCCTTGTTGTCAGGATTTACCAAACGATTATTTTTCAATCTTGTAAGGAAATGCCACTCTTTCTGTCTAATGGCTTTAAGGTTTTTCACACTTGCATACCATGTATCAAATAAAACGAATTTGGGATTAAAACCACGTTCTTCGGCCTTGTCAAGCATATCACGGAAATGGTCATTCTTTGTTTTGTCGTCTACATCGATGTTATAAATTCGAAAATCGATAGGTATAAACGGTTGTACCGTCAGTCCAAACTAAGGTAACCAGGCCTATTCCCTTTACAGTACGATGATGTTTTCCACTCCACATACGACGAACAAAAGCAATTTCTTCTGCGTATGGTTTATCTAATGTTGAATCATCAACAATTAGGTATCCTCCTTAAGCTTGACATAACTTTTTACTTCCTCCCATAGTGCTTCCGTGTCTGGAGGTTGCCTTTGAAGGCAACGAGTAAAAGCATCATGAGAAGGAGCATTAGCTATGTCTGGATAACATCTAGCAGCTTCAGTACAGCTAAAAACGTTAGAAGCCGCAATGAGAAAATTAATGTAGTCAATGTCGGTACACTTAGGTGGATTTATGTCCATAACTCCGTACGTTTTTAGAGAAACACTAAGCCATAAGTATATTTATAAAGATATCAAGTTTTCGGCATTTTAACTGCGTAAGTCCTAAGAATATTTCCTAGATAGAGTTTTCAATATGAAATGATAATATATTTTTCGAGAATATATTTTTTAGAATATAATGAATTTAAGGAACAACAGCAAGCAAAACTGTTGTCAGAATCCTTCCGTTTCTCTTACTTTGGGGGGTAAGAATAATGGCAGAAATGGAAATCGATGTTAGAGGGCAGACTTGCCCGGTTCCGCTGGTAGAGTGCAGAAAAGCCTTAAAGAAAGCTGCTCCAGGGGATCTTGTTATTGTGAAGGGGACACATCCGGCGTCAAAAAAGGAAATTCCTATGGCCTGCGAAGCAATGGGGCTCAAAGTGCTGGAGATTGAAGATAAGGAAGGAGGCAAAGAGTGGGAGATAAAAATCCGGAGATAAGCCGGAAGAGGAATGAAAATGGGGGAAAAGACTGTCATTATCCTGCATAGCGGCGATATGGATAAAGTATACAGCGCACTTATAATTGCAAACGGAGCGCTGGCAATGGGTATGGAAGCCTCCATATACTTTACCTTCTGGGGGCTAATGCGCTTGAAGAAAGGAGAGCTTGATAAGGGGCCACTCTCCAAAATGAATATGCTGGGGCTTGGCAGGCAGATGATTAAACAAAGAATGAATAAAGCCAATGTTGCTTCACTTGAAAGACTGATGAATGATTTCAAGGAACTTGGCGGAAAAATAATCGCCTGTGAGATGACCATGGAAATTATGGGCTTGAGTAAAGAGGAGCTTCGAACGGAATGGATAGATGAATGGGGAGCTGTAGGTTCGTATATTCAGGAAGCACGGGACGCAAACGTAACGCTCTTTATTTAAAACTCTAATAAGTTATAAAATTTGAGTTTAGAGTTTAAATTGCCACGATAATGCGAATTTTTCCATGATTTGACCGATTTAAATGTATTATACTCAGATAACAACTATCTAGGAAAAAAATATCCAGAAAAGAATATCCAGAAAAAAATATCCAGAAAAAAATATTCAGGGGATTATTGCCCCGGAAATTTATCGGATTAAAAGCCCAGGGTACTGAAAAATCTGAGATTTAACTGTAAAATCCAAAATTTGGTTATTTTAATGGGGGGAGAATAAATATTTGAGAATGTAAAATATCTTGACAATGCCGCATGCACACGATTGGATGAGCGGGTACTCGAAGTAATGAAACCTTATTTTTTTGACACCTATGCAGTTGCAACATCGGAATTTGGCTATTCTATGGGTATTGACGCAAAAGAAGCACTCGAAAGGTCCCGTGAAAGCATAGCTTCAAAGCTCGATGCAAACTCGGAAGAGCTGATCTTTACTTCAGGGTCCACTGAGTCAAGTAACACCGCACTTAAAGGTGTTGCCATGACTTTTAAAGAAAAGAAAGGAAAACATGTTGTCGTCTCGAAAATAGAAGATTTTCCTGTGCTGAATACAGCAAAAGCTCTCGAGAGACAGGGGTTTAGTGTTACTTACCTGGATGTTGATGCTGAAGGTTTTGTAGATCTCGAAGGGCTTAAAAATGCAATTACAAAGGAAACGGTTCTTGTCTCACTTCAACAGGGGAACCAAGAAATAGGAACAGTGCAGGATTTGAAAGCTATCTCGGAAATATGTGAAGAAAAAGAAGTGATCCTGCACACGGATGCTACTCATAGCTTTACTCGGCTACCTCTCAATGTAGAGGAACTACCTGTAGACCTGATCACAATGTCAGCCCATACCATCCATGGCCCAAGAGGAATAGGTGCGCTTTACATCAGGAAAGATACCCCAATAACCAAACTCATGGATGGAGGTTTCCAGGAGTTTAACCTGAGGGCAGGAGTCGAAAATATCCCATCAGCCGTCGGTTTTGCAAAAGCTGTAGAGCTCGTAACCGAAGAGGAAAACAGAAGACTCAAAGCAATGAGAGATCGCGTAATTGATAAAGCCCTCTCCGAGATTCCGGACGTTACTCTTAATGGAAGCTGGGAAAAACGCCTGCCTCAGAACGCAAACCTGACTTTCCACTACGTAGAAGGTGAATCCGTAACTTTGCATATGGATATGAGAGGTTTTGCAGTAAGCACGGGTTCAGCCTGTTTTAGCCGCTCTCTTGAAGCCAGCCATGTAATCCGGGGTATAGGAGGAGATCACGAGAGAGCGCATGGCTCAGTACGCTTTACCTTTGGGCGCTATAATCAAATTGGGGATGCTGATGCAGCAATCGAAGCAATGAGTGAGATAGTGGCAAGGCTCAGGGAAATAAGCCCACTTGCAAGGAAATGAATGGAAAAAGGTAGAAAAAATAGTAAGAGAAAGCAGAATCCAGGCGATCACATAAGTCAATCAGAGAAGAGGATAAGAGAATACAGGAAGAAAAGAAGATCAGAGAAAGTTACAAAAATATAAGGTGAGACAATGAAGTTTCCTTACAGCCAAAAAGTACTGGAGCATTTCAAGAACCCTCACAATGTGGGAAAGATCGAGAACCCTGACGGGAAAGGCCTTGAAGGAAGCCCGGCTTGCGGAGACATGGTAGCGGTTTACATTAAGGTCAATCCTGATACCAAGATTATTGAAGATATAAAATTCGAATCTTATGGCTGCGCCTCAAACATTGCTACTGGCTCGGTTATTACAGATATTGCGAAAGGAAAGACCCTTGATGAGGCGAAGAAAATAACATGGAAACAGGCTTCAGAAGAACTTGGAGGGCTCCCTCCGATCAAAGCCCACTGCTCAGTGCTTGCAGTTGAGGGCCTGCGGGCCGCAATCAAAGACTATGAAGAAAAACACGGGCTTATAACCGAGAAAGAGCCTACCACCGAAAAAGTAATCCAGAGCAGGCTAAAGCACGTTATGAACCCCCTGACCGGCCTTGACATAATTCGTACAAACCTTATCCTGAAAACGAGCGTGGAAGATGGAGTTGTGAGGGTGGTTGTAGACCTGCCTGCAAATCATCAGTTTGCTCCAGCAATAAAAGAGGATATTATAGAAAAATTGGGGTCTTTATGGGATGTTGAAAGAGTTGATGTAGTGTTTACGGCCTGACTTTTAGATGGAATCAAATTCAATACGAAGGGAGGAGAGTATTTTCCCTTCTCAAATGATTTTAGTTTAAATAAGTCCGTGGAATATGTTCCTTATTTTCGGATTCCAATGCTGGCTTTGTATTCTCAGAATTAGTCCAAGATAGTCAATTGTGTGTTGAGATACGAAAAAATATGATAATGAAAGTACAAAAACCAAATGGCTCATGAATAAATTGAAAAATAGATAAATTTCATAAGGTAGACAAAGATGAAGGTACGGACTTTGACCTTTCCTTATAATACATGAAAAGTTCCTCTCCCCATTTTAAAGCCTGAGGTTCAAAGGCAATTAAAAATCGGGTTGTCACTCTCCCTTTTTTGTCAAGTAAAGAGAGGAAAAAGATCTTATCAGTTACAATCAATGATATGGGGTTTAAGTCACCTTCGTATACCATAAAATCAGAAACTTTGCTGCGAAAGACCTTTTTTATTTCTTTCTTATATTCGATCAGAGCTTTGTTAATTATGGGATTGCTTGTTTTTAAAAGTGGAATATCGGAATTATATTCGGTCTGGAAAGCCTCTAGAACTTTCTCTGTAACAATTGTTGTAGCTTCGGTGTCCTTTTGAAGATACTCAAAAAGAAGTAAAAGAGAAAAAGGATGAACTATCGAAATAAAAGACATTATACTCCTGGAACTCATTAAATTTGTCATAACCTCTTCTGGAAGCTGGAAAACGTTTGAGAAATCCTGTTCTATAATTTTGACGTGACCCAGTTCTCCGATTTTGTTAAGAATGTAGGAAGGAATAGGGCTTACGTCGTGGTCAGACCAGAAATCCAGATTTTCTTCATATACTGAAAGCGTATTCAGGAAAAACTCTGCATTCGAGGCAATCACTGCACCCATATCTGAGAGGGAGTATATTCCATTATCTTCGAGAACAAGGCCCCAATCAGTTAATTTTTTAATTTGGGGAGTGATTGATTTCCAGGGAAAATCAAGCACATCTTTGATATCCTCGCTGCTTTTTGGGCCTTCTTCTTTAAGGAGTAAAAGAAGAGTCTTTCTCTTTTCAGAAAGGAAAATAGTATCCAGAAGCGAAGATTTGGTTTCTACTCTGGTATGTGCTTTCGATTTCATATTACCTAATAATACTCTTGAAGGGATTATATAAATTCAATGAAAAGTTCTTATATTCAAGAGAAAAAACAGCAGTCTGGCTATATTCATTTATCTCTTTTAAAAAATAAATAATAATTGAAGTGCCAAAAGACTAGCATTTTTCAATTCATTTTAGAATAGCCAGTTTAGAATAGCCAGTTTAGAATAGCCAGTTTAGAATAGCCAGTTTAGAATAGCCAGTTTAGAATGGCCAGTCTAAAATAACCAAGACCTTTTGCTTATCCCAAAATGGTTTGCCTGACAAAAGCCTCTGGATTATTCATATCACATGAATAAAAATCACACCGTTTTGGCTATATGAAATGCATAGCAAAGTTTAGAATGGTAATTCCAAAAAGGAGTTCGATACAAAGCTGGAAAACTGGAGGTTTTAAGACGGAAGACCGTAATAAATCTATAATCTTTGCCCTGCTAATAGTGGCGCTTCTTATTACGTCGACAGGGTTTGCAGCGGCAAAAGAAGCAACAATAGTTGTAAAAAGTGCTGATACCCCTGATAACAGGGTAGTTATTTTCAGTGCCTTTTCACCCGAGAAAATTGATATACACTCCGGTGAAAGTGTTACCTGGATTAACTTCAAGAAACCAAAAGCCCCAGTAGTGCTTGTAAGCGCTGACGAGCTTTGGGAAGAGACAACATTGAACTATGGAAAAGCCTTTTCCTTTACTTTTGAAAACCCAGGGACCTATTCTTTTACCCTTAAAGATAACCCTGATATAAAAGGAACAGTAACCGTACTTGCTGGTGAATCACAGAACGCAAGTTCAGAAAACTCTGTGGGAACAACAGTCACCGCAGAAAAAGCGCAGGTTCAGTCAAACCCAAACTCCTCTATGAAAAATCTAGAGGTCAAGAATAAAGAAAACGTCGAGAATAAAGAAAACGTCAAGAATAAGGAAAAGATAGCAATATATTCAACGACACTTACTCCAAATCTCATAGAAATTGAAAAAGGAAGCACAGTTTCGTGGGTAAACTACAAAAGACCAAAAGGATCTTCAGTGCTTGTGAGTGAGGATGGTTTGTGGGAAAAACAAACTATTAACTACGGAAAAGCGTTTTCATATACGTTTGAAGATTCAGGAACTTACACATTCAGTCTGGAAGGAGTTACAGAAGCAAAAGCTACTGTAGTAGTAAAGTAAGAATAATAGATTTAACAAAAAAGTTGGAAAAGTTCAGATTAAACTTTGTAAGGAGGAACCTTCCCCAGAGGGTTCAGTTTCTCCTCCTTAAAGCGTTCAAGAAGGATTTGATAAGTTGTCCCGTGGACAGTTGAATTTACCCTTTCTAACCATACATGGACCTGGACGTTCAGGTCTTCGAGAGATGTAGACCTTTCTTCCAAGGAAGAAATCCCTCTTGACGTACCCCACCTTATTTTTAATTTTGCTTTTTGTTTGAGGCCTGTAAGGCCTATATAACCTGGGAATAAAACCAAAGCATTTGAAGAAATCCTCAAACTGTGAGTTCCATTCAGAATCCGAAACTTTCAAGGTTCTTTTGATAACAACCTGTTTCATGTTATCGTAGAGGATCTCCTGTGGTAAATCCTCCAAAATACTCAAAAGCATTTAGATGATACTGAATAAGAGTAGGAGTGTCTATGCTCAGTGTAAATTCAACATAGCTCATTCCGGAATATCCAAGAATAATGTTGAAGCAATAGAGTTTTTTCATTTTTCCATCAACTTCAATTGTTCCTAAATCTTCCAGTCAACCTGAGCCTGAACACCTGGTTTTGTTTCATAACGAAGTACATCAGGGACTCCAGTTTGGGTCGGACTTTTTGTACGAAGCCCTTGACTATGGTTTTTCTTCCATCAAACCCCATTTCTTTGATTTCCCTATAAAAACGGGCAGCAGTATAGAGCCCGTCTTTGAGTTTTTTAAGAATATAAGGTTTGAAGGATCAAAAACACAAAAGCCAAATATCAAAAAAGATTGATACGATAACATTTAAACGGTTATAATTTAAAGAGGATCTGCCGACTATTAGGTTGAAACAAAAGTCTCTCATATATTTGAGGAGATTCTAATATGGAACTAAAAAACAAGATTGAGACCATAATAAAGAACACTGTAGCAAATTCAGATACTGAAACAAGATATCGTGAGCCTATTATAGGTTTTGCTTCTACTACCGATCCTATTTTTATGGAAATTAAACAAATCGTAGGTTTTCATCACTTAAATCCAAAAGAAATCTTTCCTGAAGCAAAGACCGTTGTTGCTTTCTTCTTGCCATTTGATAAAGAACTTGTGAAACAGAACTTGAAATCAGGTGTGGTAAAGGAATCTATTCAGGCTAGCCTAGATACTTCTCACCTTATCGGAGAAATCAATGAAAGAATCAAAACTGAACTTGCAAAAGATGGTGTCACAGCAATTGTACCTAAAGCGATTTTCGATTATAAGAATAAGGGTTTTAATGTTTCATGGTCTCACAAGAGCGCCGCTTATGCTGCCGGAATTGGAACATTCGGAGTTAACCAAATGTTGATTACGAAATCTGGATGTGCAGGTCGAATTGGCTCTCTTCTGATTTCTGCCGAAATACCCCCTACTCCACGTCCAAAAGAAGAGTTCTGTAGACACAAAAGAGGAGAAAAATGCCTTGTATGTGTGGATAGATGTCAATCCGGTGCTCTTAGTTCAAATGGGTTTGATAAAGAAAAATGCTTCATGCAGCTTCAAGAAGATATAAAAGCTTACCCTGAACTTAATCAACATGGCTGTGGGAAGTGCACCACTGGTCCCTGCACCCTAGATCCTGCTGAGTTAGAAGAGGATTCTGTAAAGTCTTTGACAACTAATATCATATAACTCAAAGGTGATAGAGTTAAAAAATAATGAGAGTCGCCTATTCAAAGAAAGTTTATTCATTGAGCCTATTCCAAAACGCAAAATTGCTTCTCTGAATATCGTATTTTGGATTATCAATAAGAGCTTCTTATCCTGAAAAATAATTTTGAAACTCTTACTGATGTGAGACTAAAATTGGTTTTGGGATGAGCTCATTTAGTAGTTGAAGACTTTGCAGAAACCTGGAAATTACTTTGCTATTATTTCATTTAGCATGGCATGATACACCAGTGAACCATACTTTTCGATAGGCTCTAAAATATTATTCACATTATTAGGCTCAAATGTACGCACTGAGAACCTGCAAATGTTCCTGGTTAGTTGCGTACTTCGGCTCCTTGAGCGATGTACATTTATCAAGGGAAGTTTCTCCGCTCATGAGTTTTATGGCAAAAGTATAACAGCTCTGTTCGCCGCATTTACCGCAATTGGTCTGAGGCAGGTATTTGTAAAGCTCCATGGGTTCGACCCTGACCTTTTCCCGAGGAGCCGGAGCAACACCCTTTGCAATAGCCTCATTGATGATACTTCTAAGACTTTCAAGCGCTTCTCTGGCCTCTGACTCATTTTTAATCATTGTCATGGTAACTTTTCCAGTACCGTAAACCGTTGTAAGCACTTCTCCTTTTTGCATTATCAGGGCGTTAATCTTGTCCGAGTATCTACCTCTGGGAAAGAGAGGTTCAAGAACTTTGAGGGTTCCACCAAGCGGGGGAGTCATATTTGCAATTACCCTGAATTTTGAGGAGTCTGCTATACAGGGTAAAAGCTGCCGGATTTCCGCAATTTCCACAGGTTTTGCCTGAGAGAGATCGGTGTTTTTTTGAGTATCTTTTTCTTCCTTGCCCTTCAGAAAATTTCTGCCGTATTCACTTAATCTGACTGTTCCATCTCCTAATTCAATCAGGTTTGCCTGTTGCAGAAGCTTGAGATGGAAGTCGAGCATTGTCTTTCCTGCGGCTTCTGCGACTTCTTCGGTACTTCTATCGCCATCTACAAGAAAGTTCATAATCTTCCTTCGGGTGGCATTAGACATAGCATTATTTACAAGTTTTATCTCATTCGGATTTCCAGGCATTTCTACACCCTTGTTATTCTATCGAATATAATTTCTCAAGATGTAACCATTATTTTTCCTGATAGCTACCACTATAAGACCACATTTTTTTCTCAAAAATGAAGTTAGTTCTTCGGATTATATAGAGTCTTCTAATCAATATGAAACTTACTTCATAAGAACATGGGAGCTGGATATCAAAAAAGATTGATATGAGATTTTAGAAAGATTCCAGAAACCGACATTTTAATATTTATCAACTATACACCTATCAATTATTCTTGATACTCATCATGCATGTTTTTAAAACTTGAATCTCAATATCGATTTATCATTTTTACAGAATACAATTGATTAAGTAAGGAGACAAGGAATTGAAAAAAGAAAAAGATACATTGCCAAAAGAAACTACAAAGAATCCAGAAGATGACGAAGAAGACCTGCTGTACACACATAAGCATGAAGATCGGGGAAACACTATGCACTGGAATAATGCTTTTTGCAGGAGACCAGGTCATTGAGATTGACACATGAACTGCCAGTAAAAGTGTAAGAAACAGGCTGCTTAATTTTAAAATACAGCTGCTTATAAGGCAAATTACCTGTAAGATAAATTACCTGAAAGTTAAATTGCCTGTAAAGATAAATTGCCTAAAAGGTAAATTGTCTGCAACTTTACAGTTTGAAGTAATTAAATTATAGCAGACCTTATTTGAAATTTTTAAATTATACTGCAAATCACAAATTTATATAGTTATTAAGTAGGAGAGGATTTCAATGTCATTTTTGGATGAAATGTTACCTGAAACTGCGGAAGCTTTTGGACAGATGAGAAATTCCATATTCAAAGATGGTTATCTGGATCTTAAAACCAAAGAACTTATAGCCATTGCCTCCTCTGTCCTTATGCGTTGTCAGTTTTGCGTTGATACACATTCGCAAAGAGCGATTGCTGCAGGAGCCACAAAGGAGGAAATTGCCGAAACGATTTCAGTAGCTATGTTTGTTGCTGCAGGCACACAGATAGGGTGGACAAACGTATACAAAGAAAATATATACGACAAAATCTTTGAAAAGGATAAGGGAGAAGAAGAGAAAGATAAGGAAGAAGACTGTTGTTGCTGCTGTAAGGACTAAAAACCCAGTATTTTGTTTTTTTCAGGTTTCTTTTATTTCAGGTATCTATTAGATTTTTTATTTGGACTTTTTATTTAGATTTTTTATTTGGACTTTTTATTTAGATTTTTTATTTGGACTTTTTATTTGTATTTTTTCTTCTGCAGTTGCGAGATAATGTTAAAAACGTTTCTAAACTGGGGGTTTAATTTGTAAAAATGGATTTTGGGATAGGTTCAATGAGTATTTATTGAACGAAATAAACCTTATTGAACGAAATAAACCTGAATTTTCTGATAACAACTCAATTTTTTAGCTAGATCCGTCTGTTAATTCCGGTTCACACTTTCGATGTTTTTCTTCATTTGTGTTATCTGGTAAAATATTTATATCATATACAATACTTGAATATATCAATATATTTTGATAATTGGAACCTTTTTTATACACACAAAGAAAGACCTGGAACTATATCAAGGACATGAATAACTCGAATAAAAGAGAAGGCGATACCTGTGGATGCAAGTGAAAAAAAGCAAGTAATTAAAGAGAAATACGGAAAGATAGCAATGGTAGGTGGGTCCTGTTGTTCGAGTGGATGTTGTGGCGATTCGAGTGCGACAGACCTGTCAAAATCCATTGGTTATTCTGACAATGATATCAACGCTGTTCCAGACGCAAATCTGGGTCTTGGTTGTGGAAACCCAACAGCTTTTGCAGAATTAAAACCAAGCGATGTTGTACTAGATCTCGGCTCAGGCGCAGGATTTGACTGTTTCCTTGCTGCACAGAAGGTAGGGAAATCAGGAAAGGTTATTGGAGTTGATATGACTCAGGCTATGGTCGAAAAGGCAAAAGCAAATTCCCAGAAATACGGTTATACCAATGTCGAATTTCGTCTGGGAGATATAGAAGCTCTTCCGGTTGAGAGCGAATCAGTGGATGTTATTATCAGTAATTGCGTGATCAATCTTGCTCCAGATAAAGAAAAAGTTTTTAAAGAAGCCTTTAGAGTTTTGAAACCAGAAGGCGCAATGTATATTTCGGATATGGTTCTTCTGGCCGAGCTTCCCGAAAACCTGAAAAATGACAAAGACTTGCTCACAGGCTGCCTTGCAGGTGCCTTGCTTAAGGAAGAGTATCTTGGGCTTTTAAAAAGAGCCGGATTTTTAGTTGAAGTTTTGAATGAAGATCTGGATATAAGCAAAAGACAATATAATGAGTTGCCTGCAGAGAGCTTAAAACTTAAAGCCTGGAAATAAAAAAATTTCTACTTTTTTTTACTTTATAGATTGTAACTTTGGAGAAAACCATTTAACATGAAAAATTACTAAAAGGAGCTTTTACATGGCATGGCCTATAACTTCTGGCGATTATGTAGTAGGAGACCCAAAATCTCCTGTGGCAGTAGTAACCCTTGCTTCTGACTATCGAAACTTGAATTTAAAAAACTACGCCATCTGCGGAACCTGTTTTACGGAAAATTTTGGAATTGAGAAGATAATACGCACTTTCCGCAGTAAAATTTCTGGATTTTATATTTTCGAATCATACATTTACTTTTTATAAAATCTCATCCAATTTCACCTTGATGACTCTCTCTCCCAGCTCTGAATCCACAACTCATCTTGGCCATTATGGCCTTATTGCTGGCGTATTTGACGAACTTGAAATTTCAGATTTGATTGACACTCTTCTTCCTAAGAAAAGTGGCCATAACATTTCTCATTCTACTGTTCTTAAGGCAATGTGCATTAACGGTTTAGGATTTACTGAACGTCGTCTTTACCTATTTCCTGCTTTCTTTGAAAACTTACCTACTGAAAGGTTACTGGGAGAAGGTGTTCTCCCAGAACACCTTAATGATGACGTTTTTGGCAGAACTCTGGACAAAATCCATGAATATGGAGCAACTGAACTCTTCAACCATATAATTCTGCAAGCTATGAAACACGTTCCTATTAATCCTCGTTTTTGTCATTCAGATACTACAAATTTCAGTGTTTATGGTGACTATGAAAACGATGATAACAGCAAAACTATCAACATTACTTATGGTCATCCTAAAGATAAGAGAGTCGATTTACTTCGTTTTTCTATTTCTATGGTTACTGATCAGAAAGGAATTCCTCTGTTTGTGAGAGCGTTAGATGGTAACAGTTCCGATAAGAAAGTTCTCATCAAAACCATAAAGGAAGTAACACAGAACCTGAATCTTGATCAGAGAGTCTATCATGTTGCAGACAGCGCATTTTATACTGAAAGTAATGTCAAAGAAATAGGAACTAGCGCTTTTTTCATATCGAGAGTACCTGCAACCATCAATGAATCAAAGGAATTATTGATAACAGACTTAATTCTGGAAACATGCTCTGATGAACGTTATTCTTGTTACGCTGTAAAATCCTGTTATGGTGGAATAGAACAGTTATGGGTTGTATTTTGTTCAGAGGAAATGAAAAAGAAGGAAGAGAAGACATTTGATGAAAAGATTCTTAAGGAGCTTGAAGCAACAGAAAAATCCCTTAAAAAGCTTTCTACTCTTGAATTTGCCTGTGAAGCTGATGCAAGAATAGCGTCTGAACAATGGTTGAAAGAGAATGAATTGTATGAATTCACGAAACTTGAGATAAAAACTAAATCACACAGACTTGAAAACAAGAAAGGAAGACCAAGGAAAGGTGAAGATGTACAGACTTTTTACCTGATAGAAGCAGAGATAAAACACGATCAGGATAAATTACAGGAAAAAAGAGCAAAGTTAGGAAGGTTCATTCTTGCAACCAATGATCTGGAGTTGACTCCAGATCAACTCCTAAAGTACTATAAAGAACAGGGAACAGTTGAAAGAGGGTTCAGGTTCCTTAAGGATAAGAGTTTCAGAGTGTCTGAGGTATATCTGAAAAAAGAATCCAGAATAGAAGCACTTGCAATGGTAATGGTTCTATGTTTGTTATTGTATTCAATAGCTGAGTGGAAACTGAGAACAAGATTGGAAGAAGCAAAAGAAGCTATCAGAAATCAGGTTAAGAAAAAAACACAGACTCCAACAATGAAATGGGTATTCTTTCTGTTCAGGAGAATAACAGAGTTAGAGATCGAAATTGAGGGAAAGAGGATAAAGAAGGTATTAAATCTGGATGAAGAAACAATTAAAGTGCTGAGATTGATGGGAGAAAAATACGAAAAATATTATATGTGAAAAAATAGTGCGGAAAGTAGGATAATAGTTAATGTGCTTTCAAATCCTCACATCAGTTGCCTGATTGTCTGCGGGAAGGAAAGTGAACATTTTGCCGGGCAGTCCCTGCTGTCACTTGCCGAAAATGGGGTTTCGACTTTCGGAGGGCCAAAAAAGATTGTCGGGTCCGAAGGAGTAATTCCTTACCTTAACGAAATTCCAGCGACTGCAATCTCTCGTTTTCTTAGGGAAATTGAAGTCATTGACCTTGTAGGGATAACCGACCCTTCGGTCATCCAACAGGCAATAGATTCCTGTAGTAGAAAAGAAAGAAACGAAGCTCCGGAGCTTTTCATGCCCGAAATTGATGAAAATAGCTGGAAGAAATATGAATCTCAGGTAAAGCAGAATGTAATGTCCAAAATTAAAAGAGAATAAGATTCAAAGTTTTCAGCTTATAATTAAAAAGATCTAAAAAATAATCTCATGAGCCTATCCCGAAACCAATTTCATTTTGAGATCAATAATGGTTCCAAACAATTATCAGAAGAAGGAAATTAATTACTTTCTTTATTCAATATTTGGCAATATAATTCAAAGTTTTAGGATAAGCTCTTCATAACAAGTTTTTCACTTAACCATAAAGGAAAGAATTTCCTTTAAAGGAATTTGCCTCTTGAATATTAGATTGAATATTAGATTGAATATTAGATTGAATATTAGATTGAATATTAGATTGAATATTAGATTGAATATTAGATTGAATATTAGATTGAATATTAGATTGAATATTAGATTGAATATTAGATTGAATATTAGATTGAATATTAGATTGAATATTAGATTGAATATTAGATTGAATATTAGATTGAATATTAGATTGAATATTAGATTGAATATTAGATTGAATATTAGATTGAATATTAGATTGAATATTAGATTGAATATTAGATTGAATATTAGATTGAATATTAGATTGAATATTAGATTGAATATTAGATTGAATATTAGATTGAATATTAGATTGAATATTAGATTGAAAATTAAAAAAGGAGAAAAATTTTTCCTCTTTTAAACTTCATTGAACTCGATGCTAATACTACCCGCTTTTTTTACGAGAGATTTTGCAAGGAAACCACTTTCCAACCTGCAGAGATTGAGCACTGCACAGGGTACAAGACAGTTTGAGGAGCACTGTGCTTCCTGTGCTCTATCAATCACATAGTTGTTTTTGATATCCATAATTTCCATCATGGGAACTTCCATGTGAGAGAACTTCTTTATCTTTTCACATGGAGTTTCAATGTCAACAATAATTTTATTTCCTTTTTTGCTTCCACGTATCTTGTGAACAAAACCACAGATATTAGAATTTACAGTAAATTCAGTCAACTTGTCACCCTTAATTTGGTTATTTAAGCTTCTGATTATTAAGATATATGGCCTTAGCAATGCATAATGTTAATTGAAACCGAGATCATTCGGACTGCAGTATCTCAAAAGTTTTTTCTAGAGCTTCTGAGACTTCATTGTCCTTGAGATCCTTGTCTTTATTCTTTTTAATTCCTAACTCAGAAATTACAATATGTCGATCCACTTTAAAACCTGCAAGTTCAAGAGTTTTGCTTGCACAGTTCACCGGGCAGCCATCAATTGCAATTATCTTTTCTGAAGCCTCGGCGGATTTCATGAGTCCGGGAGCTCTAGCCCCGATTCCTACGGTACACATCATATTTCCAAAGTTTTGTTTTTCGAGTTCTATCGCGGCCTTATTTGAAAGTTGTCCCACATTTGAAGCCCCACTACATGGGAAAATTGCCACATTTGCCGAACCACATGCACATTTTACCTCTTCTGCCATAATTTTATACTCCTTATTAGCTTGTTTTTTCTTATTTTAATTAATTGAATAGTGAACTATTCCTTTTTTATTGAGTAATCCATTTTCGAATATCTTTTTCGTCTGGAACCTTACCTGCAACTTTTACTTCTCCATCAATGGCAACTGCAGGAGTAACCATAACTCCGTAGTTCAGGATTTTTTCAATATCCTCAACTTTAATTACTTCAGCTTCTACGCCAGTCTGCTTCAGTACTTTTTCAATAATTTCTTTTGTTTTTTTGCATTTTGGACAACCAGTTCCGAGAATTTCGATCTTCATTTGTTTAACCTCGTGTTTTGTTTTATCATTTTGATATTTATTTGTTTTTCAAGTTGTAGATACATTAATCTTAGAGAAGAATGTTAAATAGATATCCAGTAAATATTATCGATATCGTAACAATTAAAACAAAAGCTCCAATCAACTCTTTTTTAAGTACCTTCTTCAGGATAATCATTTCAGGAAGCGAAAGTGCAGTAACTGCCATAAGGAAAGCTAGAGCAGTGCCTACAGGAAGCCCTTTTCCAATAAGGCTTTCCACGATAGGGATCATACCCATAACGTTTGAGTATAGGGGCACCCCCATAACGACTGCAATTGGAACAGCAAGCAAATTGTCTTTCCCTGCATATTGTGCAAGGATGCCTTCGGGAGCATATCCGTGGAAGATTCCTCCCAAAGTAACTCCAATAATTACGTATATCCAGACCTTTCCCACGATTTCTTTAACATTGTCAAAGGCAATAGCAGCTCTTTCTTTTATTTTCAGAGATTCCTGCTCTATATTTTGATCACCGACCTTTATCTTGTAAACAAAATCAGCCACATATTTTTCCATTTTCAGAAGGCCTATTATGTACCCACCAAAAACTCCGAGCACAACACCTGATACTATATAGATCAAGGTTACTTTAAGGCCAATGGTGGCCCACAGTGCAGCAACTGCAGCCTCATTTACCAGAGGTGAGGTAATAAGAAAGGAGAAAGTCACTCCGAGAGGGATTCCAGATTCAACAAAACCAATAAAAAGAGGTACTGATGAACAGGAACAGAAAGGTGTGACCACTCCTAGCATGGAGGCTAATAGATGATATTGCAATCCTGTTCTGCCTCCAAGGATTTTTCGGGTTTTTTCTGGAGTTACATAGGTCCTGATGTAGGAAACAACAAAAATCATTACATCCAGAAGAATAAAAATTTTCAGCACATCATAAATGATAAAGTTAACACTGGATGCAAGATGTGTGTCAGGTGCAATTTTAAACACCTCATATGTCAGTTTATCAGCAATCCATTGAAGAGGATAAAATATATCAACCATTTTGGATCCTCCATTATGTCACTTCTGTACCAATATTTCAATTCACAAATATATCAACATATAATGATATTTTATCGTATTTAAATATTTCCCTAGAGCTCAGAATATTTAATTCATTTTGAACTCCATATACTTTTACTGATATCAATAGACTTTCCTGGAATCTTTTTGAGAATAACTCTGAAACTTCGCTGAATAAGAAAACAAATGCGGAATATAGAAACTTCCATGAAAAACTAGAGATGAAAGTTAGTTCGCTGATTGAAAAAAGAAAAACACCCTTCTTCGAGTAAATAGTTGGTCAGCTAAAACAGCAAAGTTAATCAGCTAAAACAGCAAACATTCAGTTGATTGCTGAAGAAAAAGAAAAACAAGAAAACCTCATATAATGCAAAGAGGACACTGCTATTGTACAAATTCCTGAAAAAACGATTTAATTTACTCATAGCTTCCAAGGAATAGAATTTTTGAGTTTTTTATAATAATACAAAATCTTATTCCTCAAGCACTTCCAGAATTTTCCTGATTTTATCGTTTTGGATTGAATATAACCTCTTTTTCCCCTCTTTTCTTACCTTAATTATCCCCCAATCCTGTAATTTTGCAAGATGCATTGAAGTATTGGACTGAGTCCTCCCTATTATTTCCGGGATTTCACAGGCGCATAGCTCTCCTCTGTTACCATATTTATTTTCTCTGCATTTATTTTCAGATTCGATTAACGCCTTGATAATTCTATACCTGGTGTCTTCACTTAGGGCTTTGAAAAGCTGTATATTTTCTTCATTAATCATATCAGCAAGTATTGAATATATAAAGCTATATATATTTTTGGGAATTGGGAATTAGACATATTGCTTGTAAATTTGGAGTAAAAGCTATTTTTAACTCACAAAGTTCCCAGGCTGATGAAATAAAGTAGATTTCATGTTCAAATGGAAAAACAAAAGATACATTGACAGAAGAATATAAAAATAAATGAAAAGAAGACTGCTGTTGCTGCTGTAAGGACTAAAACCCCAGTCATTTTCATTTTTAAATTTTGTTCATTTCAGATTTAATTAAGACCTGTTCTGATTTTCTGAGGTTCATTCAGATTTTCATTTAGGTTTATTCGGATTTTTTGTTTTGTAGCTGCTTAATAATATCAAAAATATCTTCAAATTCAGGATTCAACCTGTAAAAATGCCATTTTGAACTGCTGTAGGCTTCAACGATCCCGCAGTTTTTTAGGATTGACAGGTGATGAGAAACAAGGTTCTGCCTTTCGTTCAATTTAAATATCAATTCGCAAACGCAGTGGTCTCGCTGTGAGAGAAAATAAGCAATTTTCAGCCTTATAGGATGCCCTAGAGCGCTAAAGATCTCACTAGCTTTTTTTATATCGTTGTCCAGAAAATCGATTTCCTGGAGCATTTTATCTTCCCATTCCTTCTTTTTCTCAGGGTCAACAGGACAGCAATAGCTCATAAATAAAAGAAGTTAAGCCTTCTAAATAAGGGTTTTCATATCAGTTTTGTTTGATATATAGAATGCTGTTATTTATACCCAATCTTTTTCTGGAATTTGGGTCTTAAAAACAATATATCAACATTTTTTGTATAGATCTCGCGGGTTTAATCTGCAGAGTAAATAACTGCATAAATCTACAGGGAGCTCATCCCAAAACTTGAAATTTGCTTCTTGGGCCTTGTATTGCGAATAATCAATCAAGATCATGGGAACAACTTCGAAAATTCCTAACGATTATGAATAAAGTGACTTTTGGGATAAGCTCAGGCAATATTCAATAATTCCAATAATGAACCTTTTATATCCTTAATTCTGCTTTTGTTTCTTAACAACAAGAACTGGAACCTTTGAGTGCCTTACAACCTTATCTGTTACACTTCCAAGCAAAAATCTTTCTAATCCTCCTTTACCAAGGGTTCCCATTATTATAATATCTACCTTGTTTTGCTCTGCAAACTCCAGAATTGCACTAGCAGGATCACCTTCTACAACCACACCTTCATAGTCTATTTTCTTATCCTTTGCAACCTTCTCAGCATATTGGATAGCATTATCTCCTTCTTTACGCAACATTTCTTCCATGACGTTCCAGTTAGAACCCAGATGAATCGGTGTTTCCAGTACAGGCGGTACATATGCATTTTTATTAAACACATAAAGAGCATAGACCTTCGCACCTATAAGTTTTGCAAGTTCCATTCCTTGGAGTACGGCATTTTGACTATATTTGGACCCGTCTGTTGCAATCAGGATTTTTTGGAAAGTATTGTTAAGAGTTATTTATTTCCCCCCTTCCCCATATTTGCGTTAATGTCAGCTAAAAGCAAACAAAATGTATTACGGTATAATCTAGGATAAAAGCAAATAAAGATATACGTAACTACTTAGACTGGTCAGGGCAACATTAAAAATCAGTAGTGAAACATGGATTTTAAATGGTATATGAGTATAATTGTATATACTCATGTATAGGCGGTGGTGCCCACAGATATTGTTTATCTATTTAAGGCGCTAGCTGATGAAAACAGAGTAAGGATACTGAACTTTTAAAAAATGGGGAATTATGTGTATGTGATATTGAAGCAGTTTTAGGCATTAAGCAATACAACGCTTCCAGACACCTGAACAAATTGAAAATGGCAGGAATTAACCTCTGGAAAAATACCAGTGGGTCTATTATCGACCCAAGAATATCATTTTTCTGAAATTTCCCTTTATTTCAATGATAATTAGCGACGAGATCGAAAAAATATGCGTTTGTAAAGAATATTTAGCACTATTAGAAAAGTTCAAAGCAAGCGGTAGATTTCGTGATTAATTAAAAAGGTAGATTTTGTGATTGATTATTTTGTGATTGATTAAAAATTAATTTTATAACAAATGGATTTATTAATAAATGGGGAGTGTTTGTTCTGAAATCCGTTGTATCAAAATTATCTTTTTTAAATCGTTATTTAACCCTGTGGATCTTTCTGGCTATGTTTATCGGTGTAGCTTTAGGCTTCGTTTTCCCTGATTTTGCAGTTTTTTTACAGAGTTTGACAATTGGTGCCACTTCAATCCCTATTGCCATTGGGTTAATAATCATGATGTATCCTCCGCTTGCACGAGTTAAATATGAAGAGTTAGGCACGGTATTCAGGAATCATAAGGTATTAAGCTTATCTTTACTGCAAAACTGGATCGTTGGCCCGATTTTAATGTTTATCCTGGCAATTATATTTCTTAGGGCATATCCTGAATATATGGTAGGTGTTATTCTAATCGGTCTGGCCAGATGCATAGCAATGGTGATTGTCTGGAACAGCCTGGCAGATGGGGATAATGAATATGCAGCTGCACTTGTTGCTTTTAATTCAATCTTTCAGCTGGTTTTCTATTCCATCTTTGCTTATTTCTTTATAACTATACTGCCAGAATGGATGGGAATTAGTGGTATGGAAATAAATGTGTCCATGGGAGAAGTTGCTCAAAGTGTTGCGATCTATCTGGGAATTCCTTTTGCAGCTGGCTTTTTAACCCGTTATTTCCTGCGCCCCTCAAAAGGAATCGAATGGTATGATAACAAACTCATTCCAACAATAGGTCCAATTTCACTTTATGCTCTATTGTTTACGATTATTGTTATGTTCTCGCTAAAAGGCGAATACATTGTTGCACTGCCAATGGACGTTGTAAGGATTGCAATACCTCTCTTAATATATTTTGTAACTATGTTTGGGTTCTCTTTCCTTATCTGTAAACAAATGGGAATTAATTACGAGCAGACAACATCTCTTGCTTTTACTGCAGCAAGTAACAATTTCGAACTTGCAATTGCCGTAGCAGTAGCAGTTTTTGGCATCAGTTCTGGGCAGGCGTTTGCAGCTGTAGTAGGCCCTCTGATTGAAGTACCCGTAATGATCGGACTTGTCAATGTCGCACTCTACTGGAGAAGAAAATACTTTACAAAAAACACAAAATAACTTAGAAGTGACAAAGAAATCTTGTAGTTTATTAATTTACAGTCAATCAACTTTTGCATTTGCAGAGAAGTAGTAAATCTTAAATTAGACTGTGGACTCAAGTCCAAAACTTAACTTCGTTATCGCTGCTAAGGTTAGAAAATAATGTATGAGATTCTTTGATTTCACATCTTTACAAGAGCATTTTGAATAATCATATATAACTGAAAAATTAGTATTATGTTATTCTTTTTGAAATTGATCCAATATACCTTCATCGGTGTTCTTTTATTTAGTGGGGAGGAATATCTTTCTATGTACAACCTGTCGTAACTACATACAAGATTCCGTTAATTAATTTTCGTAAGTCCGCACAAGTTCCTCCTATATTTGATTTATATGGCAGGAAATAATGTTCTACAGATTACCGTAACACATCACCTATTTAGTGAAGACATAATGCAAAATTTATAATTTATACATAGTAGTTATTTTGAGACCTATATAGTACTGATTTTAATCAAATCGGCAATCTTTAATATAAAATAAACAATTAGACTATGTATTATATTTAAATTTAAAATTAACTGAAATTTTTGAGTATTTATTTCAAATAAATATGAAACAGAAAAATATATATTATATTAAAAATCTTTAAAATAATATTAAGAGGTATACACTTTAGAAGCAGACATAACTACACTTAAATTTGTTGGGGGTAAAAGTAGAACACTAGTTTTCTTGGTAGCTCATGATATTGATCTCAGAATATCAAATTAGAAAAATATAAATATTTATGCGCATATGTGTAAAATCGGAATTTGTTTTTCTCTTTTGCAGTTCGAACCAGCCAATAAATAGCTAAAAAACTGCTAATCTGGGAGTTACGGATTGACTGAAAAGGAATATAGAAAAGAGCAATATTTAGGAGTCCAAAAAACATGTCGAAATCGAAAAATGTCTGGAAAGATTTTTTCAAAGATAAGAAACATGGAGGGCACAGATATTCATCTGAGGAGTTTCTTTCTATGGAAGCCAGGGAAAAACTGTTCCACCTTGACGGGGGTAGAACACTTCTTGATTTTGGATGCGGAGCTGCAGAACTCCTGACGTACTATGCTCCGGAGTATGAACAGCTTGTAGGAGTGGACTTTTCTGAATCTATGCTAGAAGAAGCAAGGAAAAGGATCGAGAAAAACAAATGTAAAAACATAGATCTAATTCTTGCTGACCATGAAACACTCTGGACAAAACTTGACTCTTCTTTTGATCGAATAACCGCAGCCGGTGTAATTCAGTACTTGACATTTCAGGAAATTGATAAATTTATCTCTGATGCATCAAAGCATCTGAATAAAGATGGCAAAATAGTACTTTTTGACATACTGGACTCCCGCCTATATCCACTATGGAAGATAGGCCTATTCTCACAAGACGCAAACGGCTTGAAAATTTTATGCAAAACAGGTTTCGAGTTTCGGACTGCAATATTGGCAAGCCTGAAAAGACGCCCAAAAGACATTCTGGGGTTTGCACACAATCCCTACATAATTGAGAAAATTGCAAATAAGCATGGTTTTAGAATGGTTTGTGTACGCTCAATGTATTACGAGTACAAATATCATACAATAATGTTTCGAACTTAAAAGGCTGTTCAGATGGGCATTCAATTAGAAGAACTGAAGTCGGATGGGAAATAGAATATAAAATTAATGTGGTGGTTTAGTGAACAGCCGTAGTCACCTAAAAATGTTTTCTCTAATACCGTCTATACTGAGTAGTTTATTTATCGGAGGAACTGAAGCTTTCCCATGTAAGGATACTCCAAAAACTCGTGAGAATATTGATCAAGGCATTCTTACCTTATTTTCACAAAACTACTCCAAATCTAACAGCGTTCCAAAAAATGTTTTTATTGCAAAACTTCAGGGTAATAAGATTTATGACAAATTATATTCTGCAATTTACGGGATGCTTAAGTCAGAGATTTATTTCAAGACCTCAAAAGCACTACAGTATAAAGTAAGAAGAGACTCCTGTTCATGTCCGTACAGTTTGCTTCCGGTTGCAGACACTGTTTTAGAATCCGGAATAAATGTATATACGATAGATTTAGTTAAATCTTCAGAAGCTTATCAGTTCTGTGAAGCCGCTTCCATTCCGCTGATTCACTATATGGAGCAGCCAAGGCAGATTGGATCACTTTACATCTGCAGGCTTATACCAATGGTTAAATGCACTTACCAAATCTCAATAGATTTAGAGATGGATGACCCTCAAAGCTTTGTCGAGCTTAATACCCCGGGTTCAAAGTTGATTCTCCAAAAAGTAAATAATAATATCATATTAAAAAGTTATTTTAAAGATTCTTCAGAAGATATCAGATGTGAATCCATATCCATCGGGAATGCGGCAGAAAAATCTGATTTTGAGATTAGGTTTGATGGATATAACAAAACAAACACTATTCTTGCAAAAGATGGCAAATGTATCGTGACCCCACTTTATAACACCGAGAGGCAGAGATTGCCGTATGTGGATATTTCAAATGGGTACATTAAGTTCACTTCTTTTGTACTTGGAAAAGGAACACACCTTGATTTAAATATATACAGTATAAGCCAGACTTCAGAAAGAAAGTTTATAACTGCGATTGGAAGTAACAAAATGCTGGCTTTCGGAATCGATGGTCCACATGTTAGAAATACAACCGAGCAGGGGATACGTTACCTTAACAGCAAAAAAAATAGAGGAACAATATGGTTTGATATAGAACTCCTTGAGCAGCGCGATGAAGAAGACCTTGAATATTTGCGTGGTCTGGTTATCAATGATTCATGGGACGTAGGTGTACATTACTCAAAGGAATTGAACAGCTTTCCACTTGAACAGGCTTTTAAAATAATGGATGAAGGATATTCATATGTGTATGAAAAAATCGGTCGAAAACCAACAAGCTGGTGCTCCATGAGAAACAGAGATAATATTACGCACGCTCTTTATGCGTATGAAAACTTAGGGATGCTCTGGAGAAATGGGGACTCGGGGATCCATACGGAAAAATATATTGGAAGTCTGGAAGATGATACCTGGGAATGGTGGGAAACAGCATCCAGAGCAGGTATGGTACATCCGGTATTTACTCATGAGCTTGATAAGGATCCAGCTATAAAATATTCAATTAGCCGCTCAAAATTTCAAAACTGGGTAGATAATTATGAGTCAAACAATATGTCAATAGTGTCTTTTCATGAGTACAGTCAAATAAGTCGAAATACATACGATGCCACTTTTGAGAACCTGCGACATACTGAAAACTCTGCACTTTTTGATGCACACACAAACGGTGGCATTGCCCATATAAATGTAAACATAAACGCTGGAAAAGATACTAAGGTTTACGACAACACATCTGGAAAATTCCTTGATTATGACATAGAACCGGATAATTCTATTACTTTCTGGGTTGAAAACAACCATAATTATAGTATAGATTTGAATAGCACTGAATATTGATGGTGTAACGGTTCTATACAGGACGTTTTCTTGTAATTTAAACTTTATTTATTTGTAATGTTTATACAACTTATTTATATGACGAAAGATAAAAATAGAAATATAATTAAAGATAAGTTTCTCTTAATGTCCAAAAATAATTAGAATTGTCTTTGATAATTTCACCAACAGCATCATTCACCAAGTAAGTGATCTAATGAGCCTCTCAAAAATCTGCATTAAACCATTTGTGTATTTAATGTATTTTAAGAGACTGATACGAGATACCGTTGGAGCTTTTCTTATAAGGAATTGGAAACAGACGGAAAAAGAAAACGTTATGCCTATAGAAGATTTTATGCTTCCTGAAGTACTTAGAATTCAAGGAGAAGGGTTTGAAAATCAAAGACATGATAAACTTATAAAATATTCCAAAAATTTTAAGAAAATTTTTTATATCATAAAGAGTCAGAATCAAGTGGTAGGCTACTCAGTATACTACATACAACTAACACCTACCTTTCAAGGTTTTAAGAAAAAATCAGTAGTTTGTTCAATTTCGATTGATAGAAACTTTAGAAGAAAGGGTTTTGGTGAAAAATTATTAGAAGAGAGTATCCAGGAAATGAGGTTAAATAAAATAGCTTCTGTATTATTGTATGTAAATGTAAACAATACCTCTGCTATAAAATTATATGAAAAACTGGGCTTTCGAATAATAAAAGAAACAAAAAATATTTGTGGTAAGAACGAAAGATGTTATGAAATGGAATTGAATCTTGTTTAATGGTTATCTGGTTTAATGGTTATCTGGTTTAATGGTTATCTGGTTTAATGGTTATCTGGTTTAATGGTTATCTGGTTTAATGGTTATTTATAATATCTATTCTTTTTTTGACCAGTTTTTGAGTTAAATTACTTTCTGGTTAATGTGTATAACTTGTTTTTGTCACCGTACTTATGTGTGCATCGTACTTATGTGTGCATTCTAGCTTTTATTTTCATCTATTCACCTGAATAATATATTATTTGTACATAGTTATTCACCAGGTTACAGAAGATAATATTACGTTAGTTGGCAGTGTCTCAAATTTGCTGTAAATTTGAAGTCAAGTTTTTGCATAGTATGGAGAAAATTGATTTACCGATTCGGAATTTTCTACCCAATAATTTATTGAGATTTGTGATTTTACAGAAAAATTGGCACACTGACGATTAGTTCAAAATGATTTGAACTAATCCATAAATATAAAATTATCATATTACAAATTACCTTAGCAGCTTGAGTCAAGTCATATTGATAAAAAGGAGCCATAGAAATGAGAATGCTTGAAGAATTTTTCCCGGAGTTTACCCAGAAACTGGACGAAATTGATCAGCTTTACGCTGAAAAAAGGATGATTGACGAAAAGACCTATCAGTTCATTTGCTTTGCTCTCTCCATCAAAGCCAGGTCAAAACCCTGTGTTCTGAAACATTTTAAAGGTGCCCTCGAAGCAGGGGCTACAGTCAAGGAACTTTCATATATCTTTGCCCTGGTCATGCGAGAAGCCGCAGGCGCCGACGACTGCTGGACCCATGATGTAATTGGGGACTGGAAAGAAATCCTGAAGGGTAATATTTCCTGCAGTTGCGCAGGAGATGAGAAGTAAGCTTATAGTAACAACTAGTTTCAAGTTTATTTTTCAAACCCGGTCCAAGAATTTGCTTTTAAAAATTTTTCAAGACTGAGGTTTATAATTAAGAGTAAGGAATAAAATGGACGAAAAATATCTGACGTACTTAAGGCAAAACCGGAAAAAAATAGGACTTTCTACTGTAATTCTTATATTCCTGGTTGCATTGGGACTATTCATTTTCAATACAATGGAGTCCAACATTTTCCTTAAGTCGTCAAACAATACTGTGTACGTAGCTGGCGATGGAAGTGGAAACTTTACCTGCGATGGAATTGATGATCAGGTAGAGATAAATCAAGCTCTTGAATATGTTGCACAAAATCCACGGTTCTCAACCGTTCATTTGAAAGGTCCAAATACATACGTCATCTCTAACAGTATTCTAATTGGAAATAATACAATATTAGAAGGAGACGATACGGCTGTAGTAAAACTCCAGGATAACGCAAACTGGCCAGTGGGCAAACCCCTGATAACACAGATGGGCAGCGATGGAGCCTATGGAATCACCATAAAAGGATTTGAAATAAATGGGAATCATGACAAGAACGAAGATAAAAAGAGAGGGCAAGGATATTACAACATGATCAAATTCCTTGACGCTACAAACGTAGACGTTCATGATGTGTATATGCACGACGGACATGGAGACGGGTTAAGAGTAGAGAAAGGCTCCAATATCACGTTTTATAATAACAGTGTGTATAAATTGGGACATGATGGTCTTTTTGCCATTGATTGCCTGAATGTAGAAGCCTGGAATAATACAATAACTTGCAGGACAAACAGCGGCCTTAGAGTCTGGAACTCAAATCACGTAAAGTTCCATGATAACGTAATAGATTCCTTCTACCACTGGAGCGCAGGCGGCTCTGGAGTTTTGATTGAGAAAACAACAGGTACCGTCAACGATGTTGAGGTATACAATAATACTATCCATAATACTTATGGCCCTGGAATCTGGCTGATAGGTTATGGAGAGGCTTATCCCAAGGAAGAGGCGCAGAATGTCCACATTTATAAGAATACCTTCTATAACACAGGTACTAATCCAAGTATTGACTGGGTAGGAGGTATAGTGACAAGCGGGTTTTATGATACCCTGATTGAGAGGAATGTATTTGACGGAGTATATCATGCAGCCATTATCCAGATGTATCCTCCTTCTACCGAAGACACAGACAATTCAGTTGATCTTTCACCTCAGGGTACAGGATACAAAACGATTGTCCGTAATAACATAATCATTGATACCCAGAAGCGTAAAAAAGACCCTAATGGAACAGGATACGCAGTGATTAATTATCTGCCTGAAACGCATTCCTTTGTGCTGGAAAACAACTGTCTGTACAATAATACAGGTGGAAATTATAAAAATGCAAGTTCAACAACTGACATATATGTAAATCCTCTCTTTGTAAACCATAATAAGCATGATTATCATCTGAAATCAAACTCCCCTTGTATTGGTGCGGGATACGTGTCATCAAATTCATCAAAAGAGCTAGATGAGAATGAAAACAAGATAAACATAGGAAGGTATAACTAATACATGTAGGACTTACATTTGTAGGACTTGCACTTGTAGGACTTGCACTTGTAGGACTTGCACCTGTAGGACTTGCACTTGTAGGACTTGCACTTGTAGGACTTACTAAAATCAAGAATCATTTTCTGAGAAATCCATTAACGTGAGCTGCTTCGAATGGGAAAGTTTTGACTGCATGGGTTTCATGTAGTCTCCAGACAAATGATATCTTTCCATAAGAGAGCTGAGCATTCCATAAAGTTTAGCCTTATAGGCTATATCAGCTCCTCCTTTTGCATACAATTTGCGGTAAGGACCCGCAAGTTCTGGAAAGTTAAGTTCAAGGAAACCGAAGAAATGCTTTCTGGTTTCGCCCCTGAGGTTAAGAACTCCAGGCAGAGCGTAATCCACACCACATTCGGTTGCAAGAGAGATAATTTGCTCGAGATTCTGATGGTTGTCGGTAAGAAAAGGAAGAATTGGCATCATATGGATTCCAGTAATAGCAGATGTGTTTTTAAAAGCCTGCAGGACTGAAAACCGCTTTTTAGGTGAAGAAGCAAGGGGCTCCAGTAGGGCACTTAATTTTTCATCCACCGTCGTAACCGTAACTGCGATATTTACAGGTGTTAGCTCAGCAAGTTCTGAAATAAGGTCATAGTCTCTGAGGATAAGGTCCGATTTTGTAGATATAGTGACCGGATTTTGGTATTTAATCATCAGCGTCAGAACCTCGCGCATCAACCTGTAATTTGCTTCTACAGGCTGATAACTATCGCAGACCCCGCCTATATTAATTACTTCCTTTTTCCAGCTTCGTGCTGCAAGCTGCTTTTCAAGAGCTTCTGCAACATTCGTTTTTACGTAAATTTTTTGAAAAAAAGCACATTTTTTACCCACTACAGAATAACAGCTCTCTTTCCCGAATCCTGGTTCTGCACAGACAAACTTTTTCTTTTCTTCCAGATAACTATGAGAATACATTGCATAACAGTAATTACAACCGTGTTCACAGCCCCTATAAATATTCAAATCCCAATGAAATGGGAGATTAATCCTGCTGGATTTATTTATCCGATTCAGAGCTTTTTTAACCTTGATTTCTTCGAACATCCCGGAATAAGATAGGGTTGAGAACTATAATAAACTTAAGAAAAAAGAACATAAAAAGAACTTTGTAGCAGGAAACATATTTCCAAAAAGTAGAAAAGGAGAATTATTCTCAGTAGTTATTCTCTAGAATTATTCTCTGTAAACTCCATCTCCTGTAATAAGTTTTCCTTCCGCCTTTACCCAGCCTTCCTGAGGGCCTGAAAGTCGGATAGAAATCCTATCACTGTAACCATTAGATTGCCATCCATAAATCCACCATTCGTTTCGGCCATCCATCTGAACAAAAATCTGAACCTCGGCATCAGGAGACGCATCATAATGTGCATATACCAGGCTCTCATAATCAAAATATTCGGGGTTGATATGTTCAGGTAGAGGAATTTCCGAGCCTTCTTCGGATTCTTGAAGATTATATTTAGGCAGGAGCACTGACTCATTACCAACAGGGAATCTGGTATTAATCATATGGTCAGCCCTTATATTGGTCCCGAAATCAAATGAAGTCAAAACTGGGGTTTCTTCTGAGTATTCATTGGACTCCACTATTTGTTCTTCTTCCTGAACTTCATCTTCCATATTCTCGGTCCCAGGTTCAGGTTCGGGTACAGCTACAGGAAAGGAATGATAAACCGGTTTAATTTCGGCAGCTTCTATTTTGAACATTAGTCCATGCTCAGTATCCTCAAGGCTAAGATTCCAATTTGAAGGCTTATTATAATAATCACCATTCACCATTTCCAGTCCTACATCGGATTCATTCTCAAAAACAGGAACAGGCAAATATAAGGTTACATTTTGCAGAGTGCTGTTGCTTTCTATAATTATATCGTATTCATAATTACTCATAAGACTGTCATTATACATTTTCTCGTTTCTATTTTCCAGATAGATTGAGCCCAGCACAAGCAAAAAAAGAATAAATAATACAACTCCTCCAAAAATTGTTACCTTTCTGTTCATTGTCAGTCATTCTCCCCTAATGATTGAAAATAGATATGTGAGAGTGATAATTAAACCTTACTAAATTTAACAAGAAGAATAATCATGAATTTATCACGCATTTGTCGCACTGTATGAATTAACTACAAAAAGAACCGAAGTAACCGGAATACACAAATTACTGACAACAAATTACTTTTTAAAAATTAGAAGATTAGAATCAAAAAAACACTTAGTTTCTTGTAATTTGATAAGGAACGTTAAATATATATTTTAACATGTGGGAGGAAGACCTAAAGAATCTTGATACGTTAAGCTTGTTTTCACCACCTCCGCTACTGAAAGGGTACATGTACGGACCACAGGAAGCCCATAAGGCACGGAACTCAAACAGGCTTTTAGCCATACGCCTTGAAACAAACAAATCCTGCAATCTCCGCTGTCGCTACTGCTATGCACAGAGTGGTGAGGACTCGGCAAAAATAGCCGATTTTAATAATCTCAAGCGTATTATTTAGGAGGCAAAAGAACTCGGGATCAGGTCTGTGGTTGTAATTGGGGGAGGAGAGCCGACCCTATACCCGAGTTTCAGGGATTTAATAGCTTATATTGATTCCCTGGGAATAATCCCGGTGATTTTTTCGAATACGGTTTTGATGACAGAAGAGCTTGCAGGGTTCCTGTACAAACACAACGCCTCAGTAATGGGAAAGTTAGATTCCCTTAAGCCTGAAGTTCAGGACTACCTCGCAGGAAGAGCAGGAGCCTCCGAAGATATTAGGAATGGGCTTCGGAATCTTCTCAAAGTAGGCTTTTCAAAACCTGCGGAATCTGGAGAACTCCGTATGGGAGTTTCTTTCGTCAGTAACAAAATGAATCTGGAAGAAATTGAGGAGATCTGGCATTTCTGCAGGCAAAACAATATTTTTCCCAATATGGAAATTCTAACACCTACAGGCAGGGCAAATGACGAACTTGAGGATAAGCTACTCACGGCTGACGAGATAAAGGAATATAAATTAAAACTGCTGGAAATCGACCGGAAATATTATGGTTATGACTGGCTGCCTTACACACCGATTACTGCTAGTGGCTGCCTTCAGCACCTTTACAGCCTGTATATCAATATAGAAGGAAATATCCGGCCCTGTGCGCCTACAAAGCTGGACGAACATCCTGCGCTTAGAGTTGACGGGGAATATCCCTACAATGTAAATAAAATGAGCCTTCGGGAAATTTATGATTCTAATCTTTTCAAATATGTCCGAAACATCGATAAAATGCTCGAGGGAAGGTGCAGGAACTGTGAACATAATGAAGAGTGCATAGGCTGCCGGGGGTATGCTTACAGCGTAGGAGTAAAACATGGCATCGACCCTCTTAAAGCCCTCAGGATGGAATGCCAGCAGTGTTTCAAGTAAATGGCAGATTGGTAATTGAATAGAAAAAGAATGGCAATTGAATGGTAAAAAAATGGTAAAAGCAAAACTCAGGCAATAAATAAATTAAAAGAAATAAATAAAGATATGTACTGTTGAATAATTTGAGGAGAAGGTGAGAAATTGAACAGTACAGAAAGAGTGGAGTTTGGACAGGTTTTGGGAAATAAGGAAAAGATAGTCATTACCAGCAAGGAGGACATAGAAGGCAGACTTTGTCAATGCCTGAAAAACCATGAACTGCCTGATTACTTTCTATATATGGGCACTGGAGGAGCAAAAAACTGGCTGAAACTTGATGGGGCTAAGACGTTTCCTGTAGCCAGGCAACTCAAAATCCTTATGGAAAAAAATCTGGACTCAATCGTAAGATTTATTCCGACAGGCATGAGTCTCGTAAGCGTGGGTGTGGGAAACGGAGAGAAGGAAAGAATTTTTCTTGAAGCACTAGTAAGAAAGAATCTAGCTGAAAACCCTTCCTCAGAAAAAGTGTCGATACGCTATTACCCCATCGATATAAACAGTGAATTTGTAGATATCGCTCTTGAAAAGGTCGATAACCTGCCTGTTGAAAAGAAGGGAATAGTTGGTTTCATAGAGGATATGGCCACTCTTAAAGAAAACTGGCGTCTCCCGATTCTTTTCTGCATTTTAGGAAATACCTTTTGCAATTACGAGCCAGAGTTCATTCTTCAGCTTGTCCATGAAAACCTTGAGCGGGGGGACCTTTTTTTCTTCGATGCCAACCTGCTACCTACTGAAGGCACAGAGGCACAATCTGTAAGGAAGTCCGTACTGGGCACATATGCCTCAAGAGAGAATGCCCTCTTCAATATGTATCCACTGCTTCAGTACGGAATGGCTCCTGAAGATTTCGATTTTGAACTCTTGCTTGCGCATGTAAATTCAAGGATAGGGGGAGTATACAGGACAAGGAAGAGTCTGTATATCCTGAAGGATACCGAACTCAAAATCGGGACAGAAACCATAGGCTTAAGGGAAGGAGACATCATCCGTATGGGTTTTACATATAAATATACATATGACCAGATTACGGCTCTTCTGGAAATTTGCGGATTTGAGATCCTCAAGGCTTTCCTGAGTGAAAACCGGACAAATGTCATAATCCTTGCAAAAAACCGTATATGAAGATGACACGAATCAAAAGGTAGGTTCAGGGTATGGGTTGCAGGATAAATGGACTTGGTAAAGGCGAAAAAGCAAGATCAGGCATCGATTACGGGTGTGAAGAATTTGGAAGGCTGAAAAGCGTATTGATGCATACACCTGGAGAAGAACTTTCTCTACTCAATGAATCGAATTATAAACACTGGCTATATGATAAGGTTCCTGAAATTTCAGGGTATATTAAAGAGCATAGAGACTATCAGGAGTTGCTGGAATCAAACGGGGTCAGAGTCTATGAACTTGAAGAGTATGTGGACGAAAACACAGGTCTAATGAAGAAGATGCCAAATCTAACTTTTTTACATGATACCGCAGTTATCTCCGAAAAAGGGGCTATTCTCTCAAGAATGCGTCCGCCTGCCAGGGAAAAGGAAGAGGTTGTCGTAAAGGAAGCTCTGAATAATCTGGGAATTCCTATTCTCAGCGAATTCAATGGAGGAAAAGGGTTTTTCGAAGGCTGCCTCCTACTCTCAAAAGAAACAGTCTTTGTAGCTGATACGGAAAGACACACTTACCCATTTATAAGAGAATTTGTTTCAAACATTCTCAAAGAGTTCAGTGAAGTTATTTACGTCCGTGTTCCAAAAGCCAGGAGGTACATGCACCCTGATACTGTCTTCAACAGGATAAGGGAAAACCTTGCCCTTGCTTATCTACCTGCATTTGAGGAAAGCTGCCTGTTTACGGAAGATTCTAGAGAAAAAATTGATTTTAAAGCTTTCATGCGCGAGAAAGGAATGGAAATCATTTCTGTTTCGGACTCCGAGCAAAGTCGTCTGGCCTGTTCATTTGTTCCTCTAGAGAGTGGAACTATTTTTCACTACGATACCTCATTTGATCAGAAAACCAGGAAAGACCTTGAAAATGAAGGTATTGAGATTATTTCTTTTCACCCGGATGCACTGCTTGCAGGAGGAGGGAGCCTGCGCTGCCATACTCTGAGGCTTTGCAGAAAGAAAATTAAGAATTAATTAAAACCCAAAAAGAGCTGGATAAAGGATCAGAGAATAAGCCAAAAAAAGGCAGAAAAGGTAAGAAAGAACCAGAATGAAAAAAAAAGCCCATCTCAGTATATAAAGTCAAGAATAATTGACACTGCGTAGATTATCAGAACCCCGTGATAAAAAGGCAGTATCTTCATTCCGGCATCCAGATTTTTTTCTTTCCACAGGTAAATGTTTGCCCCTGCAAGGAGCACAAAACCTGCAAGAAAACCATAAAGGGCTATCTCTCCAAGCTCCCGGAGAAAGAAAATAGCTGCAAGGAAATGCAGGACCGTAAAACCTGTAATCCAGTACATTGTCCCTTTTTCACCGTAGAGTACGGCTATTGACTTCATGCCTCTTGCGTGATCGTTTTTCAGGTCTATAAAGTCATTCAATCCCAGATGAGCCATTGTCCAGGGATAGAAAAAAAACATGTAGAGCAACATGGTCATATCTGGATGCCCGTAGCAGAGATAGCCTGCCGCCGGAAAAAGCGTAAAATCCGTCCTGCCCAAAAGCTGTGCAATTGGATAGTTCTGAGTTCTCTTTTTTACCTGGTAAAAAGCCTCAATGCTATAAGAGTACAGCATAACTGCAAACACGTATAAAGAGTTTGGATAAGGAAGTGTAAAAATCAAGGCTGAAATGACTACTACAAGCAGGATAAACAACGAGAAGGCACTTCTTGAAGAAATTTTTCCTGATGGGATGGGTCTTTCTTTAAAAGGCCTCCAGTACCTTGTAAGCGTGTTCTCTACATCAAGTCTATCTCTGTTCCTGTCCACATAATCATTAAGTATAAAACCGGCTTCAAACCCGAGCAGGCCTATTAGAGCCACCTTAATAGTCAACGCCCAAGAAAAGCCACCATAATTTTCAAAAGCAAGCACAAGCCCAGAGCAGGAAACCAGAGGCCAGGCAGGAAGAAAATGAGCACGTATAAGATCAAGATAAGCTTTCAGGGTTTCTGTCATTTTTTAGCCTCAATAAAGATAGAGGTAATTAAGAGAACTATTACATAAAAACTATGAAAATAGGGTAATGCTGCTGTTAAGAAACTGCTGTTAAGAAGTTATTATTTTTGAAAATGCTTTATTTACGAATATCGTTACTTTTTTTTTTCAGACTGAAGCTTTTTAGAGTTTTACGTGTTCGATCCAAGAAAAGATATAGCATATTAGAGTATCAATCAGTTAAAAGTGTTTCTAGAGACTTCCCCGATGTTACAGGTTTCGAGGACTTACTGTGAATCTCCCATAATCAGGATAAAACAAGAAACGAAAGAATCTTCAGATTAACTTCAGTGAACTTGAAGCTATATTTATAAGATAAGATTGTTAAATATATGTTAATGTAGTCTCTGATAGCAGCAGTAAAAAAATTGCAGATTACGGTATTATTGAAGATTACGGTATTATTGAAGATTACGGTATTGAGAAAAATTTCTGGGAAATTTTCGATGTGAAGAGATATAAAATCACAGTCGATTTATATCAAACCGTTTTTAAAAAACTAAAATTGTAGCCTATTAGAAAGGCTACTTGGATAATTCCTTTTTACACTACTAAATTAGACGATTTATGTATTGTTTTCATCCGCAGAGTCGTTGTCTTCAACTGTAACATTGTCAACTGCAGAGTCATTGTCTTCAACTGTCATATTGTCAGCTGCAGAGTCATTGTCTTCAACTGTCATATTGTCAGCTGCAGAGTCGTTGTCTTCAACTGTCATATTGTCAGCTGCAGAGTCGTTGTCTTCAACTGTCATATTGTCAGCTGGAATGTCTGCAGCTACATCTTCGGTTTGAGTTCCATTTTCGTCTGCTACTGGAGCCTGGTCAGTCACTTCTTCTTGAGATCCATTTTCTGCTGTTGTGTCAGCATTCTTGTCAGAACAGCCGGCTGCAAAGACAACAGCACTAATGACAAGGAGCATTGCCATAATCTTTAACATTTTTTTCATTAATAATACCTCTAAAGTTCTCTTCCTTTTTTACACCCAGCTCATATAAAATTATGAGATTTTCATATGAGATATTTATGCATGACCAGTCAATAACATTAAAACTTTTCGATTTGATAAAAGAATAATGCCGCAAAATGGTTTATTTGGTTAGAATATATACACCATCTTGAATATTCTTAGTACTATTTAAATTATAAAACTCCTGAAAACATATTAATTTTCAAACTATATTAAATAAATTTAATAAGGAGAATAAATGTATAAACTGTTAGAAAAAAATAACCATTCAGCGGGAAAAAAGTATTTAAATTGGATGTAGTATTCCTCTGAAAGGAAGCGCAAACCTGTTAACAACAGGTTTGGACAAGATCTGAAAGCAGTCTGAGGATAAAATCTGAAAAATTACAAAACTCTTAAACGTTGCGGTACGGCTCAAAAAGAATTCAAAAATTCCCTGTTCATAGGTTATGCCAGCCCTGTGAAAAGTGAAGCTGAGGCAAAAACCTTCATAAAAGGTATAAAGGAATTGCACCGCGATGCAAACCATAATGTTTCGGCTTATTTTATAAAAGAAAAAAACTCTTTTGCTATTAAATATGATGACGACGGAGAGCCTGCGGGCAGCTCAGGAAAGCCTGTTTTTAAAATACTCGAATCAAAAGAAATTATGAACGCGACTGTGGTCGTGACCCGGTATTTTGGAGGAATAAAACTGGGTTTTGGAGGACTCTCAAGAGCATACCGGGATACGGCACTCTCTGCTATTGAAGAAGCAGAAATTATTGAAGTTTTCGAGCAGGTCAGATTAGGAATACGTCTGGGATATGCAGAAAGTCAGAAAGTAAGAAACCTGATAGAGAAATATGCAGTAATCCAAGAAGAAACGTATTCGGATACAGTGGAATTCATCATCCTTGTAAGAAAGGATCTTGAAGATGAATTTATTAGAAAAATAATAGATCAGACAAAAAATAAGTTAATGTTTGAAAGGTTTTAACTTCATCAATCAAGTTTGCACTCAAACCAGATACTGAAGAAATAAAAGAAACTAAGATAAAAAAGGAAAAAGTTGAAACCACAGAGAAGTCAGCCCTTAATATAAAACCACAGAGAATTAAGCTTTTAATATTTTTCTGCGACTCGACCCTTCTTGCGGCATTATCTTGGTGTAACTATAACGCTGAGAATAATTTACACCTTCACAATTCAAGATCTCTTATGTGGCGCTCGTACTGTTCTTCCCAGGCCGGAGCAGTTATGCAGACCTGCTTGAGATTTCCACGGAACCAGAACCTTTTTCCCGCAGGCACGACAACTACATCTCCGGCTTGGGCCTCAAATTCTCTGTCCTCAACGATCCAGACCCCGCTGCCTTCAAGGATATAATATATAAAATCGCTTTTTTCATGCAGGAACTCTTCTGTGTGCCCTTTTTGCGTTTCCTGATAGAGTACACCGGCATTTTCGGATTCGGCTTTAGTGGTGTAGATTCTCATTTTCACTCCTTTTTTCTCAATTACTGCCGCATCCTCAGGCTTGAAAACCACATGCTTGGATTCAGTAGAGCCAGCAGAGCATAACTCTGGATGAGAGCTTTCTTTAAGAGAACTAACAAGGAGAAGATTTTTCTCAAATCCGCCCTTTTCGTGTTTTTTTCGCTGCCTTATTGTTTCAAGTTCTGCTTTTGAAGACCCTCTCAGTTCTGCTATTCTATAAATTACCTCAAGCAGGTCTGCAAGCTCTTCAAGCTCTTTGCTTTCGAGATACTCCTGTAGTTCCTCCTCGAGCTTATTTTCAAGCTCAGGAAGAAAACTGGAGTCTGAAAGCTCACGGATCATACATTCCCTGCCTGAAAGTTTGAGAATTTCAGGTATAAGATCCCGAACTGCTTTTGAATTATTTTTTGTCATAATTTTGCCCGGTCACAGGAATTTGTGTTTAAGTTTAGCCGATTAGTGATTAAGCTCTAAAATAAAACAAAGAAGGTTTACTGTAAGAAGTAATCATCTCTTGCTCTGACAAGTGCCTTTATATTCTCAAGTGGAGTATGTGGAGCAAGTCCACAACCTGGAGCAAGGATATCAATTCCATCTTCAAGGCAGGCAGTAGCTTCAATGAGAACTGCTTCAGGCCCTTTTGCGAGCAGAGTATCGGATGGAGAAATATTTCCTATAAGCCGTACCCGATCGCCTATAGCCGCTTTTGCAGAACTTACATTTACTTTTTCTTCAACGCTTACCCCGTCAAAACCTGTATCTCCGAGAGAATTAAGAACGGCTGTGGCGTCGCCACACATGTGAAGGACTTTCAAGCCTTTTACTTTCCTGCAAAATTTCCTGTAAAGGGGAAAGACCGATTCTTCGAACATCTGAGGGGAAATAATATCAGGCCCGGCTTCGGAATCTATAAGGGTTATGGCATTTGCGCCTCTTTCAAGCAGGCCATTGGCATATTCTATGCAGGCATCGTTAAGAACTCCCATTAGTTCCTCAACAACTTCAGTATCCTTCACAAACCATGTAATATAATTTTTTATTCCGGCAAGCATGAAGGCAAGTCCAGCAGGGCCAACAACCCCTGCAACAACAGGCACCGTCTCTCCTACTTTTTCATTCAGAATTTCAACTGCTTCCAGGACTACTGAGGTCCGCCTGCTCTCAAGAAGAGAATCCGGAACCATTATATTCTTCACATCTTTCTTGTTTTTGCAGGGGAAATCCGTTATATAAGGCTGCATATCTATACTTCCTTCGTCTACTGCGCAGCCAAGGGTCTCTGCAAGTACGGTAATGTCGAAAGGACAGCGTACATTCTCAAATCCTGCAATCTCATACCCGGCAAGTGCAAGTGCAGCCATCTTATCGGCATTGAAATTTGCCTGGGGCCAGTATGCTCCAGTCGTTTCCATTAGTTCTACAGTGCCTGTCTGAGTTACGGAACAGACAGGGATAATGTCTACAGCCTCTCCTTTGAGTGCCTTTTCAAATCTATCTCTCAGGGTAAATTGACTCATTTTTATCACCAGAATGTAATTATCGGCTAAAGAATATGCTTTTGAGAGAATATATTCAGAGAAACAATGTATTGAAACAAAGATATAAAAATATATGAATGAAAAAACTCACAGAGATTAAATACTCACAGAAATTAAATACTCACAGAGATTAAATACTCACAGAGATTAAATAAAATAAGTTAGTAAGCTAAAAATATATATGGAGTAATAATCGGTTCCAGTGAAAAAAACAGAAGAAATAATGGGCATAATGGTGAGAACAGTATTAGAAATATATTGATGTTAAATATGATGTAAAAAGTTAGGATGATATACAAAATAATGGGAAAATTTGAGTGATGTACAAGATAATGGGAAAATTTGGATGATGTTGAGATGATGCAAAAAATATGGGTTTCAGCTGAATTGAGATACTTAAAAATCCCGCATTTTATTGATAAGTTTTTACTCTCCAGTTACTAGAGGGCACTATAATTTCAAATCTTGCACCTGTTCCTTCAGTTCCGGTTTCTTTAATCTCCATGCCTGTAATGGATAGAATACCTTTAACAAGGAAAAGCCCAAGTCCTGTATTTTTCCCTATGGATTTTTGAAAAATCAGCTCTTTCATTTCAGAAGAAACTCCTATACCATCATCTTTTACCTCAATTACAAGATTGTCATCAACCCTGCGTGAACTAACACTAATTTCAGTTACGTGCTCTCCATGTGACCCTGCGTTGTCAAAGAGATTGTAAAAAGCTTTTTTCAGCAGTGGATCAGCATAGATTTCCACTCTGCTTTCCTCAATAGAAAACTTCAAGCTCTGACCAGAGAAGGGAAAAGCTGCTTCTCTTGCTGTATTACTTACGGATTGCCAGATCGGAGAAACTACTCCGAGTTCCTGGTAGTCTTTGGTGAAAACAATCTGGCTGTGGATTGTTTCAATACCTTTATTGAGATTTTTCAGATACTTCACTATTCGGGGATCATTCTTGACATTTTCAGGAAGAGTTTCAGAAATTAGTTCGGTGTACCCGGAAAGTACATTCACCTGGTTAAGAATATCATGTCTGGTAATGTTGCTCATGAGGTTTATCTTCTTATTAGCCTGTTTCAGATCCTCTTGATACCTATATGTTTCAGTAGTGTCATGCATCATTAGTAGCCTGCCTTCTTCATCATCTTTTGTTAGAAGGGTGCTGACACTAAGAGTAAAAAGTTTTGTTTCAAGCCCGTTCTTCAAGAAAATTTCTTTGTTGAAATTGCCCTCATGAGCTTCACTCTGAAGCATTTGTACTTCATTCCCAAAAAGCTCATTTAATTTTCTCCCGAGAACCTCCTTTTTTGTTTTTTCTGCCAGTTCAAGAGCAGCCTTATTGATATCTACTATGGTATCTGAAAGGTCTACTACGATATATCCATCATTCATGGATTCGATTACGTTTTCTCTAGCAATCGGAATAATGTTAAGGAACTCATGCTGCATGATACCCCAGAAGAGAATCAAACCTGTAATTGTAAATGCAAAAGGAGTCGGGTCAAGGAATGCAAAAGGACCTACATCCGCTATATGAAGAATATTCCCCAGAACTGGAATACAGGCTGCCGTTAGAGCAATTGCTGCCTGAGCCCTGTAGGGTGCAGTTAGATGGACAAACTGATTGAAGAAGAAGAAAATTCCAAGAAAAATTAGAATAAAAGAATAGATATAAAATATCCAGAAAAAAGGCCCGTGTATGAGCACAAGAAGAGGAAATCCCCTTGAGACGTCCAGGTAATAACCTGAAAAATACATTCCGTGAGAGCTATTTGTAAGCATCAGAAGGATTATGAGAAAAGGCATTATGAAAAATTCTTTCTGATATTTCCTTATGAATTCCTTACGTACCCCTGAGTATTCCGATGCAAATAAAAACCATGCTACTGGAGCAAATGCCATCCCAATATACTCGAGACGGGCAAAGAGATATTTGAGCTTGATATCCATGAATCCGACCTCAAAGGCATAATTAACGGACCATAGAGACATGCTTAGCATAATAAGTATGAAATATTTTGAGAAATCCATCCTGCGGTACTTGAAGGCTTTGTTAGCTTTGATCGCAAGCAAAGTCGACATAACTCCTGAAAAAATGAATGCTCCCATGTAGGGGAACGCAGCGGCGGGAATTAGCAGGCTGATAGGCTTACCTTCTTATGAATTACTGTCAGGCAGATAGGGATAGTTAAGCGAAAGAAGTTAAAAAACATAAAATGTTCTAATAATTACACAAGGCCCAAATATATAAATTTATGTATTAAGTGAGGAAGCCCACAAACTGTTATTACTAGAACATTACTTTTGAAAGCAGATGGGAAAGATTGAGTCAGAAAAATGAGAAAGAATTACAAAAATGAGAAAGAATTACAAAAATGAGAAAGAATTACAAAAATGAGAAAGAATTACAAAAATGAGAAAGAATTACAAAAATGAGAAAGAATTACAAAAATGAGAAAGAATTACAAAAATGAGAAAGAAAACTGTTTTCTGAAAAGAAAAATCCTGGAAAAATTCGGAATTATAAGAATAGAGCACCTTAATTTTGCTCAATCAAAGTCAAAATCTCTCAGGGCGAATCATTTCAAGAATATTTGAGAATTAAGGAGGGAGTAACTTGCTTGATTCGCTTCCAGGACTCTGCAGCATGGAACCTGGAATTCACCCATTAAAGCAGCAAAGGTGTCTTTCACGGTCTCAACCATTTTACTGGAAAACTAACTTTTTTGCCCTGAGAGCACTTTTACTCCCTGAGTTAGGGGGAGTCAAAATATATAAATTTATTGATAAAAATCTAAATGTAAAATAATGAAAAATAAAAACGTTTGAGAGTTTGGAGAAAGATATATCCTTCATTATCGAAGATAAAAATTAAAAAGGGATTTTCAGAATTCCCCACTGTTTTGAGAGAAATTGAGAATTTCAGGAAGTCCCAGATTAAATTTGCATTTTTCAGAACTTGAAGCTTCAAGAATCTGATGCTTTATATAGTACAGTGCGTTCAGAATATTATCACTGTCTTCAGAATTCATATCTCCGGCATAGGGATGGATATTTTCTTCAAGGGCATCCAGAAGCCCTGGATCAATGTCGTTTATGAAGTAAGTATCCAGAACCAGAAGGTTTGAAATCTGCTCGTAGAATGATGTAAGTTCCCGAAGCCAGTCTGGCGCTCCGTAATCCTTTGCATACTTTTCCCTGTTCAGGAACGCAAGGTAACTGGATATAGTATCTATGAGATCTTCAGTTAGCCTGTTATCCGGAAACACGATTGGGAAACGTTTTATCACTGAGGGGGCTGTGTAGCTCGAGTATGCCATTTTAGACTTACAGACTGAAGGAAAGAGCCTGGCAATCGAACTGTTAAGCACTGCCGTAATATAGGCATACCTTTCTGGATCCTTGAGAACAATGCCACATCCGTTCTCAAATACATGGTTTCCTTCAGCATCATATGCAGCCTGCAGATGATAGCCTTCGGTAGCAATAATCTTAGGAGTATTAAAGTACTCCAGAAATCTTCTGCCTTTTATACTGTAGTCTGAAGATTTAAGGGGAGAGGTATCGTGGAGGAACTTTCTTTTGAATTCCAGAATTCTCCCGTAAGCCATAGGGAATCTTGTCTTGAGTTCTTCTGGGGGAATTACGTTGTATTCGTTCTTTTTTCCCACTGTGGACAATTCATAAGGCAGCATGAAACGATAAGATGAAGGGCGAAATGCAAATTTTTCGGAAAAGGCTCCTGATACATACGGATAAACAATTTCAGGTTCTATAAATACAGGCCTGCAGAGGCCTTCGCAAAGGTAATATGAGTCGGAACCGCCCTCTTCAGGAAGGGCAAGCCTGTGAAGTAGACCGTTTTGTGTGTTTATACCCCCAAAGATGCTCTCGGAGATATCTCCAAGTGTAACCGGTATTTCACAGATCTGTTCTACAATATTGTTTTGTTTAACAAACATCTATTTTTCACTTCTGTAAAAGTACATTGAGAAATATATTCTCTTGTGCTTTTTATTTTCAGGACGAAATTCCAGAGGTATCATTCCAATTATATGGTGCCTCAAGAATTTTGGACTTCTAGACCCCTATTTAAACATCAAAGTCCACCTGAAATATAGGGTAGATTTGAGTACTAATACATGGGATTATACAATAGCATGAGTATATAAATATAATCGTACTGATAATAAATTATAAATATAAATCATGACAAATAAGAAGCCCAGATAGAAGAGGATTTGATAGGATTTGTACTGCAACTGACTAAAAGAGCTTAAATATTTACATTCCGATTATAGCATATGCAGGAAAGAGATAAGCCCAAATCCCCTGTGATAAGAGAGGCTACACCGCAAGATACTCAGGAAATACTTGAAATCTTTAATTACTATATAGATAATAGTTTTGCAGCCTACCTCGAAATCCCTGTTGGCCCGGAATTTTTCAAAACCTCACACGATGAGAGTGAACCGAACAAAAGTGAGCCTTACCCTTTTTACGTAATGGAAGAAGATAACAGAGTGATCGGTCTCGGAGCCCTTAGGCCGTATTTACCCTTCCCTAATTTTCAGCACACCGGAGTACTCTCATATTTTATCCTGCCAGAATACACAAGAAAAGGCCAGGGAACAAAGCTGCTAAATTTCCTGTGTCAGGAAGCTAAAAAGAAGAATATGAAAAGCCTCCTTGCAAATGTCTCCTCGAAAAACCAGGCCAGCCTGAATTTTCACCTTAAACATGGATTTGTAGAATGCGGCAGGTTTAAAGATGCAGGAACGAAGTTCGGAAAGTACTTTGATATTGTGTGGTTTCAGAAGTTCCTGGAAGAAAGCATGGAATAGTCCTCCTGAAAAGCTGTATAGCTCCTTTTAGCATTTTTAAAACCACTTCATCGAATATCCTTTAAAAATCTGAGAATCTGGAGGCTTTTTGTTAACTCACTGAAAAGCCGTACATCTCCTATTAATCCTCCTATGAAGCTGTACAGCCTCCAATTTACTAAGAAACTGTACAGCCCTCGGTTTCCGGTCGTGCCAGAATCTCCTGCTGCCCATATGCCTAACAATCAAGACATTTTATCAGGATATTTTCTTTTTCAGCACTTAAAATTAGATTGTGATACGAGAATCTGCAAGGGGCAGATAATCAATACCCTCTGTATTCACGGTATAAGCTGCATCACAGATACCGTCTCCATTTTTATCTTCATGAGTCTGGCTGAAACCGTCTCCATTTGGAGTAGCCCAGAAATTTCCACCAAGGTAAGTTCCATCAACAATATTCTTTGCCGGTGTCAGGGTTGTATTCAAGCTCGTACCTGCGTTAGAACCTTGCAGATAAATATTGTTTACGTTGTTGAAATAGTTATTATAAATCGAGCTGTTTCCAGAATCAAGAAGGAAGAGCCCATATTCCGAGTTTGAAGTAACCCTGTTACTGTTCAGGATATTATTCATTGAAGAACCCAGATAGATTCCGTGCCTGGAATTTGAATTTGCCTGGTTACCTGACAGCCTGTTATCGCTGGAATTCTTCAAATAGAAACCAAATAAATTATTCGAGACGTTATTATCACTCAGGCTATTGTTACTGCAAAAGGCAATCCACATCCCGTAATTGCTGCCAAATGCCGCGTTGTTGGAAAATGCATTTTCGCTGGAATTCTGCAGATAAATAGAGACATAATTATTCGAGGCTTCATTATTAATTAACGTGTTTTCAGCCGAATCCCAGACACTGATTCCGGAAACGGTGCTGTTTAATGCAGTATTGTCTGTAAGAACATTTCCATTCGATTCCTTTAAGTAGACACCGATCTGGTTATCTAATGCCCTGTTGTCGTCCAGCTTATTATCATTGCTCGAAGAGTACAGCCATAGACCATAATTGCTATCCAACACCGTGTTATTACTAAGCAGGTTTGTGCTGGAATTCCTCAAAACGATAGAAACACTGTTTTTTGAGGCTGTGGAATTGCTTAATGTATTTCCTACAGAATCCCACAGATTGATACCAGAGTTTGTGCTACCTGACACCTTACTGTTGTTAAGTACATTTCCACTGGAAACTTTCAGATAAGCACCGATTTTATTGTTTGACAGAATATTTCCTTCCAGCGTATTATTGCTAGAAGAATCCACCCAGATACCATAGTTACTACCGGACACCGAGTTATTGAGAAGTGTATTTTCCGAGGAATTATGCAGGAAAATTGAAATTTCGTTCCCTGAGACTATATTATTGTCGAGGAGATTGTTGCTGGAAGAGTCAAGACGAATTCCAGATCCTGTAGCCGCACCGGAGTTACTGAGAATCGAGGAACTGTTCCCACTGAAAATGTCTGAAGTAGGATCTATGTAATTGTTAGAAAGCTGGTTGCCTTCGATATTGCAGTACTTAACTCCATTAAGGTGGATACCTGAACTGGGGTAGTCTACAGACCCGATTATATTCAGCCCGCGAATTGTCACTCCATCCGCAATAACATAGAAAACATCATTAAGACTGCTGGCTGACTTGATAATGGTGTCTTCACTGGTGTTCCCACTAGTGTCCCCATGAAGGGAAGATTGAGAGGTAAGGGTTAAATTCTTTACGTACACGTTGATGTTTTCTTCATAGATGCCCGGGAAAATAAGGATTGTGTCACCAGGAAGTGCATTGTCTATTGCCGCCTGGATCGAGGTAAAATCCGCAACAGGCCCTGTACTATTATTTACAGTAATCACTACCGGCTCAAATTCGTTAAGTGGAAGATAATCTATGAACTGGGTGTCTTCAATATTATACTGGGAATCAAAAATTCCGTCAAGATCAATGTCCCTGGCTTTTTCAGGATATATAGTCCCATCAGGTATTTCCCAGAGATTGCCTCCGAGGTAAGGGCCGCCAGCTATGTTAGTACCCTCAGTTTTTGTAGTGTTCCAGATATTTGTGCCCGAAACCATTTCGGACTTCACGTTTACCGTATTATTGAAACAGTTATTATAAATCAGATTGTTTGAAGTTTCGTAAATATGCAGTCCTGATTTTTCGTTGAGGATTACAGTGTTACCTCTCAAAGTATTGCTATTTGATTCGCCTGTAAGAAAAACACCTTCCGTATTTTGAGAAATGGTATTATCCTCAAGGAAATTATTTGGTGAGTCAAAAAATGAAATTCCTTTACTGCAATTTGAGATTAAATTATTACTCAAATTATTGTACAGGCTGCCGCCAAGACTGATACCGGTAAGACAGTTTGAAATTTCATTATTATCAAGCTTGTTGCCTGAACTCATCATGTATAGATCGATACCGCAGCTGTTATTGAACAGTTTATTGTTTTCAATGAGGCAATCAATAAATCCAAAAACATGAATTCCGGCGGAGTTAGATCCACTTATGCTAAGACCTTTAATGCTTACGTCGTTTGCCCAGATACTAAAGATATCTTGAGAAACGTCGGCTGCTCGGACTATAGTATCAGAGAAATTTCCAGATTCGGAAACAATAGATATGTTCTTGTTGATTACAATATTCTCCTCATAAATACCGGGTTTGACAACTATTTTATCTCCTGGATTTGCAGCAGCCACAGCAGCCTGAATGTTAGTAAAATCTGCAGGCTGACCAGTGTCGTTACTTACAGAAAGCACATTAGCTGCTGCACTTCCTGCAGCCATAAGGTTAAGTGCGAAAATTACTAAAAAAATAATTTTCAAGATTCCTTTTACACACATCATAATGCTCCCCATATTAAAATTTTTTAAGTTGTGGTATTTCGCTTTTACAGCAATTATTGGAGTTAATAACCGGATATAGAGAATTTATTTGAGGTATTACAGGATTTTTTAGAACCGAGGAAATTGAAATTAAATCAATTAAATCGGTAAGATTGGTAAATCAGTTTGAATGGTTAATCGGTTAATCAATTTGACTGGTTAATCGGTTGAACCAGTTTGACTGAGTAGTATGGAATTGCTCATAGTTTCCATAACTCCAGACTTTGAGGTCAGTCGTAAAAAAGACGAAAGAAACAAAACACTCAAAATAATCTTTTTTACTTTGATTCTTATCCGGTTTATTTTCCTGACGAGCTTGCTGTAATTATAACGTAGAAGAACAGCGTTTTTCAGCAGGAACTGTACAAATTTTGGAAACTATCAACATATATAGAAAATTTGTACTGTTATAAAAAATTAACCCAGGATTAAAAAGTGCACTCAAAAAATAGAGATTCTGGACAATAAAACGTCCAAATTTAGAATACATCATAGGTCAAAGTAGGAAACCAGCATCTCTATAGGCTGTTCTCTGCAAATTTGAGGATTTTGGCTTGACTCGCAATTATTAAATCCTTAAATATAATCATGAAGCGTAATAATTACAAATTTATTTAATTTATTGTATAATAACAAAAAAAATTAAAAATGCGAGTGAAACTATAATATAGTATTTAAGGGTAATTAATAAAAATTGATTTATAGATTTATTATTATATTATATTTGATTGTAATCAATGCAATGGCCCCATGACGCATTTTAACGGGCTTTTTGTAAGGAATATTCGAACAGTATGTACAAGCATCGACAGTATATTTAGGGAAAATAGGGGAGGAAAATAGGGAACATTGAAACAAAATTCACTTAAAGAATACTCACTTAAAGAATACTCACTTAAAGAATACTCACTTAAAGAGATAAAGTGATATAACTTGTTAAACAGGCTTTTTGAAGTGAAAGTTTGAAAGCAATAAGGATTCATGAGTTTGGGGGGCCCGACATTCGGAGGTGCGGGCAGAAAGGCTCATGACCCAGGCTGACGGAAAAGAACTCGCTCAAATAGCAAATATAATAGACGAAAAGAAAATTAAGCCTATTGTAACAACCGTGCTTCCTTTAGCAGATGCACAAAAAGCGCATGAGATGAGTAAAAGCGGCCATACTAGCGGGAAGATTGTACTGCGCATTGCAGAGGAACCTAAGTAAAACCTGAATCTACAATTATCCATAAGCATTGCTGGCAAGCATGGAAGTTTAAAGAATTTCTTCAATATTCTAATACTGGAGGTAGAGGTGGTATAGTCCTATAATCTCTACCGACCTGCCTGAAAAATTATGATTTATTCCTCAGTAAGAGAAAAAATGCATTAAGAAGAAATCTCAGTGAAAGGAATTGATTCAAAAGATCTGAGCATCTGAACTGCCGAGTGAGGGGAGATAAATGCCAGAACAACCCAAAAAACCTAGGAGTCTTATACCGCTTTATATAATTATTACTTTATTTTATATAGCTACCGCCTTTCAGGAAGGTGGAAACCGTATCCTCTTAGAATCGGTATCTAAAGAATCTGATTTTCAAGTTAACCTCACTGAAGGTGTAACTTATAAATTCTGGATTGATAACCCCAATGGTCCAGAGAAAGTAAATGTGACGATAAGCAAAGATTCGTATATTGCGCTCCAAAACACATTTGTATTGACCCAACCAAGAAAGAGCTACCTTCCTGAAAATCCCGAATTTAATGTGACAGAAAGCGGGATTTATCATGTTCACGCCAAACCACTTAACCCCGGGACGGTTTATATGGAAATTGAGAAACTTGATAGTTGAAAATTGCAATGACTAAAATAAAATCGAAGTAATATAAGACTGGGGGATTATTATGGATAAAATCAACAATCTCAGAACGAAACCGGTTGACGCAAATTTTGAACACTTTAACATTAACCCAGAAAAAACTTTTGACACTGACCTGGGTTTTCCTGAAGAAGTAAGAGACTATCATTATCGTTCAACAGATTTCAGGAATATCTGGTATTATTTAGGACTATTGTTTTCTATGTTATTAGATTCTTTTAAAGGGAGATACCCGCTTCCAAAGAAAACCGCATTATTGCTAATATTCGCTTTTCTGTACTTAATAAGTCCAGTTGACATCATTCCAGACGTTTTTCCTTTAATTGGACTTGTGGATGATGTCGCAGTACTTGTTTTTTCACTTAATTTTATTAGAAGCGACCTAGAAAATTATAGAGCCTGGAAAAATTATAGTAACTGAAAAACCAATATTGAAGCTTAATTGCCTGGGATATAAGTCTAAGAAAAAAACGTCTACAATTTTTGATTTCATACATTGAGTGCATAAATCCGAGATGAAAAAATTTACCTATTTACTTTTTGTCAACCTTCAGTTTATCTTTTGTTTATCTTTTGTTTATCTTTTGTTTATCTTTTGTTTATCTTTTGTTTATCTTTTGTTTATCTTTTGTTTACCTTTTGTCTATTTTCTGTCTACCTTTTTATCTTCTGTCTACCTTAAGATTATACATCCTCAGTTACTTTCAGGAATGCTTGAATTTGTTATTTTCCAGTAAGTTCTCATTCCATTGCAAGTTAAATACGCACCTGCAGACACCTGAATTAGTATCAAGACAAGGGACAGCATATCCACACCGGAACCCATTGCACTCACTAAAATTATAAATTTGATCAGAGAATTCAATAAATTCAGAACTCCTAGAATTCCAGGCAATATTATCGAAATTACAAAGAAAGGTGACAGTAAGATAAGAATAAATCTTGATTTTGACAGTACTTCTTATGAATAAGCAAATCCACCAAAATAAGTAATTCCTAAAAACGCTTTGTCCGAAGTTAGAATATCTGGAACAAAGATAAGATGAAAAAGTTCATGAGTGAAAATAATAACTATACTCAACCCGATAAAGTATACAAAGTCTTGTAAGTCTATTGTTACTGAGATTTTCGAGGGACTGATACCAAAATATACAAAAGAGAAAGGCGAAAATATATCAAGGATTTTAAAAGAAAGCAGAGCACCAAGGATCATTAGTGGGATTGCTACGAACATAACAGGCACAATATTTGGAGGTTCACGCAGCTGTATCCAGTTATTTGCAATTAGTTCGGAATGCCTTTCAAGATTTGTTTTAGGTAACCTCTTTCTTAGCCGGATAATACCGCCTCTTCTTATATTAATATCAGTATACTGAAAACCTATTGTTTCACATTATAAAGAAATATATTTTATTATAATGTAGTAAATTATTGTCTATATATTCTATAATTATTTATCATAAGGAAAATTTATTCTATTTATTATATATATTCATCCGCAGTATCAGATTTTATCCATGTTTTTGATTGCAGTATAATATACCGGAATAAATGTATCCATGCTTTTGATTGATTACAATATAATATACCGGAATAAATCTAAGCTTTGAAAATCCGATTTTGAAAATCCGATTAAATGTTAGAGGGATGAAAAATAAAGATATGTACCTGAAAATAGTTCAGTAAATATATTACTGTGAGTGGAGGGCAGTACAGTGTCAAAATTTGGATATGGAATAACAGTTTTGATTGTATGCTTAGTTCTGGCGACGCTTCCAGCGGCTGTATGTGCTAAACCTGACATAGCAAGTCAAAATAAGATGATAACCGAAAATGACAACGGAAATACCATTTATATTAAAGAAGGACACTCTTTTTTCCTTAAGCTTAAAGAAAATCCGAGCACGGGCTATTCCTGGCAACTCAAGCTGAGTAATGGACTTAACCAGCTCTCAGACAAATACCACCCCTTTGAATCTTTAGAAAATAATTTAGTTATTGGCACAGGTGGGTTTCGCTTATGGAGAATTGAAGGTATAGCTAAAGGAGATCAGCAGGTAAACGCAATATACAAAAGATCTTGGGAGCCAAAAACAGGCCAGGAACAGACTTTCAAACTTAATATTGTAGTGGTCTGAGCCAAACTCTCAATCTAAAATCTTTTTTCTCTTTATGTTATGTAAAACTCGATTGAATGATATCTGTATCACTTTCCGGCTTTTTTCCCCCTTTGTATAAGAGCCAAAAACAGCTAATCTTCGTTGCTCCGCTGTTTTCAAGGAAAGAAGAAATTTTCGAACAAGTCTTTTTTCGGGGCAGTGTTTTCTATGCAAATATATTTCTTTGTGATCATTTAAAGTATGCTGAAGTTAAAAATGAAGACCATTGAAGGAGAAAACAGAGCCCTATGTAAAGACAGCAGTTTTTCTATACTTTCTCCCACCTCAAAAAAGAAATATGTTATGTTATTCCTGCTAATTCAGACGCTTTCTGAAGGTGGCCTGTACCGGAACTGCGAAGTGTTCCGGCCTTTTGGAAATTTTCAGCTCCTACAGTGCCATTTTTCGCTTCATTTGCTCCCTGCAACAAAAACTGACCTGCAGAGTTATAGTCCTGAAGAGCCAACCTCCATTCTTTCTGCGCATCCTGGAGTTTGGGAGATACGGTATATTGATCATTTTCCTGAATGGCGCTCTGAGTATCATTTACTATGTATTGTGCATACACTGCGAGCATGGTATAATTAGAATTGTTTGTCGCGTTAGATACACCGTCCAGATCTGTTTTAAGTATCTTCAAATGCTTCTGGACATTAGTTCCCCATGCAATATCCTGGTAGGCTGACTTGAGGGTGTTCAGCGGCGAATTTAGTTGAGCCTGAGAAACATTATCACCGTTTTGTGATCCGGCGAAGCCGATGATAATCAGTACAACTAGTAAAATAAATAATGTGAAGTAGATGTATTTTTTCATATACACACCCCTAAAAATTCAGTATATACTATATAAATTTAGAGAGGATGTATTATAAGATTTCCATTCACACATCGTTGGTTAAGCATAAAATCCCATCTTCTGTATACGTTTTTATAAGAATATAAGATAGACAGCAATGCTGACATTGATCATTAGCAGAAGAATATATTCTCGTATATATTCTCGTGTAAGAAACTCAACTGCTAATCCTGAAAAAATGGCTAAATATACACAGTTGCGTTAGAGTACTGTATTTGCAAAGAATACATCAGATTTGTTGACAGTAATTCTGCATAGATGTGAAATTAAGAGAACTTTTGAAACGATAACGAGCGTATATGAAAGTCAAGCATTAACGGAGCAAATGATGAGCTAATTTAGTGGTCATATAGGAAGATCACTTCCTAGATGACAATATTTATATGTTTGTATCTTTATTGAAATAATTGATATTCCACTAAACAAGAACAAAAAACAAGGGCTGGTGCAAATGCGGAATTGGCAAGATTTAATAACATAAGTTTTTTCCTTAATGAAAGTCCCCTCTAAAAATTTTAATATGAATGCCATAAAAGGAGATAAGATACTGTTCAAAAACATATCAGGTGGAATGATATGAAAGCAATTGATGAAACAATGAGTATATACCAGATCTTAAGTGACTATCCTTTTCTGTTAAAAATATTCAAACAGCATGGGATGGAGAAATTTGAAAATAAGGAAGTTCTTGAAAAGCTTGGTCCTTTACTAAAATTGAAAACAGCCCTCTCAATGGTATCGGTGAATAAAGACTCTTTTATTGAGCTCCTGAATCAGGCTGTTCTGAACAATGAAGCAAAAGGAGATTTTACCCTTGCAGACTCCCCGGAACGACAAAAAGAGCTGACCCTTCTTGCCCTTTTACCCTGCGGCATGAAGATGCCTTTTAACCGTGCACTTGATGATTTTTCATCTGAATACAGCCGACAAATGAATAATGTACTCCATTCTCTTGTCGAAGGTAATGTCAATCATGAGCTCTCTTATTATGCCTATATCGATTCGGTTACATCGATTGACGAACTTCCGGATATAATCATCAGCTCTGATATCAACAGCTTCTACCACAAACCCTTCCAGGAGAATTTTCTCAATAAGGAATATTTTGTAAATCTTAATTCATCCCCAATGAACAGTGATTTTGAGTCTATCGGTTTTGCCGATCCTCGTGGACAGTTTACCATGATCTCTGCAAACCTTCTGGTTCTGGTTACAATAGATGAACTCATGAAGGATGATAGCAAACCGGAGTCCTGGGAAGACATCTTAAAAGAGGAGTACCGGAATAAGGTTGTTATGAGGGGGCAGGACGGCTTTTTCTGTAATGGGGTACTGCTTCCGTTCTACCGGCTGTACGGTATGGAGGGAATTAAAAAGCTTGCTTCTTCAGTATATACAGGAATCCATCCGTCCGAGATGGTTAAAATGATAGACAGCAAAAAGGATGACGTACCACCTATGTATATCATGCCTTACTTCTTTGCTAAGAAAATTCAAGATAAATCCAGGATAACAATCAATATACCTTCGGAAGGTGCTATTGTAAGCCCTGTGCAGATGCTGGTTAAAAAAAGTGGTGCAGAGCGGGTTAAGGAGATCACGGATTTCTTCTGTGGGAAAGAATTTGCGAAAATTTCTGCCAGAGCTTTTTTCCCGACAACAAATCCTGAAGTTGAAAATAATCTTGAAGGAATCAAACTCTATTGGCTGGGCTGGGACTTCCTGATGAACAATGACATAGGAGCACTTAAAAAAGAGCTTGAAGGAGTTTTCAATAAACAGTTCTATGAAACTGGAGGTATTGTGTGAGGCTTGTTACGGTAGCAGGTCCTCCATCCTCAGGAAAAACCAGCATCATTATCAAGACCATTGAAGAGCTTGAACAGAAAGGTTTCACAATCGGTGTGGTAAAATTTGACTGTCTCTCGGCTCAGGATGAGGAACACTATTCAGCTCACAATATTCCGGTCAAGACCGGTCTCTCCAGAGGACTCTGTCCTGACCACTTTTTTGTAAGCAATATTGAAGAAGCCCTCAGGTGGGCCAAAGAGAAGAAGTTTGATTTTCTGATTACCGAGAGTGCAGGTCTTTGCAACCGCTGTTCTCCACATATTAAAGATGTTCTGGCAATCTGTGTTATTGATAACTTGAGTGGTGTCAACACACCTAAAAAAATCGGCCCCATGTTAAAACTTGCAGACATTGTTGTTATTACTAAAGGGGATATTGTCTCCCAGGCAGAACGTGAGGTCTTTGCATACAGGGTCAGACAGGTTAACCCCAGAGGAATGATAGTTCAGATTAATGGTGTTACAGGACAGGGTAGTTTCTATCTTGCAAAACTTGTGGAAAAAGCCTCTACGTTGGAAACTCTTCAGGGAGCTACACTTCGATTTACCATGCCTGGAGCTCTATGTTCATACTGTCTTGGAGAGAGAAAAATCGGGGATGACAAGCAGATTGGGGTTTCAAAGCTGGTAAATTTCAGAGGAGAAGAATAAATTCAGGGAGAAGAATAGCTTGCGAACAGATTTACTTCATATGACGATAAATGAACTCAGGGAGATGATGCCCTGGATAGAGGACTATTTCTCTGCATTTGCAATTGATCCTGTGCAGTTCGGGAACATAAAACTGGAAGAACTGGGTTCAACACCTGGTGAAGATTATTTTGTAGAGATGGGAAGCAGCTCTCTCGCCTTTATTGATGGTTTCTTTCTATTTATTGAGCAGGCAAAAGCTCTTCAACAGGGCAGCGGATCCACAGTTGAATCCCTGACAGTGCTCCCTGGACGTAATAAGAATGGTGAAAAAGAAGCCTTTTCGGTAAATCTAAAAAAAGGTGAAGTGACTGCAATTGTCGGTCCTACAGGATCAGGCAAGTCCCGTCTTCTGGCTGATATTGAATCTCTGGCTCAGGAGGATACTCCTACAGGCCGAAAAATACTGGTTAATGGCCGGGCTCCAGGTGATGAGGAGCGTTTCTCGACTGAGGGGCGTTTTATCGCGCAGCTTTCACAGAACATGAATTTTGTTATGGACCTCAGTGTCGAGGAGTTTCTGACCATGCATGCCGAGAGCCGTATGGTTGACGAGGTATCTCGTATTGTTCAGAAAATATATGATACTGCAAACATCCTGGCAGGAGAGCCTTTCAGCAGGGAAACTCCTGTTACGGAGCTCTCAGGGGGACAATCCCGCGCTCTGATGATTGCAGATACTGCACTTCTCAGCCCGGCATCTGTTGTCCTTATCGATGAGATTGAGAATGCAGGCGTCGACAAGGTTAGGTCTCTGGAACTTCTGGTAAGTAATAACAAGATAGTTTTAATCAGTACTCATGACCCTCTTCTGGCTCTATCGGCAGACCAGCGACTGGTCATTCAAAATGGCGGGATTTCAAAACGTATAAAAACCACACCGGATGAGAAAAAATACCTGAAGAGCCTCGAAAAAATAGACAGCAAACTTACTCATCTCCGAAATCAGTTGAGAAGGGGGGAAGAAATTGACTTCAGCGATTTTCTGGTGTAGCTTAAGTATGCTGAATTAAAATGCCGACCAAAGAAGAAGAAAGCAGATTTGACAAAGTCGAAGTTTGGAATGATATCACTTTTTATTATATTTTCACTTAACTCCATCAAATCTTCCCATTGTGCCGCCTGTAATATCTTCAAGTTCCTCAGCCTCAAGACAGACCTGTATTGCTTCTTTTATACGTTCCATAGCCTGCTCAACTGTTTTTCCTTGAGTATAACAACCCGGTATGTCAGGAACCCTTGCAATATACATCTCATCTTTGTCCTGTTCGATCAGAACCGTATAACTCAAGCTCTCGCCTTCCATCTTTACCAGAATAACATTTAATCTGTGAGTACTTAAAGCTGCTACCGGCAGAACTATTGACAAGAATTGGCTGAAAAAAAGCAGAAGCCGAAGTGATATAACTTTTTTATTATATTTCCACCCCAGCCCTCCTAAAATTATTCGATTAGAGGTTCTTCGATTGCGCCGCTAACTTGGAATTTATCTATTCCCAAAGCATTACAGCAGAAGATTGAAATTTGTCACAGAAACATTTAAAGCCTACTTGAGTTTTTCCAATAAGTAGAACTCAATAAATGTTTAATGTATTTGCTAGAGGAATATCCAGAATAAACAGTCGAAAGCAAAACAGGAAAATATAATTAAAGGATATAGAAGCTTTATATTATCTAAATATTTTTGAGAAATTAATGAGTTCAGAGTCAAAAAGTTAACGGGAAGATCAAATGAGCTTTGGTGGAATTGCCGATGGACTTTTAGCCAATTCATTATATGATAGTGCCAAAAAAATAATTAAAAAATACCATGATACTTACGCAGATGTCCTTGATGATTCAATTAATAAGGTGACACCAAAACACCCAAAGTTGACAAAGATTCATATTGATAGTTTTTTATATGAATCTCCTGCAGAAAACTTAATGAAGAATTATATCGAACATCCAGAAAATTATATTAATTCTTCAGAAAAGAACTTATTTGGTGAAAAACTTATAGAAGAATTTATTACTTATTTTGACGAAGGATATTTTTCGAGAGAAGAAGCTACAGAAATTATAACTAATTTTCTAAATATATTAGATTATAATGTTCAAAAAAATCCAGACTTAAGAGATAAATTATTATTAGACTATGAAAAAGATACAAACCAAGAGCTCAAAAAACATATAGAAGAATGCCAAATTCATTTAAAATCTTTTTTAACTGCAGAGGAATTCTTCTCTCGTTCCCTCGAAAGTACAAACTTATTGAACCATAAATATCACTTTGTAGGTCGAAGTGATATCTTATCACAGTTAGATAGTTTCTTAGAATCTGACAAAAAGATAGCCCTTTTACCTGGAAGGGGAGGCATTGGAAAAAGCAGAATACTTTTTGAATTTGGGAAAAATTTTGAATTAAAACACAATGAATGGGAACTAAGATACGTTAGTGAAAGTCCATTAACAAAAGAGTCAATTCGTGAATTGCCTAAAAGAAAATGTACTATAGTAGTAGACGATGCCCATCGAAGAGAAGATATTATTACATTACTAGAAACAGCTCAACAAGCCGAAATTATAATAAAGTCCCCAATAAAAATGATTCTGGCTTTCAGACCTCACGGACTAAATTATATTAAAAGCAGCTATAGTAAATGCGGATTTGATACTCGCAAGATTGAAGAGATTTCTGAAATTGGGGAGCTTAAAAGAAAAGAAAAAGAGGAACTTGGAAAAAGTATACTTGGATCAAAACATCACGAATATTTAGAACCGTTAATTAAAGTAGCCAAAGACTCCACTATAGTTTTAGTTATTGGAGCAAAACTTATTGCAGAAAATAAAGTACGGCCAGCTCTTTTAGAACAGGACGAAGAGTTTCAAAATGCTGTTTTTAGTAGATTTCAGGAAGACATATTAGCAGGAATTATTAGTGATGATCTTGACGCAACTTTTTGTAGAGACCTGCTTTCCATCATATCCATTCTATCTCCAATCCAAAAAGACAATGGATTCATTGAAAAGACGGCCAAATTCTTAGAGGTAAAAAAATCGAAGATTAATATATCAATTAATACTCTAGAAAGAGGCGGATTGCTCTATCGTGTGGGATCTAAACTCAGGATAACTCCCGATGTTTTGTCAGACTATATATTACACAATTCATGTATTACTTCAGATGGCTATTCAACTGGGTACTCTCAAGAAATATTCGAAGCTTTTGGAGATACATATCTCAAGAACATTTTAGAGAATTTGTCAGAACTAGACTGGCGAGTAAATAGACAAAATAGAGAAACTGATCTTTTAGTAGAAATATGGAATAATATAGAAGAAAAATTCAAAAATTCATCAAACTTAGAGAAAGTAGTCTTATTGAATAAATTTGAAAAAGTAGCTTATTTTCAACCCCAGAGGATACTGCACTTAATTAGATATGCAATTAACAACCCAATAAACAACCCAATTAACAAATCCAAAAGTGATTATGCACCATTATATGAATTCACTCATAAAGATGTATTAAGGACAATTCCCCCATTATTAAAAAATGTTAGTTACAATTTTGACTACTTTCAACAGTCTTGCGGACTTCTTTGGAATTTAGCTAAAAAAGAAATAGAGATAAAAAATGGAGGTACTGCTTCTAACCATGCATTGACAGTACTCATAAATTTGGCCGAATATCAAATGTACAAATCTTTTGAGTATAGTTCCCAGATTATTACTTTTGTTGAAAAAGAGATAAATAATCATACAGATCCTAAATACACATGCTCACTCTTAGATATACTTGATCCAATACTAGAAAAAGAAATAATATTTGATAAGCCTATAGGAGCCGAGATACAGTTTATACCTTACCCAATTCCTTATAAAAATACAAAAGAGATAAGAAGAAAAGCCATATTATTAATAGAAGCTCAGTTAAAATCTGAATCAACTAAATTAACACTAAGAGCATTGAAAAGTCTTTCACAGGCTTTAAGATCACCTACTGGTTTTTATGGAAGGAAAGTTTCTACTGATGAAATTGAATCATGGCTTCCAGAACAAAGGAAAATACTTAATATTATAGAGGATATTTCCAAAATTACTACAGATCCTATTATAAAGATCCAGATAAAGTCTTCACTTGCATGGCATGCTAGACAAACTATCCAACCAGAAGTTAAAGATAAAGCCAGCTCAATCATAAAATTTCTGCCCGAAGATTTTGAGATCAGACTTGTGAGAGCTATCTGGTATCATTATGACAAAGATTATGAGAACTTTAAGGAGCATCAAGAGGAAGTAATCCAAGAAATAAAAGAGGTATCTAAAGGATTTTTGGAGAAATGTGATAATGAAGGGGGAAAAGTATTCAATGCTCTTAATAAGATAATTACCAATTTTAAAATTAATGAGATTTTAATTTATCCATCAAACTTCTTGAGAGTCCTTTGCGCTACAGATAAAGAAGTTGCTTCTGAAGTCTGTAATCACATTATGTCTGATACATCAAAGCCTTTAGCTAATTATTTAGAGTTCTTATTATCAGGAATTAGAGAAAAAGACGAGGCTATGGCTATAAAGTTAACAGAAATTGCTGTTGATGGCAGTGATCCTATTTTATGTCATTCCATAGCAGAAGGCTATGCACACACAGGATGGGCGTTTAAAATAAAAAATGAAGAAATCAAAATAATTACACAACTACTAAGTTCTGTAGATGCAGACATAAGAAACCTAGCTATTGAATCGCTTGGACACTTCCCCAATACCTTGAGGGATGAAGCTATTGAGCTTGCTTTAGGTGTTGAAATTGGGGAGGACGAAGAAATAGCTGATACTTATTGTGGTATATTTAATCCAGAGTATGGCATTCCACCTGAGAGTTTAGATGAAGCACAACTAGGGTTCATTCTTAAAAAAGTATGTCAAGTCCACGTACTTGAAAAGAATTTATATGACTTAAACATTTTTCTAACATATTGCAGTACCAAAATACCTGAGGAATTGGTTGATGTCCTTTTGGAAAGAGTAGATTTGTCCAAGAAAATAGAGCATGGTACAAGTAACCGATTTCAGCCTTTACCTTATAACGGTTTTTACGACAAAGGATTAAATGGGATATCCCTTAGTTCACATTATAAAAATATTCTTCGAAAAGTTAGAGATAGATCGTTAAATCCAGATTTGAAAGACTCTTTTTGGCTCCCAAAGCTATATTCGTATATTTCAGAAAATATTTCATTGACTAGTCTTGAAGTTCTCAATGAATGGGTAGATACTGGAGATGAAGAAAAAATAAAAACAGTTGGACTTTTAGTCAAAGAAGCACCTTCAACCTTCGTGTTTTCACATTCTGGTTTTGTTTCAAACGTACTTGTGAGTGCGCAAGCGATTAGTGACGACTGCTACGAAGAAGTAAGATCTGATCTATCAAACTCAACTCTTTATGGAGGAAGGACAGGACTCGTTGGTGAACCAAGTTATGAAGATCAGAATGTTCGTGATAGAGCTCAAGAATTTATGGAAAAGTATCCAGTTGGATCACCTACATGGAACTTTTACAAATGGCTCTCTGAAGAAGCAAAAAAATCAATAAAAAGTTGGCTAGAAAGCGATGAAGAAATGTTAGAAGACTAATTAGCGAGTTTTAAGATGCTTATCTATATCTTTCTCTTATTCCCAAAACTTCTTCGTCTTCACATAATCCCTCTCCGCAACAAGAATATCCCTATAAAACTCCTCTTCACCCACCCTCATTTTTTCAATAACCTTTGACGCCGCCTCAAGTCCAATCCCCCGGCTGGCAAGCATAATAACCATCTTCATTCCCCTGCGAGCGTACTACGCTTGCGTCTCTATAAACTCTCTGTATCCGTTTCTTTTCTTCAGGGACAACTTTAACCTGTTTTGCCTGTTTTTTGACAAGCTTGATTTCCTCTCCTTCCCAGGGTTTGAAGGCTACAATTATTTGGAGTTTTAGAGTAGCAAACTGATTCAAATCATAAATAAACAAAAAAGAAAATTGAATTGGGGAATAAAGACATCTGATTATTGTAGACGGAGGGCGAAAAATGGTATACATTATAAAGTGATTGTGTCAGATGTCTTTGCTACATAATATTAAGGAGTGATTATATAAGTGCTATTATCTACTGCTATTTAACATGCATTTATTTCAGTACTCATATTCTTACTTTCAATAGTGCACCAGTATACATTATATCCTGGATCTCATTCCCAGAACTTCTTCGTCTTCACATAATTCCTTTCCGCAACCAGAATATCCCTGTAAAATGCCTCTTCGTCCACCCTCATTTTTTCAATAACCCTTGACGCCGTTTCAGGCCCAACCCCTCTGCTCGCAAGCGCAATAACCGCCTTTTTTCCCTGCGAATGCACTATACTCGCGTTTCTATAAACTCTCTGTATCCGTTTCTTTTCTTCAGGGGTAACCTTAACCTTTTTTGCCTGTTTTTTGACAAGGTTGATTTCCTCTTCTTCCCAGGGTTTGAGGGCTGCAATCATCCTGGACTCGCAGACCGGGCAGACGATTTCTTCAGGGACGTTCTTTACCTGCCGGCGGGAAGTCCATTTCTTGCAGTTCGTACAGAATAGAACGATTCTGTCGTTCATAATGCGTTCCTTAAGTGCAAGCACGATTGATCGGTCGGCTTTCTCCGGTGCGACCAGGTCTTTTTTCATGGCAAAACCGGCTGAACCGATTGGGGTTGGAAGGGAAACTTCAACTGAAATCTCGCCGGCTGCAAGTTTTGTAAGGACTTCTTTTGTCCTCGGGACGTCAAGCAGGTCGTGAAAGATTTCCCGAATAACCTCGTCGTACATTGAAGATCCCTGGTAGATTTCCAGCAGCTTTTTCATGCTGATCCGGTCGTAGTCAATGTCCCGGGAAAGGGCTCCGAATTTTCGGGCAACGTGAACCATTTTCCATTTCATCAGAGTTGTGTTTTTCAGGGTCATTTCTATGATCGGCTCAACGTGTTCGGGACGGAGGGAGAGAAGCATATCCCGAATCTGGAAAGAGCCTACCCGGCGCGGAAGGGTCAACCGAATCCTGTAGGGGTCGACTTCCTGGGCGACACTGCTCCCGAAGCGGGCTGAAAGAAGTGAGGTCAGGACTCTCGCAAGAGTGCCGTTTGTGTTATGGCCAAAACAGGCGTTCAGAGTCACAGAATCTCCTTCGTCTTCGATCACAATCGTGCTCGCATCAGGCAGGGGGAAGTCTCCTTCTACGTGTTCACGTACCAGGCGGATTAATTCGAGCACTGCATTTCTTGTTACCGGATATTTCGCCTGAAGCTGTTCGGCAATAGCTTCATCGTCAAGTTCTGCGCGGATAAAAGCTGCAATTTCCGCCCTTAGCTTTCCTACATCCTGAGCGACCTCAAAAGGCACAGGGATTTCTTCACCGGTCCAGCTTGGAACCTCACCCTTACCTTCCACGGGCTCGACTTTGATTCTGTCCTTTCCCTGCTCGCGGTCAGGCATCTCAACGACCCGCCACATGTAGCCTTTCGTTATGAAAACGGCGCCCTGTTCCGCAAAGTTTACGACAAAGGCTTCATCCAGCACGCCGACTGATTTTCCACTTACAATATCATAGATCTCGTACTTCTTTTCGTCCGGGATCATGGAAAGGTTCTCGTAATAGTATTCCCGGCTTTTCCTGCGCCTCTTGACGATATTTGAACCTTTTTCATGCCAGACAAGTCTGTAATCCCCTATCTGGTCCACAACCCTTTGCAGTTCTTCAAGCTGCAGATCCCGGAATGGGTACGTCCGTTGAAGAATCCTGAGAATTTTATCAATTTCAATCTCCCCGAAATCCATAACCATGCCTGCAATCTGATTTGCCACGACATCCAGGGATTTTATATGCGGAGAAACCTCTTCCACCCTGCCTTCCAGTGCAGCTTTCGTAATTGCCATACTTTCTGCAGTATCGTCGACTTCCATAGAAACGATAGTGCCTCGGGAAACAGAATGCAGCTTATGCCCGGCTCTTCCGACTCTCTGGAGCAGCCGTGAAACCTGGCGTGGAGACCCGTACTGGACCACCTGGTCGACGTTTCCGATATCGATTCCAAGCTCCATTGACGAGGTGCAGATAAGGCCTTTCAGGGCTCCGGATTTGAAAGCTTCCTCAGCTTCCACACGGGCTTCAAAAGAAAGCGAGCCATGGTGTACCCCTATGGATGTCCCGAGTTTCCGAAAACCGGTAGCTAGAGCTTCGGCACTCTGCCGCGTATTTACAAAAATAAGAGTGGACTGACTATCTTCGACAATTTTCCGGATGCAGAGCAGGTGAGAGGCAAATTCAGGCTCGCAGCCAACTGTTTTTGCAATTTTCAAGACTTCTTTTTCCTGTATTTTTCCTTTTTCTGAAACCTGAGGGTTGACAACATCGAACTCAAGCAGTTTCAACAGGGCTACCTCAATTACAGTGAAATCCCTTCCATTGCCTGCCAGGAACTTTGCAATTTCCCAGGGGTTCCCGACTGTTGCAGAAAGCCCGATTCTCTGGAACTCGCCTGAAATTTCCACAAGCCTCTCAAGCCCAACAGCCAGCTGAGTTCCACGTTTTGAACCTGCAAGCTCATGGATTTCGTCTATCACGACATGAGTCACGGTTTCAAGGTTCTGGCGCAGGCGGGAGCCGGTAAACATTGCCTGCAAGGTCTCAGGAGTAGTGATCAGTACATCAGGGGGATTTTTCGACTGGCGCTGTCTTTCACTTTGCGGAGTATCCCCATGCCGAACCTGGACTTTGATGTCGAGCAACTGCCCGAGGATTTCAATACGAGAAAGCATATCCCTGTTAAGTGCCCTCAATGGAGTTATATAAAGGGCTGAGATTCCCTTTCTGGCTTCAGGTTTCTTTTTCAGGATACTATCAAAAACAGGCAGCACGGCTGATTCGGTCTTGCCTGAACCCGTAGGAGCTATCAAAAGAGTATGCTTTCCATCCATTATGTGAGGAAATGACCTTTCCTGAGGTTCTGTGGGTTTTGTAAAGCCAAGAGTTTTGATGGCTTCCTGAATCTTTGGGTGAAAAGTATTAAAGATGTTATGAAACGTCATGTTTTTGTAATCAGTTTTGGTTAAATTGTTCAATTGTTGTGTTAGCTGGCATCAGTATAAATGTTTCTATGCAAGTAGTTTCTATTCAAGCGTGGAAATAAAGTGAGTTAGACAAATAGAAAAGCAAGAAGAAAAGTGTCAGAAAACGCTTAATTTATTTCTTTTATTTTAATATATTTATTTTATATTTTAGAGTTTATCGTAGTCGATCTTTTTCCACAGTTCGATCTTTTTCCACAGTTCGATCTTTTTCCACAGTTATTCGATTTTAACATCCGATATCCTTTACACATTCAATGTTCTTCAGTTTCTTCGAGGCACGCAGTGAAAGGGAACGCTTCAGCCCATCCAAACCCGCCAGGAATAAGGACATGGAACGTTTCCCTTCTTTCTCCTTTCTCTACTTCCAGCTTCTCAATATGGCTCAGATTTGTTTCAAAACCCTCTTCAGGTTCCTTGAAATCCCTGATATCGTCAAGGTCAAGTACTCCACTGGAGCAGTACAACATTTGAACATTATCTAAAATCCATCTCTTACTAACTAATACCATAATCCCACCACCCTATTATTTAACTTTTGAACCGTTAAAACACCCCCTGGTTTTTTCTCAACTACCGAGCATGGTTCACTTCGGTAATGATAAATTGTTTATCTGGAGCTCTATTTAACGTTTAAGGATCTAAAAATATAATGGAATTCAACTCTTGTACATACACATAGTTACCAGACTCTTCAATAAAACTCAGGCATTTAATCTGGTTTTGTTGCAGAAATTTCAGAAAGTACAACGGATACAAAAATTGTTACATTTATCGTAATAAATGCCCGAATGAATGTTAGAGAAGTACTTTAGGGATAAACTCGAATTAATAAAACCGACTACAGAGCTTGAAGAGACTGCTTTAGAATATAAAAAAGAACACTTTGATATCGGAGAATACGAATTACATGGCAACGCTCTGCTTGACAAAACAGAGCTTTATTTTACGTAATTACGGACACAGTGGTTACGGTGTACATCCCTCCGAACGCAAAAAAGGTTATGCCACACAAATGCTGAAAATGACACTCGAATATGCGAGAAAAATTAGATTATCAAAAGTGATGCTTGCATGTTATAAAGATAATGAAGCTTCAAGTAAAATAATTCAGAAGTACAATGGTATCTTTGAAAAAGAGATTTTACATTCCAATAGAAAAATTGTACAGGTATACTGGATAACCTTATGAGTTTTGTGTAGTTGATGGGAACTAATATAAATTTTAAGTATGTGTCGAATCCAATCTAAAGGGCAGCCCCAGTCAACTACACAGTACCGTTTTTATTTAACGAGCTATTATGAAAGTCATTTGTTAAAAATGTAGTCATTTTGGGAGAAAATTACTGTATTATGGAGAAGAATTCTTTCTCCTTGATTATAGAGCTGAAAACTCAGATCAGGGCCATTTACGAACAGATTTGTGCAAAGAACAGCTAACTCAAAGACCAAAACGAGAATACGCACAAGCAGGCGGCCCACATTCAACCGCTGATTCTGAACAACAACCGGCTAAATCTCAAGCTACTTCCGGAAATTAC